>NZ_MWQJ01000008.1:0-191410 GCF_002210405.1 Fibrobacter sp. UWB3
TTTACTGGATCCTTCCGCTTTCAGCGTCAGGATGACAAAGTCGAGGATGACGAGCGTCAGGATGACAAAGTCGAGGATGACGAGCGTCAGGATGACGGCAAAACGTCATGCAATCTTGAATCTCGTCATGCTGAGCGCAGCGAAGCATCCAGTTATTTTTCAAGAACTAGACTTTACTGGATCCTTCCGCTTTCAGCGTCAGGATGACAAAGTCGAGGATGACGAGCGTCAGGATGACAAAGTCGAGGATGACGAGCATCAGGATGACAGTCAAATGCACATCGTCAACTAATTACTATCTTATCAGCTATGAAAATAAAAGAACTTGCCTTGGGAACACTCAGTCGCATTTTACGTTACGCGGGAATACTCCTCCTTATATATATAAGTATGGTATTTTACCTGGCATTGACCGAACGCCGTAACGCATACCCGCGCGCCATCACTCACAACGAAGCCCGCACCGCCATTGCAGATAAGGCAAAGAGCATCAGCTGCACGCTCGACGACGGCACCGTTCTCAAAGGTTTTGTTGTCGGAAACAAACAGAATAACATCCTGCTTTATTACCCTGACGCCGACGAAGACGCCGCCCAGTTCCTAGCCGAACTCGATAGCCTCCCGGGCTACGCAGCCACCACATTCAACTACCGCGGAAGCGGCGAGAATAAAGGAACTCCGTCGCAAGAGACATTTGTCACTGACGCGCAAATGATCTACGAATGCGCAACACAGATAAACGGCAATGCCCCAAAAGTCATCGCCGGGCGCGGTACTGGCGCCATTTTAGCGACAAAAATGGTCAAAAAGGAGAATATTACACTTTTGATTGACCCAGTTTGGAGCATTGCAGACGCCATTTCTGACAAATACCGTCTCCTTTACCCAAAATTCCTTGTCCGATCAGACCTAAAAATCGAAAAAAGCGACATTTCCACCTCAAATAACATAGTTATCCTATCGGATAGAGCCCGATTCAACGATAGAACAAGCGCCGTTCAACAAGCTTTCGGGAGCGTTAATTTATCAAAGCGAGCCTCAGAAACCCTATCTGAAGCCATCCAAAACGTGATAAATAACAAATAAAGAGAATTTTTTTTCATTTGTTGCAACATTTTACTTTTTTATTATTATTTTTTATACAACAAATGTTATTGGTTACGAAAAAACTATTTTTATCATTTGCACATGTTTTTTTCGTGAAAATCTTTGACATTTGAGACTTTAATTTTTATTTTATCGTCAATCAAAAAACAAACAAAAGAGGTGTAAATGGAAAACGTAATCGTTAAAATGGATGTTCGCGGCTTCATCAGATTCCCGGAAGAAGCTGTCAAGGCTCTCAAGCTCGACAAGCTTGCCACTCAGACAAAGACTGAAGATGGCCGCACTGTCGATGTAGGTCCTTATGTAGACGTCGAAGTCGACCCGGTTGGCAAGCGTGTTGCCATCACGCCGATTAAGACCCCGAAGTCCACTTCTTTCCGCTTCATTAACGGAATCATCGGCTCCAAGTCCAAGTTCCTTTACTTCAAGGGCGCATTCAACGCTATCGGTCTTCAGGTAGCAACTGGTGCTTACACCCTCGTCAAGGAAGGCAACAAGTATGTCTTCACCGCCAAGGGCGCAAAGAAGAAGGGCGAATGGACCACACTCGCATGCCGTAACGCTGTGGGCAACAAGACGATGCTTTCCATCGACACTCGTGGTACCATCATTTTCGACCACAACACCAAGAACGCCCTCAACACGAAGGAAAACAAGACCATGGTTGCAGAATACGATGCAGCCAAGAAGACCTTCAAGCTTACCTTCAGCAAGAACAAGGGCTTCATCAACGTCCGTACCATCGCTAGCCACGCCAATGCATCCTTCATGGGCACGCTTTCTTCTCACGGCATCGCTCTTCCGCTCAAGAGCTTCCGTACCGAAAGCCAGGTCGACAAGAACGTCCTCACGTTCAGCGTTGCCGCCCTTGTTGCACAGCAGAAGGCCGCTAAGAAAAAGTAATCTTCAAAAGTTCTAGAGGTAAGATAAAATGATTGAAGTCTTCAAAGTATTTTATCCGACCCATTACAACTTCGCAGCTCTCAGTATATTACTCGTTCTCCTTGTGATATACTTGCTGACGAAGAAGAACTTTAAGTGGACCCTCATCTTTCTAGCCCTGCTTATAGCATTCAATGTCGCTATCTACAAGCGCACTGCTGACAGGACTTGGACAATTACCATCGAACCGGAACCGTCGTCCGATCCTTACTATACCCCGCAAGCTCAGAAAATGACCTTCTCGGTACATAAGAACTGGACGATTACCGACGAAAAAGGTGAAGTCCACCATTGGTGTTGGGTAGAAGAATACTGGCAGAGTTTTGCAAGCATCGACCTTGTAGCAAAGCTTTGGGGTGAAAACTCCAGCAAAAAGATGGTTCAATCCACCGAAGGCCGAGCAAGCGAAGCTTCTGAATAGCTTAAAGCGAAACCAATTTCAGTCCGCCATTCTCCAAGCAGAGGATGGCGGGCTTTTTTATAAACTCTCCGGGAGATGCGACAATGCCGTTTGGAGTGTTCCAAATTCCCGAAATATGGTGATGCCCGTGGATACAGAAATCGCAATGTTCCTTTTTAAGCATGCGATCGCCCCATTCCAGATATTCATCAACCTTAATGACGCGGCTCTCGCCGTATTTACGACTGTTGCGCCCGACAAAGCGGGCTAGCGCCATGCCCCAGTCCGGATGGATTTGCTTAAATAGGAAGCGGTTGAGCGGCAAATCGAGAACCTTGCGCATAAAGCGGTAGCCCCGATCAGATTTCGGAACGCCATCGCCATGGGTCAAATACACACGCTTGCCCTGAATTTCGAGAACCAGGGACTTGTGGACCGCCACGCCGAGGCGTTTCGGGAAAAAATCACCATACGCAAAATCGTGATTTCCCTGCAATACGTGAACTTCGACACCGGATTCTACAAGTTCCGCAAAGGCACGGTACAAATCGAAATGCGCCGATGCGACATAGTAGTTGTATTCGTACCAAAACTCAAAAAGGTCGCCAACGACAACGACATGGCTCGCCTTGCCCTTCCAGGAAGAAAGCAATTGGATCAATTTCTGTTCGCGGTCGGGGACTGCTCCCGGCGGCTCGATTCCCAAATGGGCGTCACTAATAAAATAAGCAGGCAAATCCATAGCATCAATCTTAATAAAATCAGTCGCTTTCGTTTTTTTATATCTTTGAGACATGCGCTCCATCGTCAAATTTTTGTGTATCGCAACCGTTTTGACAACGGTTCTTTCGGGTTGCTCCATGAAACTCACGCAAGGCGACCTCGAAGGGATCCCGCTGACCGACGAAAGCTACAGCTTTTTCGGGAACATCCCCTTCGTTTATAGAGGCGACACGCTGGAGCTCTCCCAAGACTTGCTCCGCGCCTACACAAAAACAGCAAGCGAAAAAGATTTCCCACGAGAATCCTGCCGCGGCGAAGCGACCATCAAGGCAACGGTAAAGCAGAACGAGCCTAACTCCGCCTGGAACATCGGATTGCTCATTCCACTGTGGCCAATCCTCCCCGTCAACGAATCCTGGACCTACGCTCTTTCGGCCCGAGTCTTTTGCAACGGAACGCTCGTTCGCCATGTGGAATTCATTGAGCAGCAAGACATTAACGCCATTTTATATGGGCATCTCCGTACAGACCTCGTGAACAAGGCTTCTAGCGAAATGCACCGCAAGCTCGTTCAGCGCTTGGCATTTGAGCTTAACGCGAACAGACTCACCGATTTAAACAGCGTGAGCGATTATTAGCAACTCGTCATTCCGAGTCAAATTGTAGAAACGTCATTCCGAGTCCGTTAGGACGAGGAATCCAGTTATTTCTATCTTATATAGCAATATGCATACTTTATACATCGTAGCGACTCCCATCGGGAACATGGAAGACATCACCTACCGCGCCGTGCGCATCCTTAAAGAAGTTCCCCTCGTCCTTGCCGAAGACACCCGCCATTCGAGAATTCTCTTTGACAATTACGGCATCACGACGCCGATGGAAGCCTACCATGACTTCAACAAAGAAAAGGTCACGCCCAAGTACGTCGACTTCTTGAAGAACACCGGCGACATCGCACTCGTAAGCGACGCAGGAACGCCCGGCGTTGCAGACCCGGCATTCAATCTCGTGCGCGAATGCGTCCGCGAAGGCATTGACGTGCGTGCCATCCCGGGCCCGTGCGCAATGATTACGGCACTCGTCTCTTGCGGCATGCCAACCGACCACTTTACGTTCCAGTATTTCTCACCCAAGAAGAGCGCCCAGCGCATCCACTTGCTCGAGAAGTTGAAAGACGAAGAAGCGACGCAAATTTTCTACGCCAGCCCGCACAACATCGATAAGTTCGTCGAAGAAATCAAGCTTGTCTTTGGCGATATCAAGATTGCGTTAATGCGCGAGCTCACCAAGAAGTTCGAGGAACACCTCATCGGAACGCCGACGGAAATTTCTGCGCACTTCAAGGCCCATCCGCCGAAAGGCGAATTTGTGCTCGTGTTCAATCCCCAAGATAAAAGTGGATTGTAATTCGTGAAAGGCGATTCCGTGACAAGCACGGAATGACATGCACCAACGACTACCAACTAATAACTAATGACTATCGACCAGTTCCTAAACAAACTTAAAGCTCTTCCGAAGGCGTACAAGATTTACGCCTCTGTACTTGCGGCTATAGAACTTGTGCTGTTCTTTATGCGTCCGGATACGCCGGGGCTTTACACGCAGCTTCCGCAGCTTTTGCCTATCGTTGCAGCCATCGCGTTTCTGTTTTTCAAGAACGCCCGCCGCCCCTTTGCACGGTTCATGAACACATACGGCATCATCGTCTTTGCGTTCCTCGCCTTGGATTACCTCACGCGCAGCCATGCGGGGCTTTACCAAATTGTAACGACGTTCATCCCGATGATGCTTTACTGGTTCTCGCTTTTTGCGCGCTGGAACGTGAAGCTCTTTAAGCAGAAAAATGCCCGCATCGCACTTGCACTCGCCACAATTTCGTGGGGCTTTGTCGCTTTTGCATTCCCGCCTCTGCCGCTTGGCCCCGCCATGCTCGTGCTACTTGTGCCGTGGTTCATCATGCTCAACAAGTACAACCGCGAAACAGCAGTCTTTGCCACATTCTGGGCAAGCATGGTCTACAACACCATCAATTACTACTGGATCCGCAATGTGATGAACGTAGAGACAGCCCCTTCTGGACTCATCTTCCTTGGGCTCATTCTCCTCATCGCTTACTTGAGCTTGTTCAATGTCCTCGCCGCATTTGCTTACTCCACCGCCAAGAATCTAAAGATCAAAGGCAAAGCTTATCTGCTTGCATTCTTCCCCATTTTCTTTGCAGGAATCGAAATGGTGCGCACAACAGGTGACTTCGCTTTCCCGTGGAGCCATCTCGGCTACACTTTCGGCAATCATCTTGAACTGATCCAAGCGCTCGCCATCATCGGCGTGTTCGGCTACACCATTCTCATTGTCGCCTCGAACCAGATTGTCGCTTACGCCTTCTTGCAGAAGGGCCGAAAAAAGCTCGCACTATTTGCAATCCCGTTCGCAATTTTCATGGTTCTTCTGACATACGGAAGTGGTGTACTTTCAGCACCAGAAGCAGCACCGTACTACAACGCAAACGCTCCTGAAAATCCATCCATCGCCATGGTGCAGCCAAGCATTGCGCAAGGCGCCAAGTGGAGCAAGGCCCGATTCGATTCCATCGTCACCAAGACGTTCGGCATGGCCATGGACAGCACGCCAAACGGAGCCGACTTAATACTCCTTGCCGAAACAGCCATTCCGGACCACATCCGTAGACAGCCGGAAGTCATCAACCGCCTGCATCACATGGCGGACGTGAAAAACGCAAGCATCCTCACCGGAGCACTTGACTTCAAACGAGTTTCGAAAGACTTCAACAACCCGCGCCGATTCGAAATCTATAACGCGTCGTTCCTCTTTACACCGGGCGATCCTTATTTCCCCAAGCGCTACATCAAAAAGCACCTCGTACCGTTTAGCGAACGCATTCCATTCGACGATGTGTTCCCCATCCTGAACTATGTGGATCTTGGCGAAGGCGACTTTGTCCCCGGCAAAGAAACTCCTGTTTACGGCCCTTACAACTGGACGCCCTATATCTGCTACGACGCCATTTTCGGAGACATCATCCGCGATGCCATCCGTGCAGGGTCCCGCCTGATGGTGAACATCACGAACGACGGCTGGTTCGGCCACAGCACGGCCCCCTTCCAGCACTTGAACATCGTACGTCACCTTGCAGTTACCTACGGATATCCAGTCGCTCGCCTTGCAAACAGCGGCGTTTCAGCATTCATCGACCAGTATGGCCACTACGATCAGAACACGAACATTTTCGAAGAACGCGTCATACAAAGAAAAATGCCCCTCAAGACGAGGAGCACCTTCTATACATCTGTCGGTGAAAGTTTCGAAAAAGCCTTGCTGTGGTTCTTTGCGATTTACCTTGTAGCGCTATTTGCGCTTGGAAAATTGAAAAATAAGTTATAGCAAACCTTACTCAATGATGTCTTTCCCGCGAAAGCGGGAATCTCCTTCTTGTTAAGTGAAAATGGAGATGCCCGCTCGGCGGCGGACATGACAGCATAAAGGACCACTTAAAGCAACAGCATCGGCGGCCAGTGGCCGGCCTTAGGGCGTTCCTTGAATTCTGCATTAGGCAAGAATTCCTTGAGCTTCAACGTCCATTCCGGCTGAACAACCGTGTCCTGTCGCCCATAAAGCACTTGAATATTCTCGCTGTTCGGGATTACCGATTCCACCTTGTGCGACGCTAGATACATCAAGCCCTTGGCTAGCGATTCGGCATCGTACTTCTTGGCCTCGTCGAACCAGTCATCCTGCCAGTCGCCAAAATCTTCTTCAAAAAGTTCCTGGAACGCCTTGAGCGCAGGTTCCGTAGTCGTTTCGAGCTGGTGCGCCATAAAATGCAAGTTCGGAACCGTCCAGTTCCCAATCTCGTCGCAGAAGTCTGCATACGGCGAAAGCAATATCCACTTTTGCCCCTTTTGCGGGTCCGCGGCAGAACACATCAGCGATAAAGCGCCAAGCCCCCATGCCACAACAGTGGACGATTTCTTGAAATCCGGAATGTTCTCCGGCTTTTCCAAAAACTCAGCCAATTGGCTGTACTGCACATAGTTATGGTTTGCTGAAGGAGCTACGTCCATCAGATCATCTTCCCAAATACCAAGATTCGAGGCCCAATCGGGCATCCAGATCCATTTTTCGCTCATATTCAACCTCACTCACGTGAAGATTTTCTCTAACACTCTCTAAACTACAAATAAATGTAGCCTCTATGGGTATATATATCCAATTTTCACTATGATAGCAACTCCTAAAAAAAGTATTTTACAAATCGTATTATTTGTTTACTTCGGAACACAAAACATTGTATATTATCTGTATACTAATTGTAGGAAACCTTTAAAGAGATTTTGCAATATGAAACACTTGATTCCATCGCTCTGCTTAGCACTTCTTTTAGCCGAAACGGCCTGTTCTGCCCCCAACGCTGTAAAGCGCAACGATTCCGATTCCCGTCAGAAGGCCGCAGCAACACGCCAAAGAGCCGAAAGTGCCTACAATGAGCTCGACGGCTATGGATCTACCGCAACCGCTGCTACAAAGTCAACCGCAAATACACCTACGGCATTCAACACAGGTAGCGCTGCTAACGCAGCAACCGAAACTTACGTAGACCAGGGTGCAGCCCAGAACATCAGCCAGCCGGTCATCATGGTTTCTCCGACACTTAGCATCAACAAGGATGGCGTACCGGAAGTCGCCGCCGAAAGCCCGTACTCCCGCACCACGGCAGATGCCATCAACGGCTACCTCACCAAGAAGAACTACGATGTCAAGTCTGTTGAAGGTCAGGCTGAACTGACCGGCATCCTCCAGATGCAGAACGACATTGCCAATACCGAAGACGACCTTTCCTATCTCGCAGGTATCGCTCTGGACGCCGACGTCTATATCAAGTACTCTCAAGAAGTTACAAACGACGAAGTGTCTGTCGACATCTCCGCATACGAGACTTCGACTTCGCGCCTCCTCGGTTCGCAGTCGGCTGTAGTCCGCAACAACGGCCACACGTCCAAAATCAACTTGAACTCCAACATTGGCGCAGCAGTCCGCAAAGCCATGCCGGGCCTGGAACAGAAGATTCTCGGCTACTGGAAGATGGACCTCGCCAAGGGTTCACAGTACAAGGTTGTCGTCAACATCAAGGGTGAATACTCCGACAGCCAGACCGAAGATTTACACGACGCCATCATGAAGGGACTCAAGAGCAACTTCAGCTCTGTGAAAGTCAATGTCATGACCGCAAAGACCTTGGACTTCGTCGTCTATGCGAACCCCTTGAAGTACAAGGATTCCCAGGAAGTTTATTCCAAGATTAGGCAGATTTTAAAGCCAATCGCCGAAACCAAGAAAAACAACATCACTCGTAAGCTGATTTTGATGGAGCTGAACTAGTAATGAATATAAAAAGCCTTATCCTTTGTGCATGTCTTGCGGTAGTTCCTTCTATAGCTGGGAAAATCGTTACATACACAGCAACATCCACTATTTCCCAGGAAGATGCCAATAACTCCGCTATTGCAGGTGTAGCAAAGCAGGTCAAATCCCAGATTACTGCAACACAGACACTGACCAAGTACGAAGACATCACTGACGGTAAGAGCGTCCTTGGCGAAACTTACAGAGCCAAAAACAATGTCAAGAGTAACGTTGTTCTCAAAGGCGTCCAGGTCGTTCCCGTAAAAGCGGATAAAGGCTTTAAGGCTACAGCAACACTCGATATGGACGAGTTCACCGCGGATCTCCAGTTCCGCCTGAAAACGCTCAAGCAAGAAATTGCAAACCTTGAAAAGTCTGCCCGTAAAGCAATAGAAAACCGAGTCTATGTCAATGCAGCCAACGATTTGACCGAGGCCAAAGACAAAGTCGACGAACACAATTTCTACTTGCTCCAGCTTGCAGAAGTTTACCCGCTCGACGATAGCCACCGCCTGCAGCACGGCCTCCCGGAAATCGAAAAGCTCCTCATCGAAAGACTTTCTAGCATCACCATCAAGACAACATCTGAACAGAATTTTGAACTGACACGATCGGAAATGCCGGCATGGGAAGTTATCGTCAAGGATTCTTTTGGACCTCTTCCGAATTTCCCGATCATCGCCCGCCAGAGCAAGACGCTTTCGGAACGCCGCTCTCAAAAGAACGGTACTGTTTCCTTTAAATTGCGTAATGTCAATTTCGAAAAGGGTCCATACGTTATCATCGTAGAACCGAACCTCCCGCTAGAACTTTTGAAAAAGACCGGACTTGCAAGCGCTCTTGAAGTTCCGTATCACGTGCGCAAGGCCCGCTGCGAAGTCAAGCTGAACTGCGACAAGATTGCCAATGTTTGCAATGCCCTTGAAAACGCACTTTCCAAGAAGTCCATCTTCACAACAACGGACGAAGAATCTGGAGCACCGGAACTCACTGCTGAAATTGAGAATACCTTTAGAGGTAGGCTCGGATTCATTTCGTCTTTTGACTTTACCATTTCTATCAAGGGCGACAAGATCAACTTCTTTACGACGGCAAAGGGAGTCGGCCGAAACGAAGTCGATGCAACCATCAGCGCTCTCCGAAAGACGGACTTCAGCGCCCTCCAGAAGCAGCTGATGCCGATTTGCAAATAATGGAATCTTCGATGCCAACTGCACAAAACAATCAACAAGCTACAAACGCAGAAACATCCTCTAAAAGTAGCTTGCTAGAACAAGTTGGAGACGCAGTGGTTGATAAAGCTGCTGAAGTTGCAATGGAAGGTGTTGGCAAAGCACTCTATCATGTGGTCACAAAACCAATAGAAGCAATTTTAGACAATTTATAAATGTATCTTTGCAAAGCCGCTGTTAGGCGGCTTTTTTATATGCCAAAAAGAATTTTATCACTGTTGTTCATCCTTCTGCTCGCAATCCCCGTTGCGGCAGGTTTTAAGGTAAACAAGGCGGGACTCCCCAAGCGCCCGCAGAACAGTTACGTGTACGATGAAGACCGCCTGCTCACGAAGCAAGAAGTGCAGTTTATCAACGTACTTTCTGAAGAACTTTACAGAAAAGCAGGCTTTGGGCTTGCGGTAGCACTCATCCATGACATCGGCTATGCGGACTTTAGAGATTACGCCTTGAACATAGCCGAAAGCTGGGGCGTTGGCGGCAAATCGAACGAAGGTGTCCTGATTTTTGCAGCGATGAAGCAGCACAAGCGCAGTGTCGAAGTCGGCTATGGCGCCGAAGGTTACTTGCCCGACGTGCTCGTAGAAAGGCTCCAGCAAAAGACAATTGTCCCTGCATTTAGGGTTGAAAAATACGGTCAAGGCATCATGCTATTGGCTTGGGAAATCGCTCAAGTTGTCGCTAAGGAAAAAGGCATTACGATCGAGGTCAACACAGACCAGCTCCCGCAAGAAGAAGAAAGCAGCCCGTTCGGACTCGCACTCATTATTTTCGTGATCCTATTTTTGCTCGTCTCGAAAAATGGCGGCGGACGCGGAAACGGATGCCTCTGGTTCTTGCTCGGGAACGCCCTTAGCAACAGCAATCGTGGCCACCACCGCGGCGGTTTTGGCGGAGGCTTTGGGGGATTTGGCGGAGGCGGCTTTGGAGGCGGTTTCGGCGGTGGATTTGGAGGAGGCCACTTTGGCGGTGGCGGCTCCGGCGGAAGCTGGTAATTTAGAGGTTCCCTATGAGAAAAATTTTAAGTGTTGCAGAATTTCAGAATTCGGAATGGCCGAAGCTCTTTGAAGAAGCGTTCGGCGACAATCTCATATCGGCATTCATTCACGGCGATTGCCTTATGGAAGGTTATTCTGCGCTGGAATTTCCGTGGACGGTCAGCTTTATTTTGAAGTCCAATTCCGTCGAGGACTTGCTCCCTTTGCAGAAGCTTACTGCAAAGGCAAAGCGCGAGAACATCGAGTTCAATCACGTATTCACCCGTTATGAAATCAAGACCTCGCAAGATGTGTTCCCGCTGGAATTTTTGCATATCAAAAGCCGAAATGTAACGATTTGTGGCGAATCGCCGCTTGCAAATTTCAGCCCAAATCTTGCGGAACTGCGTATGGAATGTGAACGCGAACTACGCGGGTTGCTCGTACATTTGCACCAATTTTTTCTTTACCTCAAGGAATACCGCAATCCGCACGAGATTTACGTGCGTTCTACAATAACGCTCCTGCCCTTGCTTTACGGAGTCTATTACCTTTCGACCGGCAAATATCCTGAAAATCACGAACAAGTTTACGAGATGTTCCCGGGCGTGCGCATCCCAAACATGACCGATGACAAAAAAGTGATTCTAGAAAACATCAACAAGTACATCGAAGCCGTGACTGCAATCGTCAATCAAGTCGATGCGATGAAAGTGTAGAGATTCATTCAGATTTTATTTTTTTTCGGCCTATATGACATTTGGGTACCTAAATTTCTCGAACCCATTTGATTTATAAGGCGTTGTAGCAAATTTTTCTTTTATGGGAAAAATTTGCTTTTTTTGTGGGTCAAACAAGGTCATCAAGAAGGGGCTTAAACAGGGCAAGCAGCGGTGGCTTTGTAAGACCTGCGGACACATTTTCACTCCAAGTTCTAGAATCAAGGATTCCCAAGTGATAGAACTTTACTCGCAAGGGAACCTGACGGTAAGACAGATTGCAACTCAATTGAAAGTGAATGAACGAACCATATACCGTCATCTTGCCAAATGCGATAAGGCTACGGCTCGAAACAACGCTCCAGGGCCTGTTATCGCCATGATGGACACTTCGTACTGGGGATGGAATTTTGGTGTGGTGGCCATAAAGGACCACATCTCGGGCGAGGTGCTGTGGCATAAATTTATCAATCGCAAAGAGCGTGTTGATGATTACGTAGAGGGCGTCAGAGCATTAGAAAAGGACGGGCATAAAATCATTTGCATCGTCAGCGACGGCTTGAAAGGACTGAGAGAACGGCTATCCGGCTATAGATATCAATACTGCCAGTTCCATCAGCTTCAGACGATAAAGCACAAGTTGACAAACCACCCGAAGCTGCCAGCATCAATCGAACTGCTGGACATTTCCCGCTTGCTGTGTCGTACAGATAAAGAATCATTTGAGGGCGTCATGAACGAGTGGTTTGTGCGTTGGGAAGCATTCATAAAGGAAAGGTCGACGGACAGCAACGGGCGATCCCATTACACCCACAAGAATCTGAGAAGCGCATACCTGAGCCTAAAGCGAAACATGCCGTATCTCTGGACCTTCTATGACAATATCGAGCTGGAAATTCCCAACACGAATAACGAAATGGAATCGCTGTTTTCATGGCTGAAGCGTAAGCTGAACATTCATAACGGAATGTCGTTGAAAAGGCGAAAAATGCTAATTGAGAGACTTTTTTATGCGTGCAAGCCAAGCAGATAAAGGCTTGCGGACGATTTCAGGTACCCAAATGTCATATAATCAAAAAGTACCTGTTTTCAGGTACCTTTTTGTCATATAGACCTTTTTTTCTAATTCCAGAATCGTCCTTAAAGTTCCTGTAGGACGAGATTTCCTAGACTGCTGAATTTTCAGGGAATCTTCTGGAATTTTCCATACTCTCATTATAGCAGGTCCCATTGGAGCAGAACGTCTTCTAGCATTCTTTAGCCCGCGTTCATCATCGCTAGCAACTGTTTTGTCGAGAACAGATGTTTTAAAGCCATCTTTATAGGTTTCTTCCTCTTTCAATTCTCCATTTTCATTCCACACTTTCCAAACGCCAACAGGCATGTCATCTTCATAATACTCTTCTGCCTTTAAGCGCCCGTTTTTATGCCACGTTTTCCTAACGCCATCCAGTTTTCCTGCATTATAATGTTCTTCCTCGGCGATTTTTCCATTCTCATGCCACGCTTTCCGAACACCTTCTAAATTGCCGTCTCTATAATAAAATACGGATTTCAATTTTCCACTTTTATACCACCTTTTCCATACACCATGAGCTCTGTCTAATACGTAATTATCTTCCCATTGCAATTTTCCATTTTCGTACCACCATTTCCAAGTTCCATAACGCTTACCGTCCTTGTAAATAACCTTCGATTTTAGGCAACCATTGCTATACCACTCCGTCCATATTCCATCAAACTCACCATTTTTATAGAATCGCTCATCTTTCAATTGTCCATTTTCATACCACGCTTTCCAAGCACCATCAAGCAAGCCCGACTTGTATAAACTCTCTTCTTTCTGTTTTCCGTTTTTAAACCATTTTTTACTCGTTCCATCAAGTTTATCTGATATATAAAAAGATTCAGTCTCTAGTTGTCCATTTTCATACCAAGATTTCCAAGACCCCTCTTTTTTGTCAGACTTGTATTTTCGTTCGCTTCGCAATTGTCCATTTATAACATTCCACATTTTCCAAGTTCCATCTCTTTGGTCTAGTTTATAACTTGCTTCCGAAAACAAATATCCATTAGACCACGTGTTCCAAATGCTGTCTTTTTTTCCTTCTTTGAAAAGCCCTTCAACAGACAAATAGCCATCACGATTCCATTTCCTACTAACACCAAATTGCACACCATCTTTATAATGGTTTTCCGATTCTAACACCCCATTTTCATACCACTCCCGGCTCACGCTATCACGAATAAAGTTTTCTTTGCAGTCCGAAATTTTTCGACAATTCTGCACCCAATAACTATAAATTTTACCTTTATAGAACTCTTCTTTCGACAATTGTCCATTGCTATGCCACCATTTCCAGACACTATCGCGCATCCCTGCATAATAAAAACCTTCAAATGCCAAGCGCCCATTTTCGTGCCATTCTCTCCAAACTCCATCTTGCTTGTCATCTTTATATAAGCCTTCTTTTTGTTTTTTTCCATCTCTATAATACGAGATGTACGGGCCATCTTTAACACCTTTGCGATACGTCGTTATCTCTTTAAGCACACCGTCGCTATAATACTCTTTGCGCTCCTCGACACAGGCTGCGAGAAGTAAAACGGAGGCCAAAAGCAGCGTGAATAAGACAACTTTTTTCAATTTCATAATCAGACTTGTTTATTGCAAATTAAGAACAATCTAGTAATATACAACATACGAAAAAAACTGATTATAGACAAACGGTTAAATTATCGTAAATAAAGGAGATGCCCGGTCGAGGCCGGGCATGACAACATTGGTTTAACGAACTTATTCTGCAGTTTTGCGGTAGGCTTTGGGCGAGACTCCGACGAGGCGCTTGAAGAACTTGCCAAAGAACGAGACGTCCGGGAAGTTCAGAATCTTGGAGACCTTCTGGATGTCTCGAGAAGACGAGCGCAACAGCACCTTTGCATCGAGTGCGATATGTTCGTCAATCCAGCGCTTGGCGTTCTTGCCAGTCTGCTCTTCGGCGACAGCAGAGAGATACTTCGGCGTGATGCCGAGTTCATCGGCATAATACTTCACGGAATGCTGCTCGCGATGCTTTTCGACAACGAGATCAATGAACTGCGCGAATAGCACCTGGCCACGGCTCTTGACGACATCCGTCGTGAGCGGTTCATCGACAAAGCCGATGCATTCGTACAAAAGACCGATCAGATGATTCTTGAGGACC
Organism: Fibrobacter sp. UWB3; assembly: GCF_002210405.1. Classification (NCBI taxonomy): domain Bacteria; kingdom Pseudomonadati; phylum Fibrobacterota; class Fibrobacteria; order Fibrobacterales; family Fibrobacteraceae; genus Fibrobacter; species Fibrobacter sp. UWB3. The sequence continues at coordinate 14,731 of NZ_MWQJ01000008.1, forward strand.
TGCAAGCGGCAAGCGTTTGTTTCTGTCGTTTCAAACTTTTTCTTCAAGAACTCGAAGCTTGCATTCAATTGTTCAAACTTGCCCTTGTCGAGCTGTTGCAACGGATTTTCACGGAACCTTAAGATCAATCGCGTATTGTCATCAAAGCGAATGATCAGTTCATCAATCATGTTCTTGGAGCATGCAATGCAGATGGGGTCAAAATCTTCAGAAGCCTTCTTGGCACGCAACACCTGTTCCGGGAACACGACAAACAAGGCGCCCGCTTCAAGGTGATAAGTCTTAAGGTCTAGTTCTACATCCACAGAGCCGCGTTTCACCAAGAGGAGCACCGCCGCTTGAACTTTTACATAATTTTCAAGCCCGAATTCCTTAAGGCTGCTGAACATGGCAATCTTATCGGGCAACACGTTTGCTTGACACAAAAAATTCAACATCGAAAAATCCGCAGTGCGGATATTCGCATTTTTATGTAAAGGAAGATCATTCATTATATAAACATCATAGAAAAAAGTTGAGAAAACGTCAATTAATGAAAATGGAAGAATGTTCTAATACAAGATGGCGATTCCGCCCCGTCCCCATTCGCGGATCATGACCACATAAGAGCTGAAGCTCTAAGTGGTCAAAGAGAACAAGTCCGGGGTGACAAGAGGCCGGAATGACAACAAGGCTAGATTTTTAGAATAGTTTATAGCTGAAGTACAGGGTGTACGCGAAGACGCCACGGCTCATGGGTTCAAAGAATTCGGAGGAATAGGCGGCAATTTTGGCATAAGCATCCAGGCGCCCGCCCATAGCAATTTTATCCGTCAAATCGTATTCCATAGAAGCGTGGTTCATCAGCAACATGTCCCAGCCATCGGCGCCATAGTGCGGGAGCGAGCCCGGAATCGTGTGCAGCGCATCGACAATCGTCTTGTTCTTAATCCGGAACTTCTTGCCTATCAGAACTTCAATACCCAAAACATACTTTGCACCCATATTGTACTGGTAATTGTCCATGTTCGATTCATAATCCGGATGGACTTCACGAATCAGATCATCGTAGCCCATGTCCGTCGTACCGAGCAATATGAAATAAATCTGGTGGTACATGCGGAACCGCAACGAGGGTAAAAGCCAAAGCGAGAAATCGATGCCTGTACCGATAGAAATTGTACCGACCGTCGCGAAGTCGCCATAGAATGTGCAATAGTCGAGATACGTCGCAAAGTCCACCCAATGCCCACGGCCATGAACACCGGCGTTCATGAGTTTGCCCGTCACGTCAAGCTGAAACAGCGTTCCATCGGGGCCAACTTCGCCACGAGTAAACAAAGTAAAGTAATCAAAAGGACGCTTAACCTTCCGGAACGGCTTGCCGTATTCAATTTCGGCACCGTACATGACATGCTTATCGTCCCAGCGCTGGTCCAAGTCATCTTCATTGCGTCCACCGTAGCGATAAATGTTTCCAAAGTGCGAGCCAGTTCCCAAGAAAATAGACAGGTCCATCGGAGTATTCCCTGTGATGCCGTCGCGATTGCCAAATACCTTTCTTTGCAAATAAGCGGCATGAGAAATTCCAAAAGCCCCCACTTGATTATACCAAGATGATTCGTCTACACCATAGAGTTTTCTTGAAAGTCTGTACAAAACTTCGCCATAAACGGCACCGCCGATAGATGTCGCAATAAGGTCATTCGGCGCAGGGTATTCCGTCTCGGCAAACATTTCCCACGTGTAGCTTCCGATGGCAGAAAACAGGAGGCTTGCGTAAAATCCATAACCTGCACCACGCGCAAGGTTGTAATAAACAGAGCCCTGATAAGGATGCCCGTAAAAATTAATCGCCCAATGATTGTGATCCCATTCCCAACCTTCCTTGAAATTGCGCTTCCAATAGCTAGGCCCGGTGCGCGCATAATCCTTATCGAGAACGTAACGGTCCCACGCCCAGATAAACCCGTTAAATCCGAAAATTTCACCTAAAACAATAAACGGAGAAAGCTCCGTGGGATTGTTCAAAGCATCGATTTCAAGGGTATCTTCAAACGTCGTATTGGTTATAAAATATTCGACATTGATAGAATCTTCAGGAAGCGTTTGGTCGGAAAACAAGGGTGCGCTCCAAGCGGCTACAGACAAAAATAACAGCGATGACAACAGTTTGCGAAACATATCACTCTCTCTTTTTCGCAAAAACTAAAACTTTGTCAAAAAATTTAAAGAGGAGTCTCGACGACTCCCCTAAACTAGAGAATGAAAGACAAATATTTAAGATAAATGGTTACTTCGACTTGAGCAAGTTATCGAAGTAGACGATTGTCTTTTCGAGGCCCTGGCGGAGCGGGATGGTCGGTTCCCACTTGAGAGCGCTCTTGGCAAGCGTGATGTCCGGACGGCGCATCTTCGGATCGTCACCCGGGAGCGGCTTGTAGACAATCTTGCTCTTGGAGCCCGTGAGTTCAAGCACTTCCTTCGCAAGTTCGAGCATCGTGAATTCGCCAGGATTGCCGATGTTCACCGGTCCGATAATCTTGTCCTGATTCATCAAGCGGACAAAACCTTCGATGAGGTCATCCACATAGCAGAAGCTACGCGTTTGGCTACCATCACCGTAAATGGTAATGTCTTCGCCATTGAGCGCCTGGACAATGAAGTTCGAAACCACGCGGCCGTCGTTCGGGAGCATGCGCGGGCCGTACGTATTGAAAATGCGGACAATGCGGATGTCGACCTTGTTCTGGCGGTGGTAATCCATGAAAAGCGTTTCGGCGACGCGCTTGCCTTCGTCATAGCAGCTGCGGATGCCGATGGGGTTCACGTTTCCCCAGTAGTCTTCGGTCTGCGGATGCACAGCCGGGTCGCCGTAGACTTCACTTGTAGAAGCCTGCAAGATGCGGGCTTTCACGCGCTTTGCGAGACCGAGCATGTTGATTGCGCCCATGACGCTTGTCTTGATGGTCTTTACCGGGTTGAACTGGTAATGGATCGGGCTTGCCGGGCAGGCCAAGTTGAAAATGCGATCCACTTCCAAAAGAATCGGTTCGGTCACATCGTGACGGATGAGTTCAAAGTTGCGGTTGTCGCGCAGGTGGGCAACGTTAGCCATACGGCCTGTGAAGTAATTATCCAGGCAAATGACTTCGTGACCGTCATTCAAAAGTCTTTCGCAAAGGTGACTTCCTAAGAATCCAGCACCACCAGTAACTAAACAACGCATAAAAACTCCCATAAAGCGTCTGTATAGTGGAAATATAGTAAAGGAGCGACTTTGCCGCAGTTAGAAGTTAGAGCTTAGTAGACTTATAAATAGGAGATGCCCGCTTACTTCGACTGCGCTCAGCACAGGCTCCGGCGGGCATGACAATTCAGCATCGGGCATGACAGCTAGATGGCGGGGCAACGCCCGCCATAACAAATTCGAATTAAATTCTCATCGAGATGTCGAGGGCCTTGACGCTGTGCGTGAGGGCACCGACAGAGATGAAGTCGAGACCGAGCGTTGCAATCTGCTTCGCACGTTCGAGCGTCATGTTGCCAGAACCTTCCACGAGGCACTTGTCGCCGCTTTCCTTGATAATCTTCAAGGCTTCGGCCATCATTTCGTTGCTCATGTTGTCGAGCATGATGACGTCAACGCCCTTGTTGAGGAGTGCACGGAGCTGGTCGAAGTTTTCGACTTCCATTTCGACCATCAAGCCCTGCTTGTTGTTCTTCTTGACGACTTCAAGAGCTTCGAGCACGCCACCGGCGGCTGCAATGTGGTTGTCCTTCACGAGCACCATGTCAAAGAGGCCCATGCGGTGGTTGGAACCACCACCGACGCGAACGGCGTACTTCTGCAAAGTGCGGAAACCCGGAATCGTCTTGCGGGTGTCGAGCACCTTGGTCTTACCGCCCTTCAAGGCTTCCTGGAACGTGTGGGCAACCGTTGCCACACCGGAGAGCTGCTGGATGAAGTTCAGGAGCGTGCGTTCACCCGTCAAAAGTTCGTGCGTTGTTCCGTCGAGTTCGGCAATCAGGTCGCCCTTCTTCACGACGTCACCATCTTTCTTGTGGAGCGTCACCTTGGCGTTTGCCTTGAGTTCCTGAAACACGAGTTCGATAATCGGAAGGCCGGCGAGCACGCCATCTTCTTTTGCAATGAGGCGGGCATGCTGTTTCTGGTCCGCGGGGATGGTCCATTCACTGGTCACGTCGCCCGTGCGAACGTCTTCCGCCAAAGCGAGGCGGATCATGGTCAAAGCATCTTCGGTTGGGAATACTGGAGTAGAATTATCGCCGTACATTACTGTGCGCCTTTTCCGGTTAAAACAACATAAACTGTTCGTACAAGAATCTGGAAGTCCAAAAGCAAGCTCATATTCTCGTAGTAGTACATATCGTACTGGAGCTTGATCTGCACATCTTCGATGCTCGTATCATAGTGGTGGCAAACCTGAGCCCAGCCAGTGAGGCCCGGTTTCATCTTGAGGCGGCTGATGTAGAACGGGATCTGTTCACGGAGCTTGCCGATAAACACAGCGCGTTCCGGACGCGGCCCCACCATGCTCATGTCGCCTTTCAAAACACAAAGAATCTGCGGAAGTTCATCAATGCGGGTCTTGCGCAAAAAGCGGCCGATTCGCGTAATGCGCGGGTCCTTCTTGGTGGCCCACTGGGCACCGAACTTTTCGGCATCGGTACGCATCGTGCGGAACTTGTAGACCGTAAACGGCTTGCCATAAAGGCCAATGCGTTCCTGCGAATAGAAAACAGGGCCATGGTCATCCAGCTTAATCGCAATGGCAGCAAACAAGCAAACCGGAAGCGACAAAAGCCCGAGGAACAAGCCAAAAGCAATATCGATAATGCGCTTGACACGCACCTGCCAAGGCGGCATCGTAAACGCAAAAAGTTCCTGCAATTCAAAGCCGTAAACAAGGTTAGCCTTGAAGCGTCCATTCACAACGCTATACAGTTCAGGAACAATATAAATGTGGAGCGGGAGTTCGCAAATCCAGACGAGCACACGCATAATCTCTTGCGGAGAGGTACTTTCGTGCGCAATGATAATGCCGCTGACCTTGTACTTCTTGACAAGAGCCGGCAAATCGGAATACTTTCCGAGAATAGGAACATTTGCAAACGTCTTCGGCAACACCTGGAAACGTTCATCGACAAAGCCAACAACACGCTGACCACGGGCTGGAGTCTTTGCCAAATCTTCTGCAATCTTTCGGCCCGCTTCCGTAGCGCCAAGCACAAGGATGTTGTTCGCACCATATCCCAAACGGAGCAAAGCCCGCAAGAAGATATAGATGAGCATACGGAAAAAGCCGACAAGCAAAATGGCTAAACCGCCATATATAAATATCCACGGGAACCGAGATCCATAAAGATAGCCTTCGCTGAGCGGTTGGTTCGTGAAGACCTTCCCCATGAATTCAGCACCGAAAAGACAGACAATCACTAAGACCACACCAATGACAACGGCCCTGAGGACGCGCAAGACTTGGTGCGTTCTTGAAAGCAACAACCAGGAGCGATACAATCCGGCAAAGGTAAATAGAGTAAGCCACCCGATATTCAAGACAAGTCCGTACTGCCAATAGCTTTCGAACGTCTTGCTCGGGTCAAACTTATCTACAATCCAGCCACTATGGAACTGAACCCAAAACGCCAAGGCGAAACAAATCGACAAAGCGGCAAAATCCGAGAGGATCAGAAGTACTCGTTCCAAAGTAGTTGCGCGAATCATATACGACCCTTAATTAAGCGAGGAAGCGGATGACCTGGCTCTTCTCAACGATTTCGGAGAGAGAGTTCACTGCATCGACAGCCTTGGAAAGCTTGCTGTCGAGAGTCTTTTCCGTAATGACGACGATGGACACCTTGCCCGGGTCGTTCACGTTCTTCTGGATAATCGTTTCGATAGAGATGTTGTTGTCTGCAAGGATCTTCGTGATCTTGGCGAGCACACCGCAAGCGTCACGGGACGTGAAGCGGAGGTAGTAGCGGGCGCTAGTTTCGGAGATAGGAACGAGCGTTGCAGAGTTTTCGACGTTGAACCAGCCCATCGGGAGTGCCTTGCGGCTGCCCTGGTCGGTAGAACGAGCGAGGGACACGAGGTCGGCCACGACTGCAGATGCGGTCGGGAGGCGGCCAGCACCGGCACCGGTCTGAACCGTTTCGCCGAGATTGTCGCACTTGAGGTAAACAGCGTTGATAACGCCATTCACGTTAGAGAGCAAGTTCGTGTTCGGGACGAAGCACGGATGGACACGGGCGTCCACGCGGTCGCCGTCGCGGTGGTAGATACCGAGGAGCTTCACGCAGCAGCCGAGTTCCTTAGCAAATGCGATATCCTGAGCGGTGATCTTGGAAATACCGGTGACGTGGATCTTTTCGAAGTCCACGCGCTTGCCGCTGCAAAGGCTAGCAAGGAGGGCGGTCTTGTGGGCGGAGTCGATACCTTCGATATCGAAAGTTGGGTCTGCTTCAGCAAAGCCGAGCTTCTGGGCGTCCTTCAAGACGACATCGAAATCGAGACCTTCTTCGGCCATGCGACTCAAGATGTAGTTGCAAGTACCATTGATAATGCAGCTGAGGCTTTCGACCGTAGAGCCAACGAAGCCTTCCTGGACGCTGCGGATGATAGGAATGCCACCGCCGACAGCAGCTTCGAACAAGACATGCAGGCCCTTCTTTGCGGCGAGCGGGAAAATTTCGTGACCGTACTTGGCAAGGAGAGCCTTGTTAGCGGTAACCACGTGCTTGCCGCTTTCGAGAGCAGCGAGGATCCACTTACGCGGCATGTTGTAGCCACCGGCGAGTTCCACGAGCACGTCGATATCGTCGCCAGCAATCATTTCGTCGGCATTGGTCGAGACCTTGTAGCCCTTAGCCTTGTACGGGGCCACTTCTTCTTCGGACTTAGCGCAGATGCAAGCGAGCTGCAGTTCAACGCCAAGCTTTTCCTTATATTCGGCAATCTTCTGTTCAAGAATCTGAATGACACCACCACCAACGGTACCCGTGCCAATTAAACCAATACGCAACATATAGCGTCTCCATTTTAAATTTTACGCGCTATAATGTAGTAAAAAGTCACTCCAGCGTTTTCAACAGCGAGTCCAGGCGATGGGTCATTTGCTCAGCCCCGGTACGGCAAAGATGGTCATCATCGTAATTCATCCCCTCAAGGTAATCATGTTCCCCCATTTTATGCTGGTCAAAGAAGGTGAAATTGCCGTATTTCTGGGCTAGCCCATTTAAACGTTCAATGATTTCAGGAGCATCGCTGTTGCGCAGCCCGTACTTTCCGTAAGCATCCACATTCTTGTAATTGGGATTTTGAGGGAACTCCACCCCGACCACCTTAATGTTCCTTTGTGCAGCAAGTTCGACAATGTCCGCGAGGTAGCCCATTGTTTCTTCGAGACGAACGCGTCCCGTATCCAGCCAATTCTTATCCTTTTCTGGGCGAGGGCTCCCCCTCCACTCGCTACATCCCCTTAACGGCATATAGCCGCGTTCGGTCAAATTAGCCGCATAGGAAGAAACCTTGGGAACATCCCGTGTCATTTCAAGCAAACCGTCAGGGATTCCAGACTTCCAGAAGTCGTGATTGGCGTCGTAAACGTAACCCTTGATGCTGGGGCTACTATTATAAAAGAAGCTGTTTTCCTTTGTAAGCCAAAGCCTGTCAAAACTGATATCGACAATGATATACTTTAACTTTTTGTAGTGGGGCAAAATGTAATTTATGGCCATATAATGGGAACTGTGAAGGTTTCCATGCGCACTGGCAAAATTCACTACGAAGAACTTGTCACTGAACAACGATGGGATAACACCGTGATGCGCTCTCGAGGATCCCAAAATGGCTACATCAGCCTGGTCACTGTACGTCCAGACGAGTTCCATCTTGTAACTCCAATGAGCTTCCTGGAATTCATTGTTTTTCACATAAAAACCAGCGCTATCTTCATCCAGCACAAAATTTTCAACCAGATTGTCCGAAGAACTGCTAGAACTTTCGTCGCCATTGCGAGAACTAGAGCTTTTACCGTCATCGCGAGAACTCGAAGAGTTCGAAGCAACCTCTTCGCTGCTGCTTGATTCTACGCGGCCTGATTCTACACTGCTTGAGCTCGATTTCACGCTGCTAGAACTCTCGATGCGTTCGGCTGAGGAACTCGATTTTTGGGAACTGCTAGAGACCCAGCTTGAGCTACTGGAGAGCGCAATCGATTTGCCCTGAATCCAGAGGCTCGGATGCCACAATTCTTCGCCTTCAACAAGACTTGTAACAGAACTATCTGCCAAATGGACAAGAACTATTTTCGAGTGAGCCCCTTCTACATTTGTAAGAGTAGCCACAAGATTCTGGTTCACACGCCCCGTAGCCCATTCGGAATGGTCAAATACAAAGCCCTCAGGCGCCCTCACGCTTTGAACAAGATTTCCAGAGCTGTCCGCAATAAACAGATACTCGTGGACTCTGTACGTTTCGCCAACAAAAGCCGCGCCTATTTCACCACCAAAATCAAGAAAAGCCGTACGCTTGCTATAATCTTTAGCAAGCGACACGTTGCACGCCTGTTCCTTATTATACCAGGTTTTCTCTTTTTTATGGACACGAGCGCGGAGAACTTTCGACCCGGTCACAGCAAGCGACTCGTCTTCACTGATACCGCCATGGTACGAACCGTCGAACAACTTTATCGGAGTTCCGAACTTTCCATTCATGAAAGTCACTTGCCAAGTGCTTGCACTTTTGAAAGTCTTATCATTTGAATTATCACCAGCATTAGTCACGTAGGTAATAACGGTATCGCCATTAACAAGCACGCTCCAGCGAGGAATAGCAGCGCTCTTGACATCCAGCTTTACAAGGCCAGAGCCGTTCGGATCCAAATTTCGGACATAAAGTCGGGAAGTCTGGTCGACACCTTCAATACCCGTACAGAACGCCACTTTAGATCCATCCGGGGAAATATCGGGATGATAAGCCGGAATCGTATCTTCAATTTCTACAACATCATTTTCTTTTGTATAATCAATGTAATTGAGGTTGCCTGTAGCCTCGTTTTTAAAGACAAGCTTGACTTTAGAAGTCTTTGTATAATCCCACAAATTCAGTGCAGAAGCAACCTTCTTGACAGGAGAATTCACCTTCTTTCCGCCCTGATCCAAAAAAGTCGCATTAGGGATTGCACCTAGAGCCAAACGAAATCCAACATAGTCGGCAAGTGTAGACGGTGTGACCGCATAAATATCGCTTCTAGAATAAAGGTTTATGGAGGACAAGTCATAATCGTAACCGCCCTTAACAATACGTTCATCCGCTTCGTTCGTGTTCGATGCGCCAGCGAAATTTTCAACAATCGAATTATTCAACAACCCCTTAAAGTCATTGACAAATTCCTTCACACTTTCAGAAAAGACGAAGTTTTTTCCATCGGCCTTTGATGCCACCTTAACCCATTCCGCTTCGGTCGGGAGCCTGAAGCCCTCCTTGTCCAAATGGAACGAAAAACCTTCTAGACCAACGCAATGCCCAGCCTTGTCCAATGTCTTTTTCGAATATTCATAAACGGTATCTAGATTCTCATTTTTGCTTTTTTCATTTGCATAGAGGACAGCATCAAAAAAGGTAATACTGACAATCGGTTCATCATCTTTTCCGCAGTCCAAATTCTTCACAAGAGTTGACGACTCCAAGACCGACATAAAGTCGCCACAAGTCACTCCTCGGACATCCATCCAAAAATCATAATCAAGTAAGACCCTCATTTCTGGGGTTTCATCAAATTTGGCACCTTTCTTATTTGTGCCGAGAACAACGGTATCCTTTGCGCCCTCCACAAGTTGCATCCGGTCATCTACAAATGCAAACCGCGCATGGCTATCGCTCCCCAAATCCACTACACTTTCCGACTCCGATACTGAATTCGAAAAGCACCCCCACAAAACAAAAACTGTAAAAATAATCCCCAAAAACTTATAGAACACTGTTTCTCCTTTCTTCACCACAAAATCTACGATATAATCGGGAATTCGGCAACAAAACGCCATTCAACATATACTGAAAAAAGCCTTTAGTTTACTATATTGTTGGCCATGGAACAGGAAGCTGCAAATCCAACAATCGGCTCGATTCTGAACGAGCAAAAGTTAAAGAACATCGTTTACCCGGCCAGGCTCTTCAAAGCCCGGTTAAACGAGGAGTTTTTGCGCGCGAACCGCACCCGCAAGCCATTCCTTTTCATCAAGATTTATTCGCACCAGTTCGATGTGCTCGGCTGGGGCCGTCCCTCTAAAATTGTCGAAAACACCTGGAAGATCAGCGTGCTTACGATGTTTTCGCACCTGCGCTTTATCGATGTTCTCGGTTATTTGAGTGACAACAGCGGTATCGGCATCATCCTTTTGAATTCCGACATGAGCACGCTTGAGGGCATCCGCAAGGAAATTCTTCACAAGCTCAACGACGCTGGCCTTATCCAGGCCCTTCGCCACAAGCCTAAGGCACCCATTTTCCAAGCATACCTTTACACCGGCTATCAGGAAAAGGACAACCTCGAAATGGACGACAAGCTGAAGGAATTCAACAGCACCAACGGAAGTTTCTTCACGCTCAACAGGCTTAACCTCTCGGATATCTGGGTTCACCCCCACAAGATCCGCTTTAGACACATCATCAAGAGAATCGTAGACATCACCTGCACTTCCGCAGCATTGGTTGTACTGTCCCCGCTCCTTTTGTTCTGTGCACTCGCCGTAAAAATCAGCGATCCAAAGGGCCCGATTATATTCAAACAGACGCGCGTTGGCAAGAATGGCGCTCTGTTCACCATGTACAAGTTCCGAAGCATGTACGCCGATGCTGAAGAACGCAAAAAAGAACTCATGGCCTTGAATGAGACAGGCGGCAAGACCTTCAAGATGAAGAACGACCCTCGTATTTACCCGTTCGGACACGTTCTCCGCAAGTTCAGTCTCGACGAACTGCCTCAGCTCATCAACATTCTCAAAGGCGACATGTCCATCGTTGGACCACGCCCGCCAATTCCGTCCGAAGTGGCCGAATATGAACCGTGGCACCGCATGCGCCTTTCCGTGACACCGGGTCTTACTTGCATTTGGCAGGTCAGCGGCCGTAGCAACATTCCGTTTGAAGGGCAGATGCGTCTCGACAACGACTATATCCGTCGCGATGGCAAGCTCGGGGACGACTTCAAGCTCATCTTGAAGACGTTCAAGGTCGTGTTCAAGGGCGACGGCGCATACTAGTCACGCTCTCGTCATGCTGAGTTCGAAGAACGAAGCATCCAGTTAATTCTAGTAATAAATTGACTGGGTCCTTCCCCTTGCAGGGTCAGGATGACGCAGGAATAAAACATTCTTGAAACTCCTTATTACTTTTAGTATCTTTAACTCTCGGTGTATGGTCGAACCGGTGTAGGGATATATCCGGTGTAATTTAGGAGTGTAATATGAAAAAATATTTGATTTCTACGGCATTGCTCGCAGCTAGCGCCTATGCCGCAAGCGTTACGGTCGATCCGAGCGCAACAGCCCAGAAAGTTACGGGTTTCGGTGGCGCAAGCGTTTACTACCAGAGCTGGATCAAGAACCTCCCTGCCGAAGATCAAGAAGCCATTTTCGACACAGCATTTACCGGTCTTAACCTTTCCCTACTCCGTGTCGGCAACTGGTATCAAGACGAAGACGCCACGAAATTGCAAGACGATATCGACATCGTCAAGGCAGCCAAAAAGCGTCTCGGCGACCACATGAAAATCCAGATGTCCAGCTGGTCTGCCCCGGCAAAGCTCAAGCCGAGCAACAGCCTGAACGGTAAGATAAACGGACAAAAGATCAAGAGCCAGAACACGCTCAAGCCCTCGAACAGCGACCCGTATGGCAAATACGTCTACAGTGATTTTGCCAACTGGTGGAAGAAGAGCCTCGAAGCTTACAAGGCCGCAGGCATCTCTCCGGACTACATTTCTCTCCAAAACGAACCGGACATGGAAGCCGATTACGAAGAAACCCTCTTCGAACCGACAGAAACTAACGAAATCGCTGGTTACAAAGAAGCTTTGAACGCCGTCTACGACGCCGTGAAGGGACAGACTAAACTCCTCGGACCCGAACCTCTCGGCATCGGCTACAGCAACTTCGAAAAGTACGCCAAGGAACTTGACGCCAACAAGCTCGACGGCTACTCCTACCACCTTTACCATGCCGGTGACGGAAACGACAACTCCGGCAATAACTACCTCGACCCGGAAAACTTCCGCAAGCCGATGAAGGCCATCGCCGACGTTTACGGCAAGGGCGACAAGCCCATCATCATGACAGAATTCTGCCCGATGCTCGACGAACCGCGCGAAAAGGACATGCTCGGCCTCGCCCAGATTATGCAAATCGGCTTTACCGACGGTCGCCTCTCCGGCTACATCGCCTGGCAGCTATTCTGGGGTTACCACTCCCAGATGATTAGCGTCTGCCCGGGTGCAGGCTGGGACCTGGACGGCAGCGGCAAATTTGTTTGCGATGAAGCAGGCTACAAGATTCACCCGGAATACCACGCCATGCGCCACTTCTCCAAGTTCGTGAATCCGGGTGCAAGCGTTATTGCAACATCCACCGCCGAAGCAAACCTCAAGACGGTCGCCTTCCTCAGCGCAAACAGCGACTCCATCACTACTGTTCTCATCAATACAGGTAGCACGGCCATCCAGCTTGACAATCCGGCCATCGCAGGCTACGGACTCATTACCGCCGTGCAATCCAAGGAAAACGGCCTCAAGAGCAAGAACGTGACAATTTCAAACTGCACGGTCTTGCCGGCACGTTCCATCACGACGCTCGTTTATAAAAAAGGTGCCTCAGTCGATTTAGTCGCCAACTGCAAGGACGAAACAAGCGACTCCAGCTACGTCGAACCGATTATCGTTCCGACCGATGATGTCGTGATTGTCGACTACACGACTTCCACCGATGTTTCTGGCTGGCAAGCCATGAGTGACAAGCTCTCCGACGTCACCTACGGCACAACCGCCATCGACGGCATTGCAGGTTACGCCAGCGTTCCGCTCGCCGGCTGCGACCAGTCCGAAGAATCTTGCGGCTACCAGAACCAGCTCTTGAACATCAGCGCCGAAGGCGCCAAAGCCCTCTCCTCTTGCGCAAGCATCGTCATCACGATGCGCAGCCAGGGCACTTCTGACGCTTACGTGAACGTGGGCGGCGCTGCAGGCAGCAGCTGGGTCGATTACGAATACGGCAAACTCGCCGCAGGATCCAAGTGGAGCGAAACCAAGGTCTCCCTCAAGAAAGAAGGCGAAAACGGTTCTACCGCCCTCACTTTCAACAGCGAAGCCGCAGGCATTTACATCGCAAAGATTGTCGCCACGGGCTGCACGGGCACCGGATCTGCAATCAAGATGGCCCACCGCTCCGTCATCAACGACTCCAAGATGCAGGCATACATCTTTGACATGAACGGCAACCTCGTTTGGAAGGGCCTCAAGAGCGAAGCTCTCAACGAAAACGGCACGCTCAAGCCGAGCATCCGCCAGGGCGCCTACATTTTGAAGACCAAAGCCAACGTCCAGCGCGTCATCAAGAAGTAACAGGATTTTCTATTATTCATTAAAACGGTCCGCAAACGCGGGCCGTTTTTCCTTTTTAGACTTTCTTCATTTTTACAAAAATTTTTCGGAATAAAATCCTCAAAAAAGCGTGTTAATGTAATGGGTAGGGAACTCATTTCTGTCCATGAACCCGACATCATCGGGCGTTTAACTAAGAAAAAATTATGGAAAACAACAATAACATATCTGAAATTCATTGGGGCAAAACCATTAGCGAGGCTAGAACTTATGAGGAATATAGGGGGGCAGGTGTTTTTGCAGACCTCCTTACAGATAGGACATTCAAGAAGGCCTTCAATCCCGATACTAAAAACAAAGTCTGTTTGATTGCGCTTTTGAACGCTGTGCTCGAAGGCGAAATCGCATCGCCAATTGTTGATGTACAGTCCCGGAACAAGGAATTTAATGATGGGTCAAACGAAAATCGAACAACAGTCTTTGACCTATATTGCATTGATTCTGCACAGCGACGCTTTATCATCGAAGTGCAACTTCTTATGCAGGAAAACATCGTCAACCGTGCTATTTATTACGCATCACAGACGATTATTGCACAAGGGGTACGCGGCAAGCAATACAATTATGAACTGAATCCCGTCGTTACAGTTGTTTTCATGGAATTTAATGTATTTGCCGATGACCGCTACATTCGTCGGGCAAAGCTTCGCGAGATTAATGGAGCTAGCGTGAGCAACATACTCTCTTTTGCATTTGTGGAACTTCCAAAGTTCAATAAGCCATTGGACCAGCTGGAAACAACTCTAGATAAAGGACTTTACGTACTCAAGAACATAAAAAATATGACGCAGATGCCCAAGCAGTATGCCAACACAGCTTTTGAGCTCTTGTTTTCGACCGCATATTTGGCTAAATTATCGAAAGAGGAACAGAAAATGATTGACGAAGCTCAAAAAGCCAAATGGGATGAATATGCCATCAACAAGGCTGCCATTGATCGGGGCCAGAATATGGCTAAACACGAGATGGCAAAGAAAATGCTTGTCGAAGGTGATTCTGTAGAAAAGGTCGTACGTATTTCTGATCTTCCAGAATCAGATGTTCTTGCGATTAAGACGGAGATCGAGAAACAATAGGACCGCAGGCGCTCCTGTTGCGCTCGACATCCACGTCATTGCGGGGCGGTTGCGCCAAAGCAATTTCTTTTTAGCTCGGATTGATGTCCGGGCTTTTTTGCATTCAGAATGACGAGTGCAGAACGTCATCCTGACTCCGGAGGTGGAAGGATCCAGTAAAGTTTTTTTGCGTAACGAGACTTTACTGGGTCCTTCGGGCTTTTCGCCCTCTGGACGACGGTTACGAGACTTTACAGGGTCCTTCGCTACGCTCAGGACGACGCGATGAATAGCTCAAGACGACGCGATGAATAGCTCAGGACGACGTGAAGGAGATTCCCGCTCAAGGCGGGAATGACATCTTTTTGCAGCGGGAA
This sequence comes from Fibrobacter sp. UWB3, assembly GCF_002210405.1. Taxonomy (NCBI): domain Bacteria; kingdom Pseudomonadati; phylum Fibrobacterota; class Fibrobacteria; order Fibrobacterales; family Fibrobacteraceae; genus Fibrobacter; species Fibrobacter sp. UWB3. The sequence continues at coordinate 29,821 of NZ_MWQJ01000008.1, forward strand.
TGACATGTAAAAAAAGCCGAAAGGCACCTGGTGGAGAGCCAGGTGCCTTGGAGCTGTATTATGTGAGACTTAATTAGTTTCTAGTATCCTGAACGCAACGGATCGTGAATGCAAACTTCTTACTATTCGAAGTAACATCGCTTTCATCGGCACCCTTGATAACTAAGCCATAGGCCTGTTTATCATCATTTCCCGTAATGATTTCATCATAGGACCAGAAGAAAGCCTTCTTATTCAATTCTTTAACCTTGGTTCCATCGTGATATCCCAAGAATTGAACATTAAAGTTAATGACTTTTTCAGGATCTTGTTCATCGTTAAGATTTGCAAAGCCTTCCTGAGCTTCAGCTGCCATTGTCTTAAGATCTTCAAGTTCAGACTGACTCGGCAATCTCCAACCTTCCGGGCAGGCACCAAAGACGGTATCAATACTTACCAGCTTCTGATCCTTAAGTTCACCGTTTTCAGACAAATCCTTTCTCAAGTCGCCTACACCCATTGCAGAATTCCAAGTGTAATAACGGCCCTTACCTTCACCAGCATCGAAGTTTTCAAAAGCATCTTCCTCAAAAGCAAGTCTACTATTAGTGATTTCAAGAGACTTTTCTATGATTTTACCATCATCGTCCTTTTTAGTGTTAACAACAGGCAGCTTGTATACGAATGCAAGGTTTTCTGTCATCACCTTCAAGTTATTGATAATCGTGTAACCATAAATCGTTTCATCACGTTCATCGCAGAATTCCTTCTTTGCATCGTAAACCACAAGACCGCATCTTACTGTAGCATCATCTGTACAGGATTCCTTTAAGACTTCAAGCGTAGAATAGAATTCCTGCACCGGGCCTAATTCATATGCGACAAGTTTTTCACCAATCAAGTTTCCAAAGAAACCAGCACTGCTGCTGCTGCTAACGCCACCAGTACTAGACGAAGATGCCAAAAGATCAATGCCTATATTGTTATAAGCAGTTTGAAGTTGTGCCATCTTATCTTCATCACAGTAAGTCCAGACAGAGTCAGCCTTTCCATCCATGGTCTTACCGCAGTATTGGTTTACACCGAATTCTTCGCCAGCGCACTTTTTGGTAATAATGCCGTTCCAGCAGAATTCCTTCTTGGTAGTTCCACGGAAGCCAACAATCTTGGTCGGGTTACCCTTCTTGTCAAACTCGACTTCGTTACACAAGGTTGCAACAACACCGTCATTACAATATTCTCTATTGACGGTGAATGTTTTACCATCGCACTTGTCATAAAGCTTGCCGAGAACGCAGAACTTGAATTCCGGGTCATAAGAGTCTTCACCGCACATAGCCTTGTAGATTGTCACTGGGTTTGCGTCACCACAGGTAACCGTCACGGTACCATCTTCATTGTCCTTGCTGACGCAGCTTACGCCGTTTTCACCATCATCACCGTTCCACACGGTACCGACGACTTCACCAGCACAAGACACTTTGAAGCCCTTCTTACCAGTATCTTTATCAGTGAATTCATTAGCGGTACAGTCATCACCCTTATCACCCTTTGTACCGTTCCACAGATAAACCGGATCTGCATCACCGCAAGTGACCTGAAGACCATCTCTACCATCTTTAGAGTAAGCCTTAGCTTCGCAGCTAACGCCGTTCGAAATCTTCACCGGATCTTCGCCAGCGCACTTCACGAGAATGCCATCTGTTGCTTTTTCAGTCGTGCAAGATTCACCAGCAACGCCGTTCCTCAACTGACCAACTTTATCGTTGCCGCAGTAGACGTCATAGCCGTCAGTGACCTGCTTAACGGTGCAGCTTTCACCAGTCTTACCAGTGTCACCCTTCTTGCCCTGAGCACCAGTAGCACCCGTTTTACCAGTAGCACCGGTTTTACCATTCAGCAAGACGCCAACGGAATCCCCTCCGCAAAGCACCTTATAGCCGTCGCCAGTCTTGAGGGACTTCACTTCGCAGCTAGTACCATTAAGACCGTTAGTTCCATTTGTACCGTCTGCTCCGTCTTCGCCGGAACACGCGATGAGGCCAAACATGAGTGCGGCACAACCCGCAACACTGAGTTTTGTGTAATGCATAATATGCTCCCTTGTTGATTTTCTCCAATCTTTGTGAAAAAGTTTCACAAAACAAAGTTTACATTATTTTTTCGAGAAAATTAAGTTTTGCTTACAAAAATTTATTTCAACTTGGAATAAAGTTATAATTTCACACCCTTTTTATTACAAAAAGATTACGTTGCTATTTTGTAAATTTTTTGCAATATTTGGCGAATTTATTTCAAAAACAGCAATTTTGGTTTTTGACAATTTTAGACAAGAGAACAAAAATATCGATTTATTTTTAAAATGTAAAATTTAGTTTACAAATTGAATTTTAGCAAGATTTTCGAGTTTTTTCGTGTTTTGATGAGATTTTTTGGGGAATTTTACTGGATCCTTCGGGCTTTTCGCCCTCAGGATGACGAGTGTAGAACGTCATCCTGACACCGGAGGTGGAAGGATCCAGTAAAGTTTTTTACGAAACGAAACTTAACTGGGTCCTTCACTTCGTTCAGGACGACGAGAAGGAGATTCCCGCTCGGTGGCGGGAATGACAGCTATTTGTGGCGGGAATGACAGCTATTTGCGGTGGGAATGACATGAAAAAAAGACCCCGGCACGGTGGCCGGGATGACAGAGTAAAGGGAATTTCCGCTCGCAGCGGAGTGTTTGTTAGTTTGTTTTAACTACGCCCAGTTTTCGGCCTTGAGTTCGCGGCCCCAGATTTCCTTGACCACGTCCTCGACCTTGCGGTTTTCGAACAACATCTGATAGACGGCTTCGACGATCGGCATTTCAACGCCGAGCTTCTTAGCGAGCGCGCGCGTGCTACGGCAAGTCGGCACACCTTCGGCAATCATCTTCATGCCTGCAAGCACCTGGTCGAGCGTTTCGCCCTTACCAATGTGTTCGCCCACGTAACGGTTACGGCTATGCTGGGAAAGGCACGTCACAATGAGGTCGCCCATGCCAGCGAGGCCTGCAAATGTTTCGGGTTTTGCACCGAGAGCCTTGCCCAAGCGGCACATTTCGGCCTGGCCACGCGTGAGGATGGCAGCGCGGGTATTGTCACCGATCTTGAACTTGCCGCTAGCTTCAAGGCCATAGAGCACGCCAGAAGCAATTGCAATCACGTTCTTCACGGAACCACAGAGTTCAACACCAACAATATCCGTAGAAGTATAGACGCGGAGATAAGAGCAGCTCATAGCCTTCTGCACGATCTTTGCGGAGTCTTCGTTCACGCAAGCAGCAACAATGGCGGTAAGCACGTGACGGCTCACTTCTTCGGCGTGAGACGGACCGCTAAAGGCAACCATCTTGTCTTCGGTCAGCCATGGAACCTTTTCGAGGATGACTTCGCTCATGAGCTGGTCCGTGCCTTCGAGAATACCCTTCGTGGCGCAGACGACAATCGGTTCCTTGCCCTTTGCAGGGGTCCAAGAGCCAAGATTTGCGGCAACGCCAGCCATAAACTGCGACGGAACGACGATAAGGACCATATCGCAGCCTTCGAGAGCGGCGTGCATATCGGTCGTGTACTTAAAATCAGCCGGGAAAATAACGCCAGGGAGTTTGTCCTTGTACTGGTGTTCAGTGGAAAGAAGGTCTACTTCTGCTTGAGAATTGGTCCAAAAAGTGAGTTCGTTCTTGTTTTCGTAAACAACTTGACCGAGGGTCAGGCCCCAGCCACCGGTACCTAAAACTGTAACTTTCATAATATCGTTCCTAGTTAATAGTCTATAGTCATTAGTCAATGGTTAACATTGCCAAAAATTATTGCCGCATATAATCTACAATATTTTATGGACTTGCAGCCATCAATATTCATAAAATGTAAGCACACATAGGTTCTTATCGCTGTCACCCCGTACTTGTTACAGGTTCACTCTTATGCAGTCCCGAAATGGTGATGCCGGCACAAAGGCCGGCATGACAATGCAAGCAATCCGTTCCTCAAAGCGAAGCGAGCTCACAGGCACAACGTGCCGAGCCCATAGCCCACTTCTTACTTACTTCTTGCGCTTGGAGCCGAAGCCGTTCTCGGTGCCGTTGAGGAGGCGCTTGATGTTCGACTTGTGCTTCACGATGACGAACACAGCGACAATCACGGCAAGAATCATCTGGCCAAGGTTGATGCTTTCGAAGTAGTATTCCGGGCAAACATAGCCAAAGATGGAAAGTGCGCCGAGAAGACCGCAACCGAAGATGCTACCGACGGAGACGTACTTCGTGGTGACCGTGAGGATAATCCAGAGGGCAAATGCGCAAAGAACCGTCAAGGGCGAAATCGCGAGGAACACGCCGAGAGCCGCAAGCACGCCCTTACCACCGCGGAAACCGGCAAAGCAAGTGAAGCTATGGCCGAGAATCACGAGGAGGCCTGCAAGGAGCGGAACCCATGCACTGTAATCGGCACCGCCAGCGGCGACCTGTGCTTCGCACATTTTCTGGGCGATAAACGGTCCGAAGAAGCCCTTCAAAAGGTCCATGAACACGACCGGGAGAGCAGGCTTCCAGCCGAGCACGCGGAATGTATTCGTGAGGCCCGCATTCTTAGAGCCGTAGTCACGAATATCAAAATTTTTACCTTTCGCGAGTTTTGCGATCCATATGGCGCTGGGGATCGACCCCAGCAAGTACGCTATTGGAAGACTCAGTAAACTGTTCAAGTTCTTCATCCTTTCTGAGGGTTAACTTTCTATCGAAATTCAAGCGGAGCGGAGCGCCCTGCAACTGGAATTCGTCATAAAACTTTTTGAGCAAGTAGCGCTTGTACGATTCGTCGACAAGTTCCGGCGTGCGGGTTTCGATGTCGATAACCGGCGGTTCCACCATGATCTGGCAGGCACGGGTAAGCATAACGACACGGCCGTTGTGGCTCGGAGGAGCCTTTTCTTGCAAGAAGTTCGCAAAGCTTTCGGCAACGCGGTCACGGCCAAGCACACGACGGCAGTTGGCATAGACGGTCTGGATAGCCTGAATCACGCGGCCTACGCGCTGGCCTTCCTTGGCACTGATCGAGAGAATCGGTACAAATTCAAGCATCGGTTCGCGTTCGAGGAGTTCCTTGACCATGTGATCGAAGGACTTGTCGTTCTTATTCGGGAGAATGTCCCACTTGTTCAACACGACAACGAGGCCCTTGCCTGCCTTGCGGATTTCCGTGATGATGCGGTAGTCCTGGATTTCCATGCCGCGAGTGCAATCGACGACGAGCACGGACAGGTCTGAACGGCGGATGCTTTCGAGCGTACGCATGTTGCTGAAGACTTCCACTTCGTCTTCGACGCGAGCCTTTTTGCGAAGGCCTGCGGTATCGGTAACCACGAACTTTTGTCCGTCAACGACAAAGTCACAGTCGATGGAGTCGCGGGTCGTACCCGGGATGTCGGAGACCACGGCGCGATCTTCGTTCAACAGGCGGTTGAGGAGCGTACTCTTGCCAGCGTTCGGGCGGCCGAGAATAGCAAAACGCACCGGGCGTTCTTCGCGACGTTCGCCACGTACCGGAGTCGGGAGTACGGAGACCACTTCGTCCAGGAGCGAGAGGCAAGCGTAGCCGGTCAGGGCACTGACGGTACGCGGCTGGCCAAAGCCGAGTTTGAGAAATTCGTAGCTTTCCTGGCGATCGCCCTGCAATTCGCTCTTATTCGCGACGAGGATGACCTTCTTGTCGAGCTTGCGGATGAGGCGCGCAAACTGCTGGTCGAGCTTGGTGATGCCCACGCGGATATCGACCATGAAGAGCACCAGGTCGGCTTCGTTCACGGCGTTAAAAATCTGGGCGCGGACGCTGTCCGCCAAGACGTCGATAGAATCATCGGGCAAGAATCCACCCGTATCGACGACTGTAAATTCGTGACCCTTGTAAATCGCATTCTGGTAATGACGGTCGCGGGTAACACCATCGCGGTCGCTCACCACGGCGGCACGGCGGCCAAGAATGCGGTTGAAGAGGGAGGACTTTCCGACGTTCGGACGTCCAATTATGCAAACGATAGGTAATTTCATCGGGCACAAATATAGAAATTGTGTCTAGGGGGCGTTTAGACTAAAGACCAGCGACTAATGACCAATGACTAACAACCAATAACAAACATCTTTTTTCATTCTTTCTCGCAAGAATAATATATCTTTGTAGTGTATTATTTAGAGTTTTTCCCCACAGGTGGGAAGGACATACGAGGTTACTTTGGCTTCCATAAACGGAAAGACGGAAACTCTTTGCATTTTCGGGCATCCGGTTGCTCACAGCAAATCGCCCGCTATGCACAACGCCCTTTTTGACGCCCTTGGCATCAATGCGGCTTATCTCCCCTACGCACCCGAACCAGAAAATTTCGCCCAGGCGATTCAAGGCTTCAAGGCGATGAAGTTTCACGGTGCAAACGTCACCATCCCCTACAAGACGGAATTTTTCAATGCAGACGGTTCAGCCCGCCTGGTGGATGAACTTTCGGAAATTTCGAAGTTCACCGGCAGCGTGAACACGCTGTACTGGAAGGACGGCATTGTCGGCGGGACTCTCTGCGGAACGACGACGGACCCTTATGGTTGCGTGCGAAATCTCGAAGAGAATGGCGTAAGTCCGTCTAACAAGAAGATTGCACTCCTCGGAAACGGTGGCGCCGCCCAGTCGATTGCGTTTACACTTGTGGAACAAGAAAACGAGCTTACTATAGTTTGCCGCACCAAGGAAAAAGGTGACGCACTTGCGGGTTCGTTGAACAAGTTTTTCCAGTCCGGCAATGCAGGCGATAAGAATTTCAAGACCGTTCAAGTCACGACATTTGGTGAATTTGCAAGTATTTCTGCAAACTTTGACATCATCATCAACGCGACCTCGGTCGGCATGAGCCCAAACATTGATGCCTCCCCCATTACAGACGAATGTCTGCATAAGGGGCAGGTCGTCTGCGACATCGTTTACACGCCGCCACACACCAAGCTTTTGCATATGGCAGAAGCCAAAGGTTGCAAGATTGTGACCGGAGAAGGCATGCTCGTACACCAGGGCCTCGAAAGCTTTAAAAAGTGGTTCCCGAAGGAAACCGAAAACAAAACAAACGAAGAACTGACTGCGATTATGCGCAAAGGAATGCAGGGCTAAAATGAAGAAGCATCTATACTTTACCGGATTCATGGCCAGCGGCAAGAGCCGTACAGGTCGCGCCCTCGCAGACCGCCTCGGACGCCCATTTGTCGATACAGACAACGTCATTGTAGAACGCGCTGGCAAGTCCATTAGCGAAATTTTTGAACAAGATGGCGAAGCCGCTTTCCGCAAGATGGAACGCGACGTGATTGCCGAAATTGCACAGAGCGAAAAGCCTCTCGTTGTATCTCTCGGCGGTGGCGCTCTCACGCAGGCCGAAAACTTGAAGGTCATCCGCGAAAACGGAACGATCATCCGCCTGTGGGCAAAGCCCGAAGTGCTTTCAGAACGCATTGGCCGCAAGAACACGCGACCACTCCTTGCAAACCTTTCGGACGAAGAACGCCTCGAAAAGATCAAGCAGATGCTGAAAGACCGCGAAAAGAATTACGCCAATGCGGACTTTAGCGTCGAAAGCTCGAACGACTATTCCGAAACGCACGTCACGGAACGCATTATGCACATGCTCAAGTTCTGGGAAAGCCATGCACTTGACGTGCACCCGAGCGAAGGTGGCCGCTACCCGATTTTCATCGGCAAGAACATTGTGCCGGACGCAGCCATTATGCTTGAAGGCTTACGCCTTGCCCCGACTTACGAATTCTTGATTTGCACGGACACAACGATTGCCAAGGAACAGAACACGAAGCTTTCGGAACTCCGCGGCCAGGCAGGCCGTTGCCCGATTTTTAAGTTTCAGGCCGGCGAAGGCCACAAGACGCTCCACAACTTGAACCAGCTTTACAGCTTTATGCTGCACCGCGGTTACACCCGCAAAAGCTGCCTTTTGCAATTTAGTGGTGGTGTCGTTGGTGACATGGCAGGCTTTGGCGCTGCCACTTACCAGCGCGGCATTCCGTTTGTGCAGTTCCCGACAACGCTTTTGTCCATGGTCGACAGTTCCGTGGGTGGGAAGGTCGCCGTGAACCATGCCGAAGGCAAGAACATGATTGGCGCATTCTACCAGCCGAAAGCGGTTGTCTGCGACATTTCTGTGCTGAACACACTCCCCCCGACCGAATACCTTGCAGGTCTTGCCGAAATCGTCAAGTACGGCGTGATTTACGATGAAGAATTCTTCACTTACCTTGAAAATAACGTCGAAAAGATCAAGGCACACGACTTTGACGTGTTGAAGCACATGATTTTCCGCAGTTGCCAAATCAAGGCCGAAGTGGTCGGCATCGACGAAAAGGAAGCAGGTCTCCGCGCCATCCTCAATTACGGTCACACGTTCGGTCACGCCATTGAAAAGCTCACGCATTACGAGCTTTACAGCCACGGCATCGCCGTTTCTTTGGGCATGCGAGTGGCCGCACGCGCTGCAGTGCTCCTCGGAAAGCTTTCGAAGGAAGACGAACAGCGCCAAAACAAGTTGCTCGACGATCTCGGATTCCCGAAGACATACAACACGGATGTCGAAGCGGCTTGGGCTGCAATGGCAGTCGACAAGAAGGCAGAAAAAGGCACTAGAGTTTATATTTTGCCTACAAAGATCGGAAAGGTCGAAAAAGTTTGTAATATTGATAAGGGTATTATTGCAGATGCCTGGAAAGCCATCCAGGCAAGTGAGGTTTAGATGAGTATATTGGTTACCGGGGGAACGGGATCACTTGGGTACAGTATTCTATCTAACTTAAGCGGCACCAATCACGAGCTGTACAGCTTCAGTGATGAACTTCCGCAGCCGTGGCAAAAGGTCGAAGGAGTACAGTACCTGACCGGTGATTTGCTAGACTTCAGGAATGTGCTGGAAATGATTCAGAAAGTTTCACCGACGCACATTTACCATTTGGCTAGCCAATCCTCTGTGGGGCTCAGCTACAAGAAGCCTTACGAAACGCTCAACATCAACTTGTTGGGTACGCAGACGCTCCTCGAAGCGGTACGACAGGTCGTGCCGAAGGCAAAAGTCTTGCTCCTCAGCAGTAGCGAAATCTACGGCCGAACGGAACAACAACTGACTTACTTGCACAAGGAAACGGACCCTCCTAACCCGCTTACTCCGTATGCCACGTCCAAGGCTTGTATGGAAATTCTCGGGAACCAGTTCCGCAATGCAAACGGTTTGCACATTGTTTTTGCTCGTCCGTTCCACTTTACGGGCCCGCATCACAGCCGCCGCTTTGTAATCCCTTCCATCGCCTACCAGCTGGTGAAGATAAAGTATTACGGCGCAGAACCGGTCATTTATTCGGGAAGCCTCGACGTAAGCCGTGACGTGGTTGACGTGCGTGACGTTGCCCGCGCCGCTATCCAGATTTTGAACACCGCCGAATCCGGCGATGCATTCAACATTTGCTGCGGAAAGTCCTACACGTTCCGCGAACTCGTGGAAATGCTCGTGGACATCTCCGGCGTGAGCGTGGACTTCCGTTTTGACCCGGGTTACGACCGTTGCAACGACATTCCGCTCTTGATTGGCGACCCCACCAAGATCATGAATCTCGGCTGGAAACCCATGATTTGCATGGAAGATTGCCTCTCGGACTTGTTCAACGAAATGGTGGTCCGCCGCCGCGTAGAACTCAAGATGGGCATGGGCCGCGACTTGCGCCTGTAACTTATTCCGTTTATCGGCGGTTCATTCCGCGATAACCGCCTTTCAGCGAATTTCTGGAATAAGGCTGTTCCTCTGGAACAGCTTTTTTTTATTTTTTCAAGTATGAGATTACAAATAAAAAATATTACGCTTACCATTTGCGCATTGTTCGCCCTTTCTGCAACAGCATATGCAGCAACCGTTACGGAACCTCAAGGTGCCGACAGAGCCCTCACTGTAAGCGATTTTATGCCCCACAAGGCTATCACCAAGGAATTCAACGAAACTTGGAGTTATCAGTTCGTGTTCGACAACGGCACGCGCGCCTTTGTGAACTATTCCCTGCTCAACGTACCTGGATCGGGCCGCAAAATCGGCTGCGACTTGAGCTTTTGGAACTTCAAGGGTAAAACCTATTCCGTCGGTCGCCAGTACCCGCCTGAACGCCTTGTCGCAAACAAGGAAAAATCAACGATTACCATCAAGACGGACGAATACATTCTCCAGAACAAACCGGGTAAAGGCCACCGCGTCCTTTACAGTGCCGACAAGGGTGGAAAGTTCCTCCTGGACGTGACATTTGAAAGTGCTGTCCAGGGGATGGTTCCCGGGAACGGAGTCTGGACTTACGGCAAGGAAAAGTTTGCCCAGTATATCCATATTCCGTACGGTCGCGTGACGGGTAAGATTGCCTACAACGAAGATACTTTGACGGTCAAGGGCTATGCCTACATGGACCAGACTTGGCAAACTACCCAGGCAACGGAAATCGCCGCACGTACCATAAACTTTAGCACAAGCGACAAATCACCGATGCACGCCGGACGTATTACGCTCACGACGGATGGGCAGATTATGGGTTACGCCTTGTACAACGGCCCGCAGGGCATGAAGGTCGCCATCCCGACTAAGGTCAAGGAAGGCGGCGCCGACTACAATGGCAAGAAGTTCCCCAAAACGACATTAGCCTTCGAATGGAAGAACGGCGTCCCGGCCATGGTGTTCCCCGTGAACAAGGTTTTGCAGAAGGCTTCGCTTTTGGACAAGATTGAAGGCTGGTTTGCAAAGAAGGCCATGAAGATCGCCGCCGGTGGCGAAGTGCTCTTCTACCGTGGTAGAAGCAAGAACGGTCTCGGCAAGAATATCGACTGGGCAATTACAGGGGTCAAGGACTAATGACTAAGTTTAGACCTTGCATCGACCTGCACGATGGAAAAGTAAAGCAGATTGTCGGAAGTTCACTCTCCGATAGCGGAGCGGGGCTCAAGACAAATTTTGAAACAGACAGATCATCCGCATGGTTCGCCGAACTCTACAAAAGAGACGGTATCAAAGGCGGGCACGTGATTATGCTTGGCAAGGGAAACGAGAGCGCGGCAAAGGACGCGCTTTCGGCGTATCCAGGTGGCCTGCAAGTTGGCGGTGGCATTAATGCCCAGAACGCACTGGAGTACATCCAGGCCGGCGCATCGCATGTAATTGTGACGAGCTGGATTTTCCCCGACGGAAAACTCGACCGTTCGCGCCTTGACGAACTAGTAAAGACAGTCGGCAAGGAACACCTGATTCTGGACTTGAGCTGCAAGCGTACCGGCATGGTCGACGGCAAGCCGCAGTGGAAGATTGCAACCAACCGCTGGCAGACAATTATCGATATCGAAATCAACAAGGAAACGCTCGAAGACCTAGCCAAGAGCTGTGATGAATTCTTGGTTCACGCAGCAGATGTCGAAGGCAAGCAGCAGGGCATGGACGACGAGCTCATCAAGTTCCTCGCCGAGAACAGCCCAATTCCTGTGACATATGCAGGTGGCGCAAAATCGCTTGAAGACTTGGAACATTGCAAGGAAATTTCGAACGGCAAAATAGACCTCACTATTGGTAGTGCATTAGACTTGTTCGGTGGCAAAGGAGTGAAGTATGACGACTGCGTCAAGTTCAACAAAGCTCAAGGCTAGCGACAAGCTCGATTCTCGCCCGGCCATCTTTGGACGCAAAGTCACGAGCACTTTCCGCAAGATGTTCTCGTTTGACCACAGGCCGCCCGGAAATATCCGCACCTGCTGGATTCCGCCATTGGTAGCGCTCACGCCTCTCCTGAACGTGCCCAAGCTCCTAAAATTGCGTTTCTATTTGAAAAAGGAACGCCAAAAAAGAGACCCGGACGATGTGCGCATTCTGTTTTACTCGGACAATCTGGACGAGACGAACGGCATTGCGAACAACTTGAGAAACGTGATTCCGTACATGCGCGCACATGGCATGAAGGCTTACCTCGCCGGCAGTGCATTCAACACCCGCCCTTGCGGTGTGATTGAAAACAGCTACTGCATTTTGTTGCCGCGCTTGTTCAGCATGGAACAGCTCGGGTACGCGAACAGCGAACTTGCCATTCCGCGCATTTCACCGGCACTGAGATTGCTCAAGCGCTACCCGATTGACATGATTGAACTGGAAACCCCGAGCCCTGGCGCTTGGGTCGTTTGCCTATGTGCATGGATTGCAGGCATCAAGGTCTTTAGCCACTACCGCACCGACGTGCCGACTTACGCAAAAACGCTTGTGAAGGCGAAATGGATGCACACGTACGTACTTTGGCTCATGCGCATTTTCTACTGGATGGCACGCCCGGTCATCAGCCCTTGCGATGACTATGCAAACATTCTGCAAAAAGACTTGAAGGTGCCTGCAAACCAGGTGCAGATTCTCCCCCGTGGGCTGCCGCTGGATCGTTTCTCGCCGACATTGCGCGGTAAAGGCGCTTGGGAAAAGTTCGGCAGCGAACGAGCTAACAAGCCTGTACGATTTGCTTTTATCGGTAGAATTTCCAAAGAAAAGAATCTGGAATTTTTGAACTCTGTGTGGAGCAAGTTCTCGGCCAAGCACGACGACGTGGAACTCATGTATGTGGGTTACGGCTGGTACCTTGAAGAAATCAAGAAGCAGTTCAAGGACAATCCGAGTGTTTGCTTTGCTGGCGAACAGGGCGGCGAGATGCTCGCAAGCCTTTATGCGGATGCAGACTTTTTCTTGTTCCCGAGCACAACAGACACGTTCGGAAACGTTGTCGTAGAAGCGATGTCTACAGGCACACCTGCGATTGTAAGCAATTACGGCGGTCCGCATGACATTGTACAGGACGACAGCTGCGGACGCATTTTGCCGATCGACGAAGCAAAGTGGCTGGAAACGCTTGAAGAATGCCGCACCATCAAGCTCGAGAAACCGGAACTCTACGAACAGATGCGCATCGACAGCCACAAGCGCAGCGAACGCTACACGCTTGCAAGCTCGACCAAGACGCAGTTCGAATATTTCAGGAAACTCAAGCAGGAAACGTATGGGATTTGAGCAATCCAAAGGAGATGCCCGTCCCGGAACAGAGTCCGGGATGACAGATTTGGCATGACAATATAACTGACAAATGACTCCTGATTCTTTGAAACGTTTGCGCGAGTGGTTCAGGGCGAACGCGGCAGAATTGCCGTGGAGACCTGCGGACTTGGACGCGATGCGCGATCCGTATGCCGTATGGATCAGCGAGACGATGTTGCAACAGACGCAGGTTTCAACAGTCAAGGATTATTTTATCCGATGGATGAAGCGGTTCCCGGATGTGGAGACGCTCGCCAAGGCTGATGAAGCCGAAGTTTTCAATTACTGGCAAGGTCTTGGGTATTACAGCCGCGCTAGGAATATATTGAAGACGGCGAAGATTGTTGCCGCCCATTGCTCGGCATCGAGGACGACGGGAATGCGAAAGATGCCCGAGACGCGCAAGGAACTCGAAGCGCTACCTGGAATCGGAGCATACACAGCTGGGGCCATTTTAAGCCTCGCCTACCATAAACACGAAGCGATTCTAGATGGAAATCTCGTCAGGATTTTTAGCCGATTGTACGAACTTGACTTTCTGCCGACTGACAAAGTCAAAGAAAGGAGATGCCCGTCCCGGAACAGAGTCCGGGATGACAGATTTGGCATGACAGTCAAAGAAGCACGCATGACAAGTAACGAAACGGGCGTGACAGAAAAATCATCCTCTGAGGTTTATTGGGAATATGCGCGGGAAGTGGCGGATTCTCCGAAGGCCTACATGCACAACGAAGCTCTGATGGAGCTCGGACGAACAGTTTGCAAGACAAAGTCTCCGCTCTGCGAAACCTGCCCGCTCCGTGGTGAATGTCGCGCGTTCTTGGATGGCCGCACAGCTGAATTTCCACCCACTAAAAAGCGTACCGAAAAGAGCTGGCACGGAACCGTACTTGTTATTGAAAGTGCGGACGAAAAAATTCTAGCGGTAAACGGCGGGCAAAAATTCCTGGACAAGCAACTGGCACTCCCGCATTTCGAAAGCGCTCGCCATGCAACCGTAGCTCTCCCCGCCAAGGCAGAAGATTACATCAACGCCGACGAGGTAGAATCCGTTGAACACTGCGGAACATTCCGCCACAGCATCACGGTGCATAAAATTGAATGCGATATATTGCATGTGCGACTCGCAACTAGGGCAAAAGCAACTCATTTGCCTAAATCAATCGTGAATAGCGAAAAACCAACCGCTTTTGAATGGATAGAAAAAGCGAAAGCCTTCGAGACTTTCGCGAATTCATTCAGTTTAAAAGCTTTAAAAAAAATATTTTAGGAGATGCCTGCATCCTTCGACTTTGCTCAGGACAGGCTCCGGCAGGCATGACAGTCGGGACTAGAAGGCTTTCTTTGCAGTGCAGAAGAATCGAATGCGGCTATATTCGCCATTCGGAGTTTCAATCACTTCTTTACCCAAAGCCTGAATTATTGAGCCGGCCAAAGTAATTCCATACTTCGGGAAACGCTGTTCAAATGTTGCATCCCAGAACCAATCGCCCTTTACAATAAAGGGATCCTTGGAACGGAGATTCCATTCTGCATCGCTCCTATAGCGCAAGGAATGCGAAATACGGAACATCTTTTTAATCAGCCAATCGGCACTAAAGGCAACAAAAAATTCAGCCGGATTAACTTCAAAACGCTTTTCATCACCATCGATGCGTTCAAAGCCTGTAAGCGCCGTAAAGTTAAACATATCCTCATACCAGAGCTTTAACCAAAATTCACCCGTAACGCCCTTGATCCAGGAATTGATGCGGTCAACATCACCATGACGGAACGTATAGATTTTGTCTTCAACGAATTTTTCTGTTTTAAACGTTTCGGCACCATGCTCTGCCCAAAAACTTCCACGAAGGCCAAAGCCAAGGAAAGTCGTGAGAGAATCTTCAAAACGGACATAGCCTTGCAATAAATTCATGCGGCCACTTGCCGTAAGAGAAATCGTATCGCCATCAAAAAATTCATGTGTATCGGCAATCGGATTCAAACGAGTACCAGAAATATTCTTTGCGCCAACAGTAATATTCATCTTGTCGAATGCGGGCACCTGATATTCAACGCTGTCTTGCACAAGCCAATCACGATCGTTCACGCCGAACATGACATCAAACTTGAGCTTATCCATCGGGCGGACACGCATTTCAAGGAACGGCCATAAGACACGGTCATTTTCAAGTGCGGTATAGACGACACCATCGTCATTGACAAAGCGGAAAGCAAGACCCGCCGAAAGTTGAAGCATGCTACGCTTGCAATTTTCACCACAGCTGTAAATAACGGAGCCATTCACTTCTTTACGTTCGCCATTTTCCTTTTTGCTATGATTCTGGTATTCTGCATTTTCGTAGACAAGCGTTGTCGAGAAGTTACCAAAGTCGGCACGCGCTTCGATACGCGGCTTATACAGCACTGGAATCCACCTAGAACTTTCAGTAAAGATCCACATGTATTCCATACCGGCAAGAACTGAAGCATTTATGAAATCATTGGTATAGCCAAGTCCACCATATGCAGAACTGAACATCGGCCAGTTCTCGCCAAAGAACGAGAATTGACCATCGGTTTGATATTGACGATATGCATATGCAGAACGGAAACAATAATGGTCATCTTGGAACAAGCGGAAAGTCGCCCAGAATCCATGAAACAACGGAGTACGAGCACCAACCTCTAAAATTGGAGTTCTATTGATAGGTCTATCTTCAACATCCGTCAAGAAATCCTGATAAATCAAATCGCCAACTTCATTACCGGTTTTCATCCAGACCGAAGGTGTTTCAATGGGATTCCAGCTGGGCAACACTGACAGACGATTAAAAAGTTGACGATAGCGCAATTTACGCGGCGTCCATAATTCACTTTCAGAATGAATACCGCCAGCGCCCAAAGCACGGTCAAAATAGAACGTCGGAGAACCAATCAAAAACGTTCCATCATCACGGGAGACAACTTCCATGCCTTCCATTTCGGCATCAACAGAAGCCCAAACACAAGTTGCAGAAACGGCCAAAGTAGCAAATATTTTATTTAAAAAGGAGTTCATTACCAAATACTCCTTTCAATAGATACACCCGCAGAGAGCATATTAGAACGTTCCGGAAGAGTCCAAAGCTGTTCCCACATCACATGGAAACCAGCACTATATTCTTTATACTTAAACACAGGCAAGCTGATTCTTGCGTACCAGCCAAATTCAGTTTCGTTATCCGTGAGCGTACCGCCTCGTTTGGTATAATAAATTTGTTCAGCATCGGCTCGGGTCCAGCTGCATGTAAAGCCCGCGCCAAGAATAACCGGGTGAATCAATTGCCATTTCCAATCAGCACCGACACGACCCATAAACTGGTGAACGCCATCATAATAAATGTCAGTCATCGGCTTAAAATAGGCGTACTGGAACATCACGACTCCATCGACATTTTCCCAATAAGTGTAACGCACGCCAACGCCACCATATAAAGTATTTTCGACAGCATCCATCAAATCACCCATCGGGTAGATTTCGCCACCTTCAAGGAAAACGGACAAATGCGAGAACGAGATATCGTTTGCAACTGCCGCAGAGTCGTTTCTAAACGCAAGCGGATCTTCAGCATGCAAAAGCGATACCAGACTTATAGCTAGGATCGTAATGAGTTTTTTCATTTTTTGTATTCCAAAGCTTGTGCAAAAAAGCCATCGAGACGAGAATCCTTGAGGCCAGGCAAAACGGGCTCGCCAACTTTCACAAATTCAGGATGAGCTTTGACGAAGCGTGCAATGACGCGCGTTGTTTCCGTCGGGTCGGGGCTGCAAGTGGCATACACGAGGCGCCCGCCTGGAGCGAGTGCGGTCGATGCATTTTCAAGAATCTTGAACTGGAGTTCGGCGACTTCGTTGATGGATTCCGGAGTCATGCGGTAAACGGATTCTGGACGGCGAGCAATCACGCCCATGTTGCTGCACGGGACATCAAGCAAAATTCTATCGAATTTTGCTTCAGACGAAAGACGAGAGACGAGAGACGAATGCTGCGGGGAGGTCGCGGGAGCTTGGGCTGGGGCAAGGTCGATGACTTCGGTCTTGATGTTTGTAAAGCCGAGGCGGTTCATCAGGTCTTGCATTTTTTCGAGACGGGATGCAGAAGAATCGCTCGCGAGAATTTCAAGCGAGCTATCCATTTCGGCCATGAGAGCGGTCTTGCCGCCGGGTGCGGCGCAAGCGTCCCAGACTTTCAAGCCAGGCTTCAAGTCGAGGAGTTTCACGACTTCAAATGCAGACGGATTCTGGAACGAGAATTCGCCTTTCACAAATTCCGGAAGTGCAAGCAAGAGCTTCACGCCCACGTCACGCGGGATTTCAATAAAGCGGTCGTAGAGAATCGAGGCGCCCGTAATGCCGATTTTTTCGGCAAGCACCGGAGCGCTCGTCTTTTGCAAGTTCACGCGAATCCATTCGGTCGGGCGCTCCAGTGTCGCCTTCGCCAAGGCTTCGGCGCGGTCGCCTCCGTACACATCGAACCAACGACGCACAAGCCATTCGGGAACGGAATTCTCGACACTCACGCGGCGAACGCGCTGCGGTGGAAGCGCAGGCTCGCCCTGACGGCGAGCAGTGCGAAGCACCGCGTTCACAAGACGCGCTGTACTCTCGCCAAGATTTGCAGACTTCGCAAGTTCCACGCTATCGTTAATCGCAGCGTAATCCGGCACGTCCATAAAGAACATCTGGAAGAGGCCCATTTCAAGAATCACGCGGGCTTCGAGCGATGGCAATTTTTTTGTGAGCGACTTGACGAAATATTCAAGATACAAATGCCTGCGGCAAACACCCAAGGCAAGTTCCATCGCAAATGGAGAAAGCCCGCTTTCCTTGATGAACGAGCCGTCTTTTTGCCAAAGCAAAAGAACTCGATAGGCTTCTTCACGTTCCGTTAGCAAAATTGAAGTCCCTCGCGCTTTTGAATGCCACGCATAAAATCAGCCACAGGCATCGGCTTTTTGCCTTCGGCCTGAATTTCAATCACTTCGAGAACACCTTCACCAGTGCCGACAAAGAGTCGGTTGTCCTTGAATTCGACAACGCCCGGAGCAAGACTCGGACCGTTTTCGGGAGTGTCCGTCTGGCGCAAGTACACCATGCGACCACCGAGCTTTCCATAGCCACCCGGCCACGGATTGAACGCGCGGATGCGATCGTGAATCGTGTGTGCCGGCAAATTGAAATCGATTAAGCCTTCTTCTTTCTTGATTTTCGGAGCGCCACTTGCCTGAGCGTGGTCTTGCGTCAAATCCTTTTCGCAACCGTTCTTGAGTTGGTTCAATGCATCGTCCAAGGCATCGCAACCCGGAACAACCATTTTGTCGAGCAAGCTTGTGGTTGTGTCCTGATGGTCAATCACGACCGTGCGTTGTGCAAGAATCGGACCATGGTCCATCTTTTCGTCCAGACGGAAAACGGTCACGCCCGTTTCTTTGAGGCCATCGGCAATAGCACGCTGCACCGGGGCGGCACCGCGGTACTTCGGGAGCAAACTGCCGTGAACGTTCACGGCACCAAACTTCGTGATGCCCAGAATGTTCTTGGGCAAGATGGAATACGCCACGACGACATACAAATCGGCATCGTACTTGCGGAGGTCAGCTTCAAATTCAGGAGATTTCAAGTCCGTCGGCTGCAAGATCGGCAAATTGTGCTTGAGCGCAGCCTCTTTCACAGGCGGAGGCGTAAGCACGCGGCCACGGCCTGCCGGGCGATCGGGCTGTGTGACAACAGCTAAAACTTCGTTATCGGAAGCAACGAGGTGCTCCAAGAATTGAGCCGCAAACGCGGGCGTTCCCATAAATACAATTTTCATGCAAGGAAATATAAGTTTTTCTTTGCTACATAAAATAGGCGATTCCGGCACAGAGGCCGGAATGACATCTGAGTTTTCTAATTAAAAAAGGCAGTTGCTCTAGTATAAGCGAGAAGTTTAAATAACTATAGAAACAGAAACAAATCGTTGAGAGAATAAAAGCGTCGGCCAAGGATGGGGAGGGTGCAGGGAGGGGCCCGTGCGGCCTTCGCAACTCCGAGCTGGGGCCCCGCCCGCATAATCTACTTTTTGCATTAAAAAAAACACCTTTGGCGTGAGCCCTTATTTTCTATCTTTGGGCGCATGCGAGTACTTTTACAACTAGCCCTGATTTTGGGGATTTGCTACGCAGGCGACCTCATTCATGATTATACGGGCATTCCCGTTCCCGGCAACATTCTCGGAATGCTCATCCTGCTCTTGTTACTTTGCCTAAAAATCGTGAAACTCGACCAGATTCGCGAAGTGAGCGATTTCTTCTTGAAGCGCCTTTCGTTCTTCTTCTTGCCCCCTGCAATTGGACTTATGCTCGTTGGCGATGACGTTAAAAGCCAGTGGCCACTATTGCTGTTTCTCTGCATCGTGATTACGGTCGTGACCATGGTAACAACCGGCTGGACCGTTCAACTTTTAAGCAAAAAATCCAAAGACAAAAATTGATTTTTACGCGCTATGTTTGGAATCATTCTTACTATCATCGCTTTTGAGCTTGGCGTTACCATCCGCAACAAGTGGCGTAATCCGCTCCTCAATCCAATCCTCATCGCCACCATTCTCATCATCGGATTTTTGACCGTCACGGGAATCAAATACGAAACATACAAAGTAGGTGGTGATTACATTTCGTTTTTCCTTGGACCTGTAACTGTTTTGCTCGCAGTTCCTTTGTACAGACACATCCAGGCTCTCAAAAACAACTGGCTCCCGATTTTAACGGGGATTCTCGTGGGTTGCATCACAAGCATCGCCTGCGTGATCGCTTGCGCCAAGATTTTCAACATCAGCAAGACTCTGATGCTTTCGCTCATTCCGAAGTCCATCACCATTCCGATGGGGTCTGTGGTATCTGAGCAGATTGGCGGTATTCCGTCCATCACGATTGTGGCGATTGTCATTACGGGAATTACAGGCGCCGTGACAGCACCGCTTGTTTGCAAATTTTTCCGCATCGGGAATCCGGTTGCACAAGGCGTTGCCATTGGAACTGCAAGCCATGCACTTGGAACGACAAAGGCGATGGAAATTGGAGAAGTTCAGGGTGCGATGAGCAGTTTGTCCATCGGAGTCGCGGGCGTGATGACCGTATTCGTGACGCCGGTATTGCTTAAAGTGTTTGCGTAAAATGTAACTGGATCCTTCAGGCTTACGCCTTCAGGATGACAATGTGAAAATAACAGCTCCTCAGGATGTGAGGGAGATGCCCTCCCGGAACCCCGGAACTTGTCCGGGGCAAGCTCAGTCCGGGATGACAAAGGTGGCGGGCATGACAAAGCAACAAGATGGCGGATCAAGTCAGCCATGACGCTACGGGCTCTGGCGGGCATGACAAAGCAGAAACAACTATTGACCAATGACCATTGACCAATTGCCTACAGTCTAATTGCTATCTTGCTGGACTTTTTCCGATTAGCACGGTCGAGATGATGCTTTCGGTTTCGGGAATGTCGAGAAGCTTTTTGAGTTCGTCGTGGTAGAAGAAATGTTCTTCGCGGGCAGTCTTGTTGAGCAAGCGCGCGGAGACATAAAGCGATTCAGCGAGCACGCCCGCATTCAGGTTCATGTAGCGGTAGCCGCGATTTCCAAGCACTTGGCAGGATTCATTCAAGTTCGAAGTAAGCACCACGGCGAACATGGAATTTTGAACTTGTTCGGGAACGGCAAAGCACTTGTTAAACTTTTTCGGATTGGCAGAACCGCTTTGCATGTAGATGGACTTGCGAACTGGGATGTAGCGGTACACGCCTGCATACACGAACATCACATCAAAAACCACCACCCAAATTTTTATAAGTCCTGCGCCAAATGCGTTCAACTGCGCAAGTTCCAACCAACGCAACATCGACGAGAAATCATCCAAGTCTAGCGTTCCATGAGCAAAAGGCGCAGCAACTTTTTTATCAGTGCGCAAATACCACAGTTCACGCAAATAATACTCGTTCGTAAACTTCGACGGCGTCAGCGGAAATTCATCGCCCGGGAGCGCCTGCACATTCAAACGGCGCACCTTCATGCAAAGGTTCAAATCGTCAATATTTTCGAGATGGTTCTGCAACATGAATCGCGACGGATAGCGAGAAATTTCAAAATTGCTCTCCGCCTCGCCCACATACGCACTCATCTCCGCATGGTTCGAATACGCAAGTTCACCGACGCCATCATCGACGGAATTGAACGCGACCATGCTCTTTTCCGGAAACACAGCAATCGCCGCCATCGGCATTTCAGTCGCCCCAAGCTTGAGCGCAACCGCAATAGAATCATCGACAAACCCGCCTAGAGCAAAGACTTTTTGCCCGCGCGACTTTGCCAAAAGAATCGTATTGGCACAAGCAGAGCCCACATCCATTTGCACTTGTCTATATGCAGCCTCGCGGAATCGCCAAACCGCTCGTTCCAAGAGCCCTGTGTAAATGAAAATCGTCTGCGCTTCGGTTATAAATTCCTGTTCCGGAAACGATGCAAGAATTGATTTGCGAGCATCAGCACCGCCCAACTTGACGAGCTTCGATTCCTCGCGATCCACGTAGTAAACGCCATCGGGGACGTCACCCCCATGCACCACGGCATAGACGCAAACCGGATTCAGATAATCCGCCGAAATCGGTGCCAAAAGCGGCATGAATGCGGCCGTCAGAGGATAGCGATTGCACCCCTCATAACGTTTATCGGCATACGCTTGCTTTTCCCAGTGCATAATGACGGGATCCCCGCTTCCATGGGGAATGTACTGGGTTGATTCGTGGTAAATTTCCGAAAAATAGCGCATCTAGTCCCAAAGATAAAAAGTTTAGCTTTTGTCAAATGCGTTGCGTCAGATAAATAAAATATTTTTTAACGTTTTTCGTACAAAAAGTGGAATTTTCGACCAAAACACTTATTACACTTTTTATTCCGATATATCATTTTACATAGCATAAAACAACGCCCTCTATATATCTTTGATAAAAAAGAAAAATCACCTTAAGAGGGTTTTATGCAACTCAAGAAAATTTATCCCAAGATGAGCATTCTCGGAATCGCCGCAGCAATGGCCTTTACCGCCTGTGGCGATGACAATGCAGAAGCAACGTTTGCCAACGATCCAGGCACTTCCATTGCAGATAACCCTGTTCCGGGTTCTAGCAGCGACATGTATCCAACTTCTAGCGACGCTGTACTTGACCCGACCTCCAGTTCCTCCAACACAATTCTCCCCACAGAATCTTCAAGCTCTGCCACTGCAGTTGACCCGTCAACGCTCCCCGCAGAAGGCCCCATCACTATGCCTGCAGGTCTCGGCACTTTGGTCGACGACTTTGAAGATGGCGACAACATGAGCAAAATCGGCGATTACTGGTACACCTACAATGATAACGACAACGACGGTGCATCCATCATCACGACTCCGCTGAACGAAGAAGAAAACATTATCCCGGGCCGCGTCAACAACGGTTCCAACTACGCTTTGCAAGTCAACTACACGCTCGACAGAGGCGAATACGCTTACGATCCGTACGTGGGTTGGGGCCTGCAGATTGCACCGGACGACGCCAACGGCCGTTACGGTGGCCTTACCTACTGGTACAAGGGCGGCGCTCACGAAGTGCATGTCGAAATTACCGACGTCGAAGACTACGACGTGCATCTCGCCAAATTCCCGGCATCCCGCACTTGGAAGCAGGCCGTTGTCCGCTTCAAGGATCTCGTCCAGGGCGGCTGGGGCAAGGAAGTCACGTTCGATGCCAAGCACCTCATGGCAATTAGCTTCCAGGCCAAGGGCAACAAGAGCAAGGTCGTAACCGACTCCCTCTTCATCGACAACATCTACTTGCAGGATTCTTCTGAAGTTGAAAAGGACCAGCCGGATATGGAAATCATGGATCCGGTCATTCCAACCGTCACCTTCACCGATGCCGAAATCACCGTGACGAACCCGTTGCAGGAAAAGGCCATGAAGTACCTCAACAAGGGTGTCAACTTCACCAACTGGCTCGAAAATGCAGATGGCAAGTTTAAGTCTTTTGAATTTGGCGAAAAGGATGTCCAGATTCTCGCCGAAAATGGTTTCAAGAGCCTCCGCTTGCCGATTGACCTAGACCTCTATGCCACAAACCGCGATGCATTTATCGCAGGCACCGACACAGAACTCAAGTTTGATGACGACACCTTGTTCTTGGTTCTCGACTCCTTCGTTGAATGGACAGCCAAGTACAACATGTCTCTCGTGATCGACTACCACGAATACGACAACAGCTACAATGTCACTACTTCCAAGGACGAAAACTACATCAAGATGATGGCCGAAACCTGGAAGCATGTTGCAGCCCACTATGCCGAAAGCACTCGTGAAGATTTGTTCTTTGAACTCCTGAACGAACCGGATATGTCCAACGGAAAGGTCACCTCCGCTCAGTGGACGATTGCAGCCCAGGCGATGATTGACGCCATCCGCACAGTTGATACCAAGCACACCATCCTCTTCGGTGATGCCCAGTGGTACTCCATCAGCTTGCTTACCCGCCGCACTCCGTTCACCGACGACAACATCATCTACGTGATCCACACCTACGAACCGTTCGTCTTCACGCATCAGGGCGGTTCCTGGACGGACTACGCTACCATCCACGATATTCCGTTCCCCTACGATCCGGCTAAGTGGTCTACGATCTCTGGCGACTTCGGTGTCAACAAGAACACAAAAACCGCAGTGAAGAACAACATCAAGAACTACTACAAGACAGGCAGCAAGGAAGCCATCTTGGAACAGATTCTCAAGGCCAAGAAGTGGGCAGCCACCAACAACGTGCCGGTGATCATCAACGAATTCGGCGCATTGAACCTCCGCTCTTCTGCAGAATCCCGCATCAACTACCTCACGGCCATGCGTGAAATCTGCGACACTCTCCAGATTCCTTGGACTCACTGGGGCTACACCGGCAACTTCTCCGTGATTGAAAACGGCAAGTTGATCGAAGGTCTCGACAAGGCTCTCGGCGTCGGCAAGTAATTTTTCTCCTTGAAATCCACACACAAAAAAGCTGCGCATTTCTGCGTGGCTTTTTTAATTCGGAATTAAGAAATTGACAGTTTTAAGCACAGTCGATACAGACATCCAACAAAATACAACTTTTAGCGACTCTTCGCCATGGGGATATTAGGTATCTTTTAAATACAACAATGGAAGATCCTCATCTCCTCCAAAAATAAGCCGCATGAGCAATCATGCGGTTTTTCCGTTTATTTCCATTTTTCTACGTTCTCCTAAAATTCTAAATTACAATTATGAAGTTTAAGATCAAGAGCATTTTTGCAGTCTGTACCGCATTGTTGGCGGGAACAGCAAGCGCCGCCGGCTTTTATGGCAACCAGAGCGACATCAAGTGGAAAACCGCAGGCACCGAACATTTCCAGTTCATCTACCCTACAGAGTATTCCACTCACGCCGCAAAAGTTTCAGCCTATGCCGAAGCCGTTTACGACTCCGTCACTAGCCGCTACAACAAGCCGCTCCCACGCATCAGCGCTGTTTTGAACAACGCTCTTTACAGCAACGGCAGCGCCATCCCGAGCGAAAATGCATTGAACCTCTGGCTCACCAACTGGGACTTCAAAATCCGCAGCAGCCACGGCTGGATTTCGGATGTGGTCACCCATGAATTCAGCCACCTCGTGAGCATCGAAAGCGGGAGCAAAATCGTCCCGAACCTTTACGGTTTCCAGTTCAGCTATACCGACTATTATAATGAACGCACGAGAACGGATTTTCTCACGATGATTCCGTTTACGTTGCAGCCGCTTTGGTTTGCCGAAGGTACAGCCCAGTACGAATCTTCGCGCATGGGTTTTGACGCCTGGGACACGCATCGCGACATGCTCCTCCGCACTGCCGCCTTGAACGACAGCCTCATGACGCTCCCGTACATGCACGAATTTTCGGACAATTCGTTGCTTGCAGAACTCGGGCCATACACGCAAGGATTTTCACTTGTACTCTACATTGCCAAGCATTACGGCGATGACGCCATTCCAAAAATCTGGCACGAACTCGGAAAGCCTTACCGCGCTACGCTGAACGGGGCCATCAAAAGCGTACTCGGCATCAGCGAACAGCAACTTTACGACAACTGGAAAAAGGAAATTACCGAGCATTATCAAGCGCAAAAAGATTCTCTCGGCACGCTTGTCGAAGGTATCAAAATCACGAAGGACGCCTTCTGGCAGGACTTCCCCGTCGTGAGTGGCAAGAACCTTTACGGCATATCGAACTTTGGCGGTCCGTGGTTTGACGGAAGCGTGTTCAAGATTCCGCTGGAAGATACTTTAAAGACGAAAGATAGTACTGCAGCAGATTCTGCGAAAGTCGCGGATTCCACGAAGGTCGATAAGGCTCAAGATTCCACAAAGGTTGAAATTGGCGATATCGAAGTGGAAGGCGCCGACAGCACCCTCATCAATATTTCAGAATTTGCAAAGTCCGGTTTCAAGGCCAAAAAGCCTTGGTTCGACAAGGGCATCGACGTTTTTGAAGACAGCACGCACGGCCCCATTCTCGCTTACATCAGTTACCAGAATCGCGACAAGGACGGACACGCGCACTTTGACGTTGCCGTGAGCGACACCAACAAGAACGAAGTTGCCATCACGTACCTCGTCGATGCGGTTTACCCGTCATTCAATAAACAAGGCTCCGCAATTGTATTCGTAAGACGCGAGCCGTTCAGCACAAGATTCGTATTAAGCAAGATTCCGTTCAATAGCGATTTGAAGAACGCCTCCACCGAAGAACCCATTGACATTTTCAAGCCGGACACTTCGCTGCTCTACTATAATATTTACAGTCCCAAGTTCAGCCCGGATGGAAAACGCATCGCATTCAGTTTCTTTGACGACAAGCAGCGTGGCATTGCGGTGATTGACACAAACGGTGCAAACTTCAAAGTCGTAAGTACCGCAGGCTATGACGAACGCGATGTCAACTGGATCGACAACGATAAGATTGTTTTCGCAAGCAACAGAAATAACATTTTCAACTTGATTGAAAAAGACTTGAACACCGGCAAGGAACGCGCGCTCACGAACGTGGTCGGTGGCGCATTTACGCCGACACTTTCTGGCGATACGATTTTCTTTACGCAGTACGACAAGGACGGTTTCTCGCTTTACAAGTTGCCTTACGCAAAAGAAGCAGCCCCCCAGTTCCGCGATAGCGTTGTCGTGACCGTCCGCGATAGCGTTTTGCAAAAAGCCGATACCATTCAGGTCGCATGCACCGACACGGTCAAAACCGATGATTCGACGAAGGCAGCGAATATCGCCGTTAAAGCCACAGATTCCACAAAGTGCACGCAAGTCGTCTTGCGCAAGGACGTGATTCAGGTGGAACACCGCGATACCATCAAGGTTACAGTCAAGGACACGACTCAACACGAAATCATCTTGCACGGGACGATCCCGCAAAAGCCCCACAAAGAGCTTGAGCTCGTCGACCGCGAATTTGCCGGAGCCGAACGAAACTACAAGCCTATACCGAACATTCCGCTGTTCGTCCCGATCTTTAGCATCTCCGAAAACGCCCCGAGCATGACGGTCTTTGGCGAAGGTGAAGTCAAGGCTAAGCTTGGACTTGCCGTTGTCATCAGCGACCCGCTCAAGAAAAACACGGTACAGCTAGGACTGTTGCTGGAACTCGGCAAAGGACTCGACTACATCAATGGCGACGGCCTCAACCCCAAGCAAGAAAAGGAATTCTTTATTGCATGGGATAACCGCAGCACTCCTCTTGATCTTGGACTTTCTTACAGCTACGCAAACTACACCAACAAGGACACCGTCCGTTACGAAGACGTTGGAGCCCACGGTGGCGATAGTATCGGAACAACTCATTACGCTTACGCCACACAAGCCATTACAGGTACCGCAGGCTACAGCATTTTCAAGAGCATCGATACATTGCAGGCAGCAGTCAGCTACGACTGGGCAAATGTCAACTTCTACGACGAGAGAATCGAATGGACGTACCAAAAACGATTTAGCGCAACTGTCGGCCTCGGGCTTTATGGCGACCACGAAGGCGAAGGTGGCTCGGGAATTTCTGGACAAGGGAACGGCCTTTTTGCCTATTACCAGTACGCCAACAGCGACCTTAGCCGTCCCGGCTCGCTTTATGTCACCGAGAACGGCAGAATCGAAAGCCACTACAGAAACTTCACGTTGCACCAGTTCGGCTTGAACCTTTATGGAAGCGTGCAGACGCCGCTCCTCCATGCAAGACTTGCCGCAGGCGGTAAACTCACGACATTCTTCTGGAACACCGATGACGTAAGCGACACGCTCGACTCGTATTACCTGACCCCAGTATTCCTCGACGGTTATCCGTACTTGCGCAGCAATGAAGATTACACTCTCGCAGGTACAAAGACAGCAATAGCAGAACTCCATTACCTCTACCCGATTTACGATGACTGGAGACACGACCTCTGGATTTTCTCGACTCGTAGTTTGTACGTAGACCTGTTTGCACAGATTGGCGCCGCATGGGATGGCAAGTTCTGGACAAGCAAGCTTACGAAGCACGAATTCTGGGACCGTTCCGTGGGTTTAAGCTTCCGCATGAGCAACAAGATTTGGGATAACATTCCGTTCGATATTTCGCTCACGCTGGCACGTGGCTTGAGCCGCATTGGTGAGGACAAGGATTTGCGCGGTGGAACGAAGTTGAAGCCGATTGACTTGCCGCTGTTGCACAAGAATATTTGCCCCACGAGAATCAAGTTTTCCATTGGGATGGGGTTTGTTAATTCCTGGCAATAGCCAGGAATTAACCGCTTCGCCGACGGCTCGGTCATGACCATGCAAGCATGGTCGCGACGCTCGCCTTAGGGCGAAGTCATCAACTCTTGGCAGTAGCCATGTATTGATAGCTGCGTCAGCGGCTCGGTTATGTACAAGCCTTCGGCTTGTCCGCAACGCTCGCCTTGGGACGCAGTCATTAATTCCTGGCAATAAAGGAGATGCCTGCTCAGCGGCAGGCATGACACATAAAAAGGCGGCTTAGAGCCGCCGTTTTTGTTTAGTAGTTGTAGCTTGGATTTTTGGATTCGCCGGGGAGGAGCTGTCCGGGGCTGGTGCGCTCCGCATCGCGGCCTTTGAAATTCGGATTAAGCTTCTTGATTTCGCGAGATTTCACTTCGGCCTGAACATCAATCAAGTGGCGTTCCCATTCCTGAATGGCGCCATCAAGTTCCTGACGCGCATTAAGCATGAGTTCCTTGAGTTGCATGAGTTCAATCATGCGTTCGCGCTTCATCACCCAGAGTTCCTGTTCTTCGGGCATGCGTTCGATATTGAACAGCAAATTCAAATACTTTTCTTCGGCTTCACGGTACGCTTTGTACGTATCTTCGTAAACGAGATTACGGTCATCGGCCATGGTCTGCTGCGACGAGACATGCGTTGCGCAGCCAATGAAATTCAAAGCGACAGGGAGAAGGAAGAGAGGGATTGTCAAACGCATAAAATAAAGGTACAAAAAATAATAAGCAGAACTTAGTTATTAGTCAATGGTAATTAGAATGTAGCCATGACATTGAAAGGAGATGCCTGCTCGGTGGCAGGCATGACATTGCAATTTATTCAGCGGCGTCGGGGATGTCACGCTTGGTGTTGTAAAGTCTTTCGTACGAGATGTGGCTCGTGAACGTGACAGTATCCTTTGTTTCGGGGTGGATCATCGTGTGCGTTCCGACCTTGACTTCACGTTCCTGGCACGGGAGACCCGTTTCCGGTTCAATCATGACTTCGAACTCGGTGCGGTATTCGCCCTTGAGGCCTGCTGTGTAAGCCTTAAACTTGTCCGGCACAATCTTGCTACCCACGTGCTGTTCCCAAATGAAGTACGGGAAACTTTCAGTTTCTTGCAAGTAGACGACGTAGTCCAAACACTTGCGGTGGTCGCGATTCGTAAAGCCCTTCGTCACCACGGAGTCCACCTTGATAAGCGCAAAGTTCAGGCGCCCCTGCTGCTTGAGGAGTTCAGTCACATTGCCCTTGACCGGCACGACGCCCTTGAGCAAGTGGTCCATTTCCCAGCGGTGCTTTTCCAAACGCTTGAGGTGCGGCTTGAATTCAGGATTCAAGAGCTGATCGCGCCAGCGGCTCGGCATCGGGACATGGGCAAGCAGCGTGTCATAGCCATCATCAATGCCGGTAAGGCTCGTCACATTGCGGTCCACGGCAGCGATGTTCACTTCCTTGATGCGCCAGGCGAGTTCCGTCGGCATAAAATTCTTGAGGTATCCGCGAGACTTGTCAATCACGTAATTGCGCTTGACAAACGTCGTATCGCCTTTTGAAGAGTAGTTCAAATCGGCATACGTCGCTGTAATCGTCCCCATCTTTTCTTCGCCCTTCAAGTCCAGCGTCGCATAAAAGCTTTCGGTGTACATTTCGAGCGTGACAGGAGCGTTTAATTTATAGTCAACGGATACTTCAGATTCGCCACAAGCAGTGAGCATTGCAGCGACAAACATTCCACTCAAGAATTTTATTTTATTCATCAAGATAACCAATTATTGATTGACAATAGACAGCTGTTTTGCTGCGATTAAGCCCCTTTCAGAAGAGACTTCGACAACGACTGTTCCCGGGGCCTTGAGCTTCGTCATTTCGCGGGCGGTTGCATAGCCACCACGACGCGAGCGAGCTTCAAGAGTAAAAGCTTCCATCTTGTTCGTCACACGGAAATCGTGTTCCCAAAGTTTTTCGCCCTTATTCGTGAGCGAGCCTTCGTAGAAAGCAAATTTCAATGTGTTAAAGTCGAAACCCGTTCCATAACGCAACTGGATGATGAGTTCATCAGCCATTCTGAAAACGCTACCCGTATCGGCAACATAACCCACAGCCGGATTCCATTCACGGCCACAGGCGATAATGGGTTCGGATTTTGAGCAACCTGCAAAAAGCCCACCCAAGGCTAAAGTTGCAAGCATAACGACTTTCTGTTTTCTGTTCATTGTATCCCTCTCTTTTTTGCCCAACAGCACTTTCCAAAATAGCAAAAAACTATCTGTCAAGTACAAACATCATCTCAAGATGGGGCGTTTGAGGGTAAAAAGCAAAGCCTTCGGCATGAGAAAGGGCAAATCCGGCCTCGGAGAACTTGGCGAAATCGCGAGCAAGCGTCACCGGGTCGCAAGAAACGTAAATCAGGCGGTTGACAGAGCTTTTCACGATGGCGGTCAAAGCTTCTTTGGGGAGCCCCGTTCTCGGCGGGTCTACGATGAGGGTTGCGGGGACTTCGACGACGTTTTCGACGAGCCAATCTTCGGCAGGAGCCGAGACGTTTTCTACAGCACAAGACGCCGCGCGATTTTCAGAGTCACAAGAAGCCGCGCAGTCTCGAGATGCCGCAGAATTTTCGGGAAACGCCGCCGGAACAGACAAATTAACTTTCGCGTGTTTAAAGCAACCTTCTTCGCGTTCGACAGTCGTAATCTTCTTGAACTTGTCCTGCAAAATACAGGCAAAGAAACCGACTCCGCTGAACAAGTCAATCAGCCAAGCGTCAGAGGACTTGCCACTTGCCAAGCCTTCATCTACAGCCTTGCGGACCGATTCGACAAGTTCTGGCAAAAGCCCCAAATTGCTCTGGAAAAATACGGATGCGTCCGCTTCGATTTTGCGGCCTGCAATTTCGACATGGCTCACGGCATGAGCATCGAATTCGGACTTGTGCATTCCTGGGTAATAGAATGAGATTTCGCCAGCACCGTTATCGAAAATGTTCACATCGACATCGCGGCGATCGCTCGGATTGCGATTATCCGCGAGAAGCGTCGCGGCAGGTCCACGCAAGAATTCATTCAAGCCGTCCGTGAGCACGGGGCATTTTTCAAACGGGACGATGTTATTGCTTTCTTCACCACGGAAACCAAAGGCAGCTCGTTTTGCAGCACCATCGCGATCTGCAGCACCATAACCGGAATTGCCGCGGAACACGACTCGGGCACGATTCCTGTAACCCCAGGCATTCCCTGTGTGAATGACAAAATCTTCGGGCAGTTCCGCATGAGCGAGGCGCTTAAAATTTTCACGTTCGACTTTTTCAAGATATTCCGCTTGCTTTTCGGAAGCCAGATGCTGCAAGCTGCAACCACCGCACTTGCCGTACAACGGGCAAAGCGGTTTTACTCGATCGGGGCTTGCTTCCAGGACTTCGACAATGCGGCCCTTGGTAAAGTCCTTTTTCTGGAACGTGAGGCGCACCTTGCAGAGTTCACCCGGTAACGCTCCCGCCACAAAGCACACGCGACCATCTTCCAAGCGCGCCATGCCCTCGCCCCCCTGCACCATCTTTTCGATGCGGAGCATCAAGCATTCACCGCGCGGCTCACGGCTAGAGTCACGGCGGTCATTATTGCGATTCGGACGAGAATTACCTCGATTAAAGCGGTCTTGTTTCGAGTGATTGTTTCTGCGGAATTCTACCATAATTGCAAAAATAGAATTTTTACGAGCCCCTCACGAGAGGGTAATGCCCAATCAAGTTGGGCATGACAAGGCAATAACATGTAAACGACATTACCGTATTTATGCATTTCATCACGTATATCTAATAGTCTGTCATTATTACCATATTCAAATTGCATATTTTTTCTAAATTGTCGCCCAATGGAAACGACATCGATAGTTTTGCCTAGTGCTCTCACTGCCGCGAACAGCAAAAAGCTGCTTTCGAGTTGCAGGAGCGCCCTCACCAAAGGGGAGCTTCATCTGGACGGATCAAGCCTTGCCTCGATGGACTATAGTGCCGATGCCTTTTTTGCACTTTTAGCGGAACTTTCCGAAAAGACGGGCAACAAGCTCGTCCTCGAGCACTTTCCGCCCGAAATCAAGCAGCATTTGCAGAACCTCCGCAAGATGGTTCCGCCCGAGAAGCCGCAGCGCGAGACCAACAACATCCTCGAAATGATGGGTGGTGCCGGATTTTCGCTGCTCAAGGAAGTCTTCGAAGTCCTCGTTTTGCTCTTTACGGCAATTTACTGGACCATCGTCGGACCGTTCGACAAGGGTAAAATCCACTTTGGCGGTATCACGAAGCAGATGTTCAAGTCGGGCAGTGAAGCCATGGGCATTTGCTTCTTGTTCGTAGGCCTCATCTGCCTTACGATGGCTCTCCAGAGTTCGGTGATGCTGAATGCGGTCGGTGGCGGCTCTTACCTCGCTTCGGGGCTTGGGTTCCTCATTTTTGCTGAAATCGGCCCGCTCCTCACGACGATTATTTTGGCAGGGCGTTCCGGTAGCGCCATGGCGGCAGAAATTGCAAACATGAGCGTCTGCGAAGAAGTCAAGGCATTGAAGTCCATGGCCATCCCGCCGGTGCAGTACCTCGTGGTCCCGCGTTTCATTGCCTTGAGCATCACGACGCCGATCCTCTCGTTTAGCGCATCCATCGTCGGTAGTTTCGCCGGGTTCCTTATTGCGTATTTCTTCTGCGATATTTCTTTCTCGAACTACATGATGGGGCTTCGCGACGGCATCGACCCGATGACGTTCCTCAAGAGCACTATCAAGGCACTTGTATTTGGCTGGATTGTAACGCTCATCGCCTGTAACAAGGGCCTCAACGCCCACGGCGGTGCAGAAGCGGTCGGTAAAGCGACGACTTCAAGCGTCGTTGCAGCTATTTGCACGATCGTGATTTCGGATACCCTTTTCGCCTTCATTTTCTACTAGAGGTCAATATGGACGAAATTCTAAAAGTTGACCATTTGAAAGCGAGCTACGGCAACGAGACTATCCTCAAGGATATTTCGTTTGGTGTGCGTAAGGGCGAAATCCGCATGGTGCTCGGCAGTTCCGGTTGCGGTAAGTCGACGCTTTTAAACAACGTGCTCAAGTTCATCAAGTCCGATGCGGGTACGATTACGTACTTCGGAAAGTCGTTCGGCCCGCAAGAAGGTCTCGACAGCGAAACGCGTATGCGCACCGGCGTGCTCTTCCAGAGTGGCGCTCTGCTTGCGGACTTGACCGTCGCCGAAAACGCGATGCTCCCGCTCAAGCGTAGCATGCCCTACATGCCCAAGAGCCAGATGGAAGCGATTGTCGCAGACCGCCTCGAGAAGGTGCACCTGCTCCACGCGTTCCACAAGTTCCCCGGCGAGATTTCTGGCGGTATGAAAAAGCGTGCAGCACTTGCCCGCGCGATTGCGCTCAAGCCGGAACTTCTGTTCTGCGATGAACCATCCACAGGCCTTGACCCGGTGACTGCCCGTTCGCTCGACGAACTGCTCCTCGAACTGCGCGACACGCTCGGCGTTTCGATGGTGATTGTGAGCCACGAACTCGAGAGCATCAAGATTGTCTGCGACCGCTTTGTGTACCTCAAGGACGGCTACGTCCTGAAAGATGCGACTTTGAAAGAAGGCATGGAATCTGACGATCCCATCCTCAGGCATTTCTTCAATAGGCAATGCCCCAAAGAATACAATGACGAAGACTTTTACCACTTTGACTTTATTGATTGAGTTGGAGAAATAATGGAAACCACCCGATCCGAAAGAATAAAACTTGGCGCATTTATGCTCTTTTGCGGAGTACTTATTTGCGTGTTCCTGGGTTACGTGCTCAAGCGTTACCTGAGCGAGCAATTTGACAACTACTACACCATTTTCGACACGGACGTGAACGGACTTTTTGTCGATGCCAAGGTGAAGTTGAACGGTATCTCCGTCGGTAGCGTCACAAGCATCACAATCAACGAACAGGACTTGAACCAGGTCGTCGTTGCGTTCAAGGTAACGCAAGGAACACCAATCAAGATTGGCACTCGTGCAGGACTTACCGCAGGCATGAACCTCACCGGCGAAAAGCAGGTGATCCTCTCTGGCGGAAGTTTCAATGAACCGAACGTTCCTGAAGGCGGCCTCGTCCCGGCTGCAGCCTCAATGTTCGACCAGATTACAGGCCAAATGGGCGACCTCTTTGGCAAAGTCAATCCGATTGTAGACGGGCTGGTCCGTGTGCTGAATCCAGAAAACGCCGAAAGCATTTCTCGCACACTCCAGAATCTCGAAAAGACGACCGCAAACTTGAGCTACATAACGGCCAATCTCGGAAAGCCGCTCAACAACATGAGCAAATCCGCCGCTTCGCTGCAGAAGATTCTTGCAGAAATCGAAGAAGCAAAGCTCGCCGCCAAGACCGAACAAAATCTTACAGTGCTCAAGGAAAAGCTCGAAGCGATCGACACCAAGGGTTTGAACGAGAACTTGATGCAGACCGCCGAATCGATGAACAAGCTCGCCCAGCGCGTGGATGCAATCGTTTACAAGAACGAAGACCAGGTCGGAAATGCCATGGATGAACTCAACACGATTCTTGAAAACCTCGAAGAATTTTCACAGAAAATCAAGAACAACCCGTCTGTACTTATCCGTTCCGAAGGCAAGAACGGTCGCTAAAAAGGAGAAACCAAGATGTTTAAAGCAAATCGTTTGTTGGCAGTCGCCGCCCTCCTTTCCGCATTCACGCTTACGGGTTGCCTCGGCGGTTCGACCGAACCTTCCCGCTATTACACCGTTTCGGCAGAATCCATCTCCGTCGCAGGCGCTACTAGCGATACCCGCGTACACGTCAAGAAATTTACGATTGACCCGGCCTACCAGCGCACGAACATTGTCTATCGCGAATCTCCGTACGACTTCATGTTCTACGATCTGGACCTTTGGGCAACTCGCCCGGAACAGATGCTCACGCAGGTTGCAGGCGAATACCTGATCAAGAGCAACATGTTCAAGTCCGTGGACTTGAAGCCGATGGGCAAGCCAGACTTTGAATTGCTTGGCAATGTCGATGCGATTGAAGAAATCGACGAAGGCAGCTCGCAAGAAGCTCACCTCGCCGTGCAGCTCACGTTCCGCAAGGTCGGTGAAGATGCTCCGCTGTGGGAAAAGCGTTACGACGAACGCCAGAGCATGAGCAAGCGCGATGCACATTCTGCAGCCGAAGCGCTCTCGAAGCTCTACGCCAAATATATGCAAGACGCACTCGAGAACATCTCGAAAGTGAAATAATAAATCGCGGGCTTTGAGCCCGCTTTTTTTGCAATTTTATACTACTAAATTTCAATTTTTATGGCTTTAGTAGCACAATTTTTACTTTATCTACATCAAATTTGTTAAAATTTCAAGATTTTATGCTACTAAACAAGTCGTTTACTGCTTTTTGTAGCATATCACACCTCGGCAAAACCGAATTTTCGCTCAAATCAGATTAGTTTATTTAAAAATCATGCTATAAAAAGCAACAATTCTGAATTTTAGTAGCACATTTTTGCAAAAATTGACCTAGTACACGTCCATTTTAGCACAACAGATTATTCCCGTCTAATAGTCGGGACGCTTGCGAGCAATTTTTTCGTGTAATCGTTTTGCGGATTCGTGAGGACGATATCGGCGGGGCCGTGCTCTACGGCATGCCCAAAGTACATGACCAGAACTTCGTCGCTCAAAGCACGGACCACCTGCATATCGTGGCTGATAAAGAGGATGCTGAGCCCGAGTTCATTACGCAAATCGTCGAGCAAATGCAAAATTTGCGCCTGCACGGACACGTCCAATGCACTCGTCACTTCGTCACAGAGCAATACCTTTGGGCGCACCATCAAGCTGCGCGCAATGCACAAGCGCTGGCGCTGACCGCCCGAGAATTCATGCGGGAACTTGTCCATTGCCCCTGCCGGGAGCGAAACACGTTTCAAAAGCTCTACCGCACGGGCGCAAGCCTCGTCATACGGAACGCCACGAGCAATCACAGGCGCCGTCAAGATTTCCGTCACCGTCTGTCGCGGGTTCAAGCTGCTGAACGGATCCTGGAAAATCATCTGCACCAGGTCCGAGACGCGTACAAAATCTTTTCCGGTTCCGGCCTTGCCGCCGTTCACCGGTAGTCCAAACAAATTAACCTTACCGCTAGAAACCGGCACAAGCCCAACTAAAGACTTCACGAGAGTCGACTTTCCGCAGCCAGACTCCCCCACAATCGAAAGAATCTTGCCTTGCGGGAGCGTGAACGAAACGTTATCTACGGCAGTGAAATAATCCTTGACCTTGCTAAAAACGCCCCCGCGAATCGGGAACTTGACCGTAAGCCCGTTTACCTCGATGGCAGGCACCGTTTTATCAAAATTTTCGGTATTCATCAACCATCCAATTCAGCAAGGGCGTCCTGAACGTTCTTTTCAGTCGCAATCAAAATCTGGCGGCATTTGCGCAAAAGCTGCGTAGCCTCTTGAACCTCTACAGCAAGTTCATCAATTTCCATCTCGGAATTGTCGATTTTCGAGAGAATTTCCTCTAAACGCTCCATTGCGTTTTTATATTCAAAATTTTGCGCACTCATGTTCACGAATATAGTTAGATTTATACCAAATGAATTTGTTCAATCGTTCCATTTTACCGTTTTTTATAGTCTTCACCTTTTTAGGCCTATTTCTTGTCGGGTGTCTTGATGCACCGGACTATCCCAAAGACATACGCCCTGTAGAATCCATCATCGTCATGGTCAAGCAAAGCCATAACGACTACTCGACAACGCTCAAGGTGAACCCATCAGATACGGCAACGATTACAGCATCCATCACGCCAAAAAAAATTGAAGATGAAATGACCTACGAATGGTTTTATGAAACCGATGGTCAAAAAGAACTCCTCAAACGAGGCCAGCAATATTCATTTTACCCCACCCGCTCAGACAAGAACATCCCAAACAAACTTATCGTAACCGACGGCGACGACAACAAACTCGTGTTTGATTTCACGATTATCATCAACACAGCTCCGGTTCTTTCGGATTCAACCATCCCTGCTGACGGCGACACACTCTACGGCACAAAAGAATCGGCATTTCTTTTTGAATGGTATAGCTTCGACATGGACTATTCCAACGGCGATACACTTTTCCATACTCTTGAAATTGATGGAAAGCCATACGAAGTCGGAACGCTCCAGCAAGTCAAGCAATCCGGCTTCAAACCAGGCGAGCACATATTCCGCATAATCGTCAGAGATCTCTATAACGATTCGGATACGCTAGCCTACAAAAAATTTTACGTCGTCGACACGCTGGAGGCAAAATGAAATTCATAAAATCATTCGCCGTTGCAGCAATTGCCTACCTGCTCCAGTCCTGCTTCAACACAGACGATTACATTTTTAACGAAGCGGATACATCAGAGATAAAGGTCGAAGCATCCGTTTCGAGATCGATTATCGAGACAACTCCTTTAACTAAGGCAGACACGTTTCTCATTACCGACACCGTCTACTTCTTAACGAGAATTACACCTAGCAAAGTCATAAAGCTCCAGAACTACCAATGGCTTATGGATGGCAAATATTGTTCCTCCGATTACAACTTCAAAAAGCAAATCGAAGAGCCAGGCCATCATAAATTCACATTTGTCTTAAAAGACCATTTTGGCGACATGCACTACGATTCCGTGGACGTCTGGGTAGCAGGGCACCCGACATTAAACGATAGCGCCTTCATCCCGGCAGAGGGGACGCAAGCCATAGACCCAAACGAAACGGTTTACTTTACATGGAGTGCAAAAACAGAAGGCATTGACCTCAAGCACCACTACCACTTTACATTGAGCGAGCAAAAATTTGCAAATACCGAAACAAATTTTTCAACAATCGACACCATCTTAAGCGAGCCCCATTTCACACTTCACAACAAATTAAATCCTTTTACAAAATATAACTGGACCGTTCAAGCCTTTAACGAATATAACTTTGCATCCGCAGAATCCATCGAAAGTTTCTTTTACACAAAAGGAATTCCAGGAGAAGGCTCACTACAGGCAACCATTGACATTGGCCAAGCCACCTCTATTCCAATCCGTTTAACGCTAAAAAACAAGACGGACAAGCAGTTCAGCTACAAATTCAATCTGTCTAGATCAAACAACGAAATTTCCCTTGGAGCCATACCTTCCGGGAATTACAATTTGACAATCAAAACAGATTACCCCGACTTCGGCACAATCCAGCAAGACGTAAAAATAAACGACGGATTCGTTACAACAACAAAAAGACTAACATTAATCGATTCCATTCCACCTACCATTTATTCCATCAGCAAGCTCGACACGATTGTTTTTGAAGACACGCTCCGATTTGTCGTCAAAGACGGTAGCAAGGCCATCTCAAACCAAAACATTATAGTCCGCCTCGAAGATGAACTCGTCGCAAACCATTTCTACAACGACAGCATCTTAACGGTCGTCCTTAAAGAAACGGACAAGAGCTGGGCATACCGCATTCTCTCCGTTTCGGCAGTTGACGGTAGCAACAACGGAACCGCAAAATACTTCTACATTAGGCCAAGTACGCTCTGGTTCCAGGCAAATGACGATACCACCATTGATAAAGATGGGATTATCACCATGTTCATCTACGATAGGAATCCGTATGGTTTTAAAGTCGATTCCCTAAAATTGTTCAACCTCACCAAAAACGAGACCATCATTTCTGTCCCGAGCACAAATAACACAGGGCATTTTTCCGCAGAACTTGAAGCAAGCTTATTTGATGAAGAACAAACGATAGAGTCTACCGTCATCTACCAGAACGGCATAAGACAAAGCAAGGCTTGGAAACTGTACGTTAAGGATGCTGCAACGAAAAAGGAGGAAAACTAATGAATCGTAAATTTTTCTCGCTTTCGTTAGTCATTCCGGCAGCATTCTGGATGGCAGCATGTTCTGATTCCGAAATAAGCTCTTCGGACATTTCCACAATCACGCAGTCCATATTCATCGTTCCCGAAGGATACACCGGAGAACCTTATAACCGCAGCTATACTTCGGATGAATTCTACGTCAACGTCAACGAAAAAATTCGCATCTGTGGCGTTTATTCTATCGACGGCAAATATGTATCGACTGAAAAGGCGATGCCTTACTACAACACGCACAAATGGACCATCGATAATGAAGAAAATCATGGATCGTCGGTCTACTACAGTTTTAGCAACGCAGGCATACATAACGTAACGTTTGAAACGGTCGACCATCTAGGCGACACGTTGATTTCGCACGCCAAAATTTACGTCAATACACCAGCCAAAGTTACACTGCTTTCTCCAGCGAACAATTACAATCAAGTCGACGGCGATAATGAAGATGGCCTTGAACTCGCCTGGAGCGTTTATGGCGTAGATTCCTGGGAAACTGCATCATGCATTCTCTATGCAGGTTACGACATCAACTCCGTCTGGAATTCACCTCTCGGCAAAGCAGATTGTTTCCAAAGCATCAATCTGACAGGCAAGCTTGATCTTTATAAAAACAATGTGATCGATTCTTCAAGCAAGAGTACAAACAATACCACGATATACTGGGGCATAAAGGCGACAACCGAAAGCAAAGAAGGATATAACGACCAGGCATTCAGCGACATTTTCAGTTTTTCGACAAAGTTGCATAACGAAGGCGATGCCATCATCCAAATTCCTGTTTCGTGCCTATACAGCCAATTCCCTGAAAAATTCCAGCTGACGGGAATATTCATTTCGTCTGCAGGCGACACGCTTTCGGCCATGTCGACATCAAACTCAATCATCCAGGAAACGCTCCCCCCGCAATCAAACCTGAAAGTCCTCGTATGCGATGACATTCGCAAGGAATACGGTTGTGATTCCATCATCGTTGATCTTGCTCCAAGTACAAAGACCA
The DNA here is from genome assembly GCF_002210405.1 of Fibrobacter sp. UWB3. Lineage (NCBI taxonomy): Bacteria > Pseudomonadati > Fibrobacterota > Fibrobacteria > Fibrobacterales > Fibrobacteraceae > Fibrobacter > Fibrobacter sp. UWB3. Next base: position 69,702 of record NZ_MWQJ01000008.1, read on the forward strand.
TCACAGACACATTGTTCTTGCGCGACAGAACCAAGCCCAACATGATTCCTGTCGAAACTGAATTACATACCATTTCAGCTATACGTTTTTACATACTCGACAACGGTTCAGGAATCAACGCCTCGAAAGTCCAAGCCGTCATGAACGGCGACACGCTTGAAACAAAATTCGAGGACAACATCCTCTCTTTCGAAAACACATGCCAAAAAGAGTGCAATCTCATCATAAGCGCCGAAGATTACGCCCGCAACAAAGTCCCCGAAGTTTACTGGAAAATCAAAGTCAACAAAACCGGGACATCAATATCTGGGCCTTATGCAAGAATGGAGGACAACGAATGATCCAGAAGACCTCCCTTGCCATAATCGTTTTATTATTTGCACTTTGCGGCAACGTTTTTGCACAGAAAACGCGCTATTTACAAGTTTCAACGAACCCATCAACCGTTGACCTGTATGTAGGCAAAGTTCTTCCTGATTTTGCAAGCAAGCCCGATTACACATCTCCTGCATTTATACCGGTTCCCGAAGGCAAGGACAGCGTAATCGTTTCATTTTTCCACCCCGATTATGCAGATACGACAATAAACATTGCGCTTGCCGCAAACGATACGTCGTTCATCATCGTGGCACTCCGCCAAACTTATGATGATGACATTCTTGTACACAACCAAGATTTGCTAAAGCACAGAAACAGGCGCATTTTTGGCGGGTATCTTAAGTGGGCATCTATTGCACCCTTTACCATTAGCGGGATTTCTGCAATAGTCTCGCTTTACAACATCAGTAAAGCGGAAGACCACAAAAAGGCAATGGAAAAAACGCATTTCAGAACCGAAAAATACGAGCGCCACATGGAAGATTTCAAGAATCACAAAAACAGAGCCGAGACTTCCAAAACGGTTTCGAAAGTATTTTTCGCAACAGGTCTAGCATTCCTTACCGCAGGCTTCGTCCTTTCATTCTAGGTAAAATATGAAAAAGATTTTCTTACTCCTCGTATTCGCCCTAACAGCCGCCTTCGCAGAACCCGAAGGAGTGTTTGTCGATGTAGAACTTATGTCTGGCACGCATCAGCGAGCTAAATTCCTAGGCATCGAAAACGATACTGTAAGCCTTGGCGGTTACATTCAGAACAAGTTTACTGTTGTCAAAATTGCGAAGAAGCAATTCAAGAAAATCGTAGACGAAAAAGGAAACGATTTGCTGAACGAAACGTCCAAGCCACAGGCAACGGACACCGTCGCAAGTTCTTCGAGTGCAAAAGTTGATACAAAGCAAGCCGCGATTCCATCGTCCAGTTCAGAAGCCCAAGCGCCGATTGAATCACAGGCTCAAGATTCCTTAGAAGCAGCCCCAAAAACAGAAGAAATAGAAAAGCCGACACCGCAACCCATCAAAACAGTACTTGTTGCATACACTGCAGAAGGTATCGAGCCATCTATCGCCGACCAGTTTACAGGCCTTACCGCGCGATTGCTCATGGAAGCCGGCGAAAAGACGCAAGTAATTCGCAAAAGCGACATCAGCAACTGCGACGACAATATCTGCATTCAAAACGAACTGGCCGCGCATGGTTTTAGATCTATTTACTTTGGTGAAATTGTCCAGAATATCAAGACGGACAGTCTGACGTTAAACCTCACCCACGCCTTCTATGAAGATTCTCTCCCGATGTTGCATAGGTCTAGCGTAAACGTTTCAAGAGCATCTGCTTTTGGCGACGCCATTACGAACAACAAATTAAAGAACCAGTTGCTAGACGCCCAAGGCAAGGAAACCATCAAGACCAAGAAAAACAGGACTTACATTCACATCGAAACAGACCCCGATGGCGCTACGATTTCTCGCTCTGAAAAAGACGCCATATGCAAATCGCCCTGCACATTCGTCACGTCGGACACTACAAAGTTTACCGTCCATGCTTACTGGAACGTCGATAGGCACCTTTGGGGCGCAAGCACAAATATCACACCGCTCCCGGGTGACACGGTCCACGTTTCGCTCAAGCTCAAGCGCGTCACACCTGAAATCAGGATACTGACATTCCCAGAAGGTGCAAGCGTCTATAAGGCTGGCGCTCCAATTACAAAGCGCTCCAAAGCCATCGCCAAGACTCCAGAAAAAATTCCAGTGTACAACATGGGCACCGACAGCCTCTTGATCCGCAAAGCGGGTTATCGAGATACGCTCATCAATTTCTATGTGGCCCCCGTCTCGCAAATCGACTTGAGCGTTGACCTTGAAAAATTAACGGACTTCGATGAAATCGAGAAACAGAACAAGTGGCTGCACGACAAAAAGATGCAAACGATTGGCGAAGCCATGATTGGCGGTGCCGCAGGAACAATCCTCATCGGGTCTTTGCTCATGTACTTTGCTCATTTGGACTACAGCGATGCCGAAGACATCAAGTCAGACCTTAAAATTCCAGGATCTGCAAAAGGCAAGAATTATCAGGACAAAGTCAAAAAGAACAAGAAGCTTGTAGACCAGGGCGACAACAAGGCCATCGCGGGTAGCATTTTGTTAGGTACAGGCGCCGCCCTCCTCGGCGTCGGACTTTACTTCTATTTTTAAATTTCTAAATTTGCCCCAATGAAAAATACAGCCTTTAAAACAACTATAGCTTTAGCTCTCCTCTTTACTGCATTTACATTCGCGGCCGATATCGTTTCTGTAGACGCTGCAAGTGCTGTCACAAGCACCACTGCCGATACTGCAAAATCGACAGGCATTTACAATCAAATTATCGATTGGTACAATGACAACCTGAACTACGGAACAATTACGCTTTTGATGGCGATTGAAAGCTCGTTTATTCCGTTCCCGTCTGAACTTGTCGTACCGCCCGCCGCTTACAAGGCTTTACAGCCGGGTTCGGGTCTCAACATCGCACTCATCGTGTTCTTTGCAACGCTTGGCGCACTCATCGGCGCATACATCAACTACTATCTTGCGAAGATTCTCGGTCGCCCGATTATCTACAAGTTCGCCGATAGCCGTCTCGGACACTTCTTGCTGCTTGACGTTGAAAAGGTTGAAAAGGCCGAAAACTACTTCCGTGAACATGGCGCCATTTCGACATTTGTCGGCCGCCTCATCACGGTCATCCGCCAGCTGATTTCCATCCCGGCGGGTCTTGCAAAGATGAAGCTTGCTCCGTTCACGCTCTACACGTTCCTCGGCGCCGCCATCTGGAACTGCGTCCTCGCACTGCTTGGTTACTTTGCCCACGGACAAAAGGACATTATCGAGAAGTACAACTCCGAACTCGCCATCGCATTGCTTGGCTTCGGTGTACTCTTCATCGGTTACATGGTCTGGAATGCCATGAAGCCAAAGAAAAAGCAATAGACTAGAAATTGCAATTTTTGACGCAGCGGTTATTCTGGAATTCCGCTTCTAGAGTGACCTTGCCAAAGGTGTAGCGGTGGTACGGTCCATGGCGAAGCCCTCGTTCGAAACGAACGTCTTCGTGAATATTGCCCTTTTCGTCATAGAACTTCACGACGCCATGAATTTGGCCATTGACATAGGGAATTTGGCGACGGAGCTTACCGTTTTCATCCCAAGATTCCATCATGCCATTTAGCTCGCCGCGACGATACGTCTCGCGGCTTTTCTTTTTGCCGTTTTCGTAATAGACAATGCTAAAGCCTTCTTCTTCACCATCTAGGTAGCCGACGGTCTCGTGTAGCGTTCCGTTCTCATCATAGGAACGTAAAACCCCATCTAACTTGCCATCCCTATACGGGGCTTCAACGGCTAATTTTCCGTTCGGATGGAACGAAAGAGCCATCCCTTCGCGAACATCAGTACCCTTTTTGACCGTGTAAATTCGGGCCAATTGACCATTCTCATACGTCGTGCGGACCGTATCTAGCGCCATATTGGCAGGCTTTGGCGCCGCAGAGGCCGATATTACCGTGCCCCCAATCACTATACACGCCAAAATTGTAAAAAAACGCTTTTCCATCGCATTATAATGTAGCATTATCCATTTAGATTATGTATTTTGTGAGCGTCATGAACGTTACTTTTTTAAATCCCCCCTTCCACCCGATGTTCAGTCGGGAATCTAGGTCCCCGTGTGTTACGAAGTCCAGTACGCTTTACTGGCCCATGTTTTTGAGCTATGCTGCCGGCGTTTGCGAAGCCGACGGTAATGAAATCCAGCTGATTGACAGCCCCGCCATGGAACTTGACCTCGCGCAGACGCTCGAAGGCATCAAGAAGTTCGGCCCGGAACTCGTTATTTGCAGCACTAGCACCCCGAGTATTTTGAATGACCTCAAGGTTGTCCACGCCATCAAGCAGGAAATGCCGAATGTGAAGGTGGCCATCATGGGTACGCACGCGACCGCCGAGCCACTCGAATCCATGGAAATGGAACCGTCTTTGGACTACGTGGTGATTGGCGAAGCCGACTACACCTGTAGGAACCTCGTCCGCGCCCTCCGTGGCGATGGCGCTCCCGTTGGTCAGTTTGCAGGTCTTGCCTACCGCACCGCCGAAGGCAAGGTGGACTTCCAGCCCGAAGGCCCGAAGATCGAAAACCTGAACGAAATCCCGTGGGTTTCCAAAGTCTACCGCAAGCACCTTTACAGCTGCTACAAGAAGTACTTCTACGGTGCAAACCTGAACCCGCTCATCGTGATTTTGTCTGGCCGCGGTTGCCCGAACCACTGCAGCTACTGCGTGATTCCGCAGACGCTCAACGGTCACAAGTTCCGTCGCCGCGATCCGAAGGATGTTGTCGACGAACTTCAGTACATCAAGGAAAACTTCGAAGACTTAGGCGAAGTTTTCTTTGAAGACGATACGTTTACGGCAAGCCACGAACACGTGCGCCAGATTTGCAATTTGATTCTCGAACGTGGTCTCAAGATTACGTGGAGCTGCAACGCCCGTGCTGATGTGCCGCTCGATTTGCTCAAGCTCATGAAGAAGGCCGGTGGCCGCGAAATGTGCGTGGGCTTCGAAAGCGCCTCCCCCGAGGTTCTCGAAAAGATCCACAAGGGCGTGAAGAACACCGATAAGGCTATTGAATTTACGAAGAATGCCCGCAAGGCAGGACTCCTCGTTCACGGTTGCTTCATGGTCGGTAACCCGGGCGACACGCCGGAAACGCTCCGCATGACGCTCGACTACGCCAAGAAGCTGAACCCGAACACAGCCCAGTTCTACCCCATCATGGCATACCCAGGCACCGAAGCTTACAAGGAAGCTCTCGCCAGTGGCGCTTTGAAGTCGAAGGATTACAGCCAGTGGCTCGACAAGGACGGATTCCACCGCACCACGATCCAGCGCGGCGAACTCACAAGCCAGGCTCTCGTGGACTTCTGCGACAAGGCCCGCCGTGAATTCTACCTGCGTCCGAGCTACATCATTCGTCAGGGCATCATGGCCATCAAGAACCCGCGTGAACGTTACCGCGTTCTCCGTGGATTTGGCACGCTCGTGAAGCACCTGTTTAGGAAGCATGGTGAACTCGCCCCGGTCGCAAGACAGGCTCCGACTAATAAGCAGTAGAGGGAACCCCGAGGTTTCCCTCTAGACTCCCTTCCTTAGTACAATTACAAGATGTCCGCCACGTGCGGGCATTTTTATTTTGTATTTTATAATTCGAATTAGTTCACAAGAGGTTATTATGATTTGCAAAAAATGCGGAAGAGAATACGAAGACGATATGCCGAAATGTCTGTGGTGCGATGCGCCTAAAGATTGCGAACCCACGCCGACAGAACTCTATTGCGACTCTTACAAGGATTCTCCTGAAAAACTTGTAGACCCCAAACTTGAAAAATCTCTGCTAGACAACCTCTATCGTGGAAAGAGCGTCATATCGTGGACAAAATTTACGATTGTCTTGAACATCCTTTTACTCCTTGTAGAAATAAAAACTTTTGAACCCATCAATGCCGGGATTGAAGGCCAAAAAATCAACATTCCCCTGTCCAATGAATTCTTTCTGGCAGGTTTTATCCTGATCGGTTTTTTGCTCTTTATAGCAATACCCACGTGCGTGTACACTTGGAAAAACTGGGTATGGATTTACCACGCTCAAAAAACACAGGGCTCGTTCACAGAGACCTTCTTTGCGCCATGGGGAGCCATTTTATGCTATTTCATTCCTGTTGTGAATTATTTTATATTCAAAGACTTGCTTAAAAGTCAAAACAAGACGTTAACGATTCTAAGCGGCAACGCAAAGCCCATCCCAAGCAAAATGCTGAATGGATACCTCGCCATCAACATCATCATGCCCATCTGTAATTTCGTGAGTTTCTACAACAACAATGAAGTGACCTATTTGCTTCTTGGGGCCATTTCATGGATCATCTTCATCATCTGCAATTTAAAACTCATAAAGGCAGCAATGAACAACGAACGCGAATTGCACACATTGCTTTACAACAATGAAGTAAACCACAAGGCTGAAGAACTCATTGCCCAGCGCGATGTAGAAAATCAAAACGCAGACCTGGCCTAGATGCATCTCTAAATTTCAGGAGCGGCCCACAGTTTTGCAGGCCGTTTTTTTTGTACAATTTTTATGACCACAAAGCCGAAGACATGTTATTTCAGTCGGTCAAACTTTTTCATTTCTTTGTCCAAAAACGTATCGACATATTTTGCATAAATAAGCGTTGTGTCTAGGTTGCGATGGCCAAGGAGCTTGCTCGTTGCCGGGAGCGGGATTCCAATCGTGATGCAAGTTGTAGCAAAGGTATGTCGAGCCAAGTGGCAATGGATATGCTTGTAATGCCCAAGCTTTTTAGCGGCTTTGCGGAGCGTGCGATTGAATGTCGAATTGTCCACCACATGGAACACACACCCAGAAGTTAGCGGGTTCGGGAGCAACAGCCGCGCCTGCACAGGAATCGGGATGTACACAGCCTCGCCCGTCTTATGCATTTGCTTACGGATTTTCCAGTCGAAAATTTCCGAGGCATCAAGCGTACGCAAGTCCCCGTAACGGAGCCCCGTAAAACAGCTGAACAGGAACACGCGCATCACGTCATCTTCTGCCCGCGTCAAAGCATAACGCGAATCCATGTAATTCAAATAAAGTTGTTTCAGTTCACGCAACGTCAAAAATCCACGACGCGAGTAAGCCCGCCCCACTTTCACATTTTCAAATGGGTCACCCAGAATCACTCCATCAGCCTTCATCTTGTTGCAAAAAATACGGAACACCGAAAGCGCCTTGACCACAGTCGCTTCTTTATTGTGGAGCGTTTCCAAGTAGCGCTTGTAATTCCGCACCGTCTCGGAAGTCACATCTTTGCATTCGAGCCCCGGCTCAAAAAGCGCTATTTTCTTTAAATTCCAATAATACGTGCGTACCGTCAAAGGCGCGAGTTCATCGGCATCCTTCTTTAAATAGTCTAGCGCACAGTCCAAAAAACGCATAAAGCCTCCAATAGTTTAAATGAAGGCTGAATTTAATCACGTTTTTCAATTATTTCGACTTCTGTTTAAAACATCCCATATTCATAGATTATATTTATACTAGCGATTTATTACACATTTTTTAATGGAGGGAGCCATGAACGATATTATCCAGGCGGTAAACATCTGTATAGACTTGTTCAGCCTTTCCATATTGTTCCTCATTTTGGTTCTCCTCTGGGTCGGGCATTGGCGTAACGACAGGCTTCAGTACAACTTTACAGGCATGATAATCGCCTACCACGGCGTGATTATCACGTACACCATCATCCACTTTTGCGACGGTGAACTTTCGACCCCAGTTTATACCATTGTCGATTTAGTCAGCTTTGTTTCAAGCGCCCTATGCATCTACTACTTTTCGCAGTACGTATTTGCATTCCTCGAAAACAGGAAATGCGAACTACGTAAAATCATGCGCTATACCATTTATGCGCTTTGCGTCCTTGACTTTTTGCTGAACGTCGGCGTAGACATCTCTACAGGCGACATTACCCGCGACTGGACTTCAAACGAGACAATCGTTTCTTGGCTTGCCACAGGCGTTTGGGGCATTCTCATGACGGGAATCATCATTTATTACCGCAAGCAGTTTGGACTACGGACTTTTACCTTCTTTATCATCTACTTTATTCTGCCCTTTATTGCAGGCTCGGCAGCTCCGTTTGTCGAAGGGATCCGCGTGGATATCGTCAGCGTGGTCTTCGTAATTGTCTGCCTTTTTGTCGGTGTTCAGGTCAGCGAAAACACATCGCATAAAATGTTCGAAAAGCTGAGTTTCAACGACGCCATGACGGGACTTTTCAACAGAAACTACCTTGTGATGCACCCCGACGATGTGAAGCGCAAGCTCCCATGCAGTTACGTGATGTTTGACCTAAACCACCTCAAGGAAATTAACGACAACTACGGACACAGCAAGGGTGATGAATACATACGAAACTTTGCCGAGATTCTAAAGAAGATTCTCCCCGAAAACGCCGAAGCCATCCGCACCGGAGGGGATGAATTTTTGGTGATTATCCCCAAGTTCAACCGCACCAAATGCGAAGCTTTCTTGAACCGTTTCGTTGAGGAGTCTAGGCAAACTCAGGTTCAGGGAATTACGGAAAGCGCGGCCTACGGCTTTGCAGTCCGCACAACGGGCATACAAACCGAAGACGAAGTCATTGCCGCCGCCGATAAGCAGATGTACCAGCAAAAGAAGGCGTCACGGGAAGGACGAACGGAGTAAGCGTGATTACCATCCAAATTCAGTCAACTCGTCAATTTCTTTTGAGGAAACAGAGCCATCTTTTTCCGAATCGTTTTTCATAATCCCGACATGTTTTCCGCTTTTAAATTTAACTTCAAAATCCTTTTTGCCAGAAGGACAATACTGAATCTGATTCCCGTCCATCAAGCCGTTCTTGTATTGATTAACGATATACTTTTTCCCCGTCGGGAAATAGCGCTTGTCATAGCCGTTTCTGACTCCTTGTGAAAACTGGATTTCGCGGAACAGCTTTCCATCGGGGAAATAAACTTTAAGGAGACGAACCTTTTTCGGAACGCGAATATCTTCGCGGGGAATTGGAAGTTTTGAAACATAAATTCCCTTTTGGGCATTTTCGGCCGTCAGTTCACTCTCTGAAAATTCATAGACGGAATCTGGCTTGCAACCTTTTTCTTTAACGAGTTTTTTCAACGATTGGATTTGATCAAACAGAACTGAATTCGTTTGAACAATCAGATCCTTTGAATTATATGTCTCATCCTCATAGCGCACAACAGAATCAGGGGTTGAACAATAATTAAAATGCCAGCCCCGCTCCATTAAATCCGTATGCCTAGATTGCACAAAAATTCCGCCCGGTTCACACATGCATCCGTTAAGTTCATTCCATTCCGTCTTTTTCATTTTCTCGTACAGAGAATCGTCAATTGCAGCAAAAAGCTTTGCCATCGTCGAATCTTTATTCAAATCAACAGCACTCAGCCAAAGGCCGTCTTCGCATGCGGTCGAAAGCGAGCAAGCACAAAATAAAAAAAGAAGTAAATTTTTCATTGCTTAAAATTCCTCTTCAGCACAATCAAGTATAGCATCAATATCGCCTTCAATGCGTTTCATAAGGCTATCCGCAGGCAATTGTTCCGGCGTTTTTGATTTTACGACTTTGGGTTTCGCCGTTTGCCCTTTGCATTGGGGTTCCGTAACTTCGCGCAACGGTTGCCAATCAGAACAAGCGTAACCTGAAACATGCATTCCTTGGAAATCACTTAAAAGAGGCGTCAAAATGCGCATTTCCTGCCATTTCCCTTTGAAAAAATTGCTTCTCGTAAACAAGCTCCCAGTTCCCCACAAATTATTGACAGTCGTAGTTTCGGTTTTTCCCAAAAGCGATTTCACATTCTTTATTTTCGATTCATCTAGCTTCTTTTCTTCGCCGGGATTCACATAAGAAATGGGGAACTCGCTAATTTTGCCATCAACCCTCAATTGAACAAATCCATCATAATCAATTGCAGCCTGGATTGGAGAAATCACAAATTCGTCTTCTAGATATTTTGAACGCGAATGATAAGTAAAATCAAACGCTTGCGGAACATCGTTTTTACTGTAATGAATATTTAATTTGTATAGTTTCGAACAATTATGAGGCGGTCTTGGAGGCTGTTCCATCTGACATTTTTTCAAAAGTCTTTCTTTAAACGGTTTATCTTCCATAGCCATTAACAAATCAACGACATCTGTTTTTTCAGCATATTTTCCATTCCATCCGATTTCACAAGATTCGTCGATGTGAAATGAGCCTTTGTATTCATCACCCATAAAGCAATCGGCAAGAAACAGGTATTTTCCGTTTTTTTCAAAGAAGTCTTGGTCCGCTGACACAGTAGGCAAAAGTTCGATATCTTTTACTATCGTTTGAATATCCTTTATATGCAAGTTGCGCAACTTAGACATTGTTACGCCTCCCAAAGAATCATTATCAGGCGTATAAATGCTGCACAAATAATTTTTGTTATAGCTGTGGATTTTTGCAGAACGGATTATGTTTTCGCAAATTGCGGTATCTACTTGATCGGGATAATAAATGAATTCTATTGATACAGGGAAACACCATGAGCCACTTTTCTTCAAACAGCTCCGTTCAGACCAAATATAAACAGAGCGAACTTTGGTTTTTACGCCATCAATAACCCTTACGGCATCATGTCTTCCGATCTCACTAAATTCATTCGGGTTTTCAGGATGCGAAAACTTTACCGGATACCAATCATGCCAAAACCACGATGGGGTAAAAGTCATGAGCGTATCCCCTAAAGGAGTTCTAATGTGATAAAACTCATAATCAGGAAAACTGTCCACGGAATACCCTTTAGGCAAAGCTAAACGAAAAGCATTCGTAACATAATAGTTCTTTGCAGCAACGGGAAATTCATTTGATTTTGAGCGGGCAACAGGATCCTCGTTCGTTTTTGAACAGGAAACTAAAAGGACGGCAAAAAGGATTGCGGCAAAAGCGCTTTTGAATTTCGGAGACAGCTTCATCGTAGTATAAACTACATAAATTAACGCGCCGATGGAAAAAAAATAGCCTATGGAGTTTGTCCATAGGCTTATTTTCTTTGAAAAAGGTGATGCCGTCCCGGAATAAATCCGGGATGACATGGAGTCCGGCATGACAAGCTTACTTCGCGACCTTTGCAAAAGCCTTTTCAAGCTTTGCAAGCGCTTCGTCGCATTCGGCAGCGGAGACGTTCAGCGGCGGGAGCAAACGGAGCACGTTGCCCTTAGCGCTGAGAACCATCATACCTTCGTCGCGGGCGGCAGCAATCACGTTGCCGACCGGGAGCGATTCGTCGAGAGCGAGGCCGAGAATAAGGCCTTCACCACGCACGCCCTTCACTGCCGGGAACTTAGCAGCAATCGCTTCGAGACCAGCCTTGAGCTGAGCGGAGCGAGCTTCGACATTGGCGAGGAATTCCGGCTTTGCAATCTGGTTCACGACAGCGAGACCCACTGCGCAAGCAACCGGGTTACCGCCAAACGTCGTGCCATGATCGCCTGCCTTGAGCTGGTCAGCGACCTTCTGGCGGAGGAGCACTGCACCGAGCGGGAGACCGCCGCCAAGAGCCTTGGCAAGCGACACGAGGTCAGCATCAATGCCATGCTTCTGGAGGCCAAGGAATGTGCCGAGACGGCCCATACCTGCCTGGACTTCGTCGACAATCACAAGGCAGCCGAATTCTTTCTTCAAACTGTTGATTGCAGCGACCATTTCTTCGGAAACGGTCATCACGCCACCTTCGGCAGCGAGAGATTCGAGCATGATGGCGCAAGTGTCATTGTTGACTTCGGCCTTGAGGGCAGCCACATCGTTCCAAGGAACGTGAACAAAGTCACCCGGCATGGAGCCAAAGCCTTCGCGGATGGCCGGCTGACCCGTTGCAGAAAGGGCTGCAAACGTACGACCGTGGAAGCTGTTGATGAACGTTACGATCTTCTGGCGGTTCTTTTCGCCCTTGCGATCGAAATACTTACGTGCAAACTTGATGCAGCCTTCGTTAGCTTCGGTACCGGAGTTGCAGAAGAATGCCTTGTCGAAACCCGTTGCAGCGAGGAGAGCCTTAGCGAGGTTCACCTGCGGGAAGTTCGGATAAAGGTTCGAAATGTGGAAGAAGCTGTCCATCTGTTCTTCGACAGCCTTCTTGATAGCAGCATTCTGGTGACCGAGAGCGTTCACGGCGATGCCAGCGACAAAGTCAAGATACTTCTTGCCGTTCTTGTCGAACAAGTAAGAACCTTCGCCACGGACAAATTCAATATTGGCCTTGCCATAAAGCGGGGCGATAAACTGCTTGTCTTCTTCAAAAACGGAATTAGCCAAGGATTGTGCCATAGTTCAGTTCTCCATTAATTTGTTTTACAAAGTGGTCGGCATCCTTCCAGCCGACAATGTGAATGCTCTTGAGGCCGCGCTCAATGCTCTTGAAGCTTTCGCGGACCTTCGGGATCATGCCGCCGTTGATGACGCCAGAAGCAATGAGGGCTTCGCTTGCATCTTCCGTGAGTTCCGGAATGACTGTCTTGGTATCGTCCATCACGCCCGGGACATCGCTCACCAGCACGAACTGGTCAGCGTGGAGTGCCACAGCCAGTTCGCTTGCGGCAGTATCGGCATTCACGTTCCAGCTCACAGCCTTGCCGTTTTCGTCAGGACCGATAGAAATCGGGCTTACGACCGGGACAAAGCCAGCAGACCAAAGCGTTTCCACAATCTGCGGATTGACCTTCTTGACTTCGCCCACGAGGCCAAGATCCACCTTGCCCTGCTTCTTGACCACTTCAAACAACTTGCCATCGACGCCACTGAGGCCGACAGCGTTGCAATTGTTTTCGAGGAGCATTCGCACGAGTTTCTTGTTGACATGTCCCGAGAGCGTCATTTCGACCATTTTCATGATAGAAGGCGTCGTGACTCGGAGACCGTCGATAAAGGTGGGTTGTTCTCGGAGCAAGGAGATGTTTTCGTTGATGTCCTTGCCACCGCCGTGCACCACGGCCACTTGGCAGCCCATAGCCGGAAGCTTGCTGACTGCCGCCACAAAATCGGCCAACTTGGCTTCGTCGATTGCCAAGCTGCCACCAATTTTTACAACCACTTTTTTCATCGCTTACGATGTCCTCATAATTCTCAGGCGAAAAGCGAGCACCATTGCCCGGATTAGCCCGAAAAATTTACCGCAAATGTAGAAAAAAATTAAGAACCAAGGCCCTCGGGACCGAAGATGATTTTGAGGTAAATCCTTTTGGAACCTTTTTTCAAATCGTAGGTATCAAAGAATGAATACGAATATGAGGCAGAAAACCTCGCCCAAGTGATATTTACGTTCAAATCGGCATGGGCTCGCAAATAAAACCTTTGCTCCGGACTAAAGGCAAACCAGTCTGTATTGTAGCCAACTCCAATCGAAATAGGAACGTATTTGCGCCAAATGAAAAATTCCAACGTAGGGTTCAGCAATGCAGCCACAACACTCCAAACACGAAGCATCTTATCGGAATAGGTTATAATTGCAGAAACAGAAGATGTCAAGAAAAACAAGGAATGAAAAGCGGCAGTAGCTCCGGTTCTCGAGCAAGAATCAGTCTCGTCAGAAAGAAAATGCAACCCCCAAAGCATCGAGTTTAGATACAAGCCATCTGCAATGCGTTGACCAAACCACACCCCAACTAGATAATCGGCATGATTCGTCCAAGCCGTCACATCCATGCCAAAAGAAAACAAGTACTTTGACGTCCTTATTTCGTGGCTGTAAAGTTCAAAAATTCCAACCGAGCGCGTCGAATCTTCACTTGTCGTTTCTGCATGCACGCCCTCCAAATCAACAGGCACGCCCTCCAAATCAACAGGCGCGCCCTCCACATTTGCACCCGCAACAGGAACCGTTTCCGCAAACGAGAACGAGCAAATAAGGATTATAAGGCAAACAAGCTTACGCATTTGGGTAAAAAATACAAACAATCCCTCTTTTCTTTCACTTTTTCACTCTTCAAGCGTAATTTTTTTATATCTTTTGGGAAAACCTAACCAAAATAAGAGGTATTTTATGGCAATTACGAAAGTTTGGCTCGATGAATCTAGCGACGAATGCGTCTCCTGCGGCGCTTGCGAAGCAACTTGCGATGCAGTCTTCTCCGTTCCGGAAAAGATGGTCGTTAAGGAAGGCGTTGACTTCAGCGCATACGAAAACGAAATCAAGGACGCTGCTGACAGCTGCCCGGCTGGCGTGATCAAGTTCTCGTAATTCGAGCATTTAGGCAAAGTTATCGCGGAACCCCGCGATGGTACGAAGCTTTGCTTATCTTGTAAGATTGAACACAAAAACAGCACTCGATTCTATCGAGTGCTGTTTTTGTTTGTTTTCGCATTTGTCACCCCGGATTCATTCCGGGGTCACCTTTCCCGTTAAAAAGGCGATGCCGTCCCCATTCGCGGATCATGACTACTAAGCAGCAAAGCTGCAAGTAGTCAAAGAGAACGGAGTCCGGCATGACAGTGTAAAGCGCGACTCTCGGCTAGAAGCCCTTTTTCATGGACTTCAGCAAGGCGTTGAGCTTGGCGGGCTGGGCGGCCTGCGGCTTCTTCTGAGCAAAGCCCGGGCGTTCCTTACCGGCAATCTTGTTCTTGAGGTCGGCAATCGTTGCATGACCCTGGATGCCACCCTGCGGGCGAGCACCACCGTCGCGATGACCAAAGTTACCACGCGGGCCACCCACGCGCTGACCGCGAGGACCGCTCACGCCAGCACCGGCAACACCGTCCGTCTGTTCCTGCTTCATGGAAAGGCTGATGCGCTTCTGGTTAGCATCGACTGCAACCACGCGAACCTTCACCACGTCACCGACCGTAAGCACGTCCTTAGCGTCCGTCACATACTTGTCGCTGATTTCAGAAATGTGAACGAGACCGTCCTGATGCACGCCAATGTCCACGAATGCACCAAAGTTAGCGACGTTCGTCACCACACCTTCCATCCAGCTACCCGTCACGAGGTCGTTGATGGTCTTGATGCGGTCATCGAACTTAGCATAACGGAATTCCTTACGCGGGTCACGGCTCGGTTTCTGGAGTTCCTTGAGGATATCTTCCAAAGTAGCACGACCGACTTCGTCGGAGAGGAATTCGTCGAGCTTGATGCCCTTCACAGCGTCTGCATTGCCGACCATTTCCTTGACCGGAACGCCGACCTTTTCAGCCATCTTTTCGACGAGGGCGTAGTTTTCAGGATGCACAGCGGAATCGTCGAGCGGGTTTTCAGCACCTGGAATACGCATAAAGCCTGCAGCCTGTTCGAAAGCCTTCGGGCCAAAGCCCTTCACCTTCTTCAAGTCTTCTCGGCTTGCATAAGCGCCATTTTCTTCACGGTACTTCACAATAGCTTCAGAGAGCGTGTTGCTGAGGCCTGCCACGTGAGAAAGAAGCGGAGCAGAAGCGCTATTCACGTCAACACCGACCATGTTCACGCAGCTTTCCACGACTTCGTCCAAGCGCTTCTTGAGTTCGCGCTGGTTCACGTCGTGCTGGTACTGACCCACGCCAATAGACTGCGGATCGACCTTCACAAGTTCAGCGAGCGGGTCCTGCAAGCGGCGGCCAATAGAAATAGCGCCACGGGTCGTCACGTCTTCCTTCGGGAATTCGGCGATAGCAATCATGCTTGCGCTATAGACAGATGCACCAGCTTCGGAGACGATAACGCGCGGCGGAACCTTGCCCTTGAACTTGAGAGCCATTTCGCCACAGAAAGCGTCCGTTTCGCGGCTAGCCGTACCGTTACCGATAGCGATGAGGTCAATCTGATACTTGTCGATGAGGCTCATCAAATAAACTGCGGCACCGGCCTTGTCGTTCCACGGTTCATGCGGCTTGATGATGCCGTGATCCATGAACTTGCCGTTCTTGTCGAGCACAGCGACCTTGCAACCCGTACGGAAACCCGGGTCGAGGGCGAGCACAGCCTTGTGGCCTGCCGGAGCGGCGAGCAAAACGTCCTGGAGGTTCTTGGAGAACACCTTGAAAGCTTCTTCTTCGGCGGCGTCCTTGAGGAGGAGGCGCACTTCGCTTTCCATGCTCGGCTGGAGCAAGCGTTCCCAAGCGTCCTTGCACATATCTTCGAGGTACGGCTTCCAGACAGAGTCGTGCTTGATAACCTGATTCTGGAGGTAACCGACCATTTCTTCGTTCGGGACTTCGATGGAGAGGCGAAGCACCTTTTCCTTTTCGCCACGGCGGAGAGCGAGCATACGGTGGCTCGGGATCTTGGAGACCGGTTCGCTAAAGTCGTAGTAGTCCTTGAACTTGGTTTCTTGCTTTTCGAAATCCTTTTTGACCTTGGAAACCATGACGCCTGTCTTTTCGACCTTGTTGCGGAGGTACTGGCGGTATTCGGCGTTGTCTGCAACTTCTTCGGCGAGGATGTCTGCTGCACCCTTGAGGGCGGCACGCGGGTCGGCAAGGCCCTTTTCTTCGGACAAATAAATGCGTGCAATTTCTTCTGCCGTGTTTCCGGTATTTTCCTGAGCCCACATCAGGCGGGCGAGCGGTTCCAGACCTAGTTCCTTTGCAATCGTTGCGCGAGTACGCTTCTTCGGCTTGAACGGAGCGTAAATATCTTCGAGAAGAGTCTTGTCCTTGCAAGCTTCGATCTGAGCCTTGAGTTCCGGCGTGAGCTTGCCCTGTTCCTCGATGCTCTTGAGGATCGTTTCCTTGCGGTCCACAAGTTCCTGGAGGTAGTCGCGACGGTGGCTGATGTCGCGGAGTTCAATTTCGTTCAAAGTACCCGTTTGGTCCTTGCGGTAACGGGCGATAAAGGGGATCGTGCCCCCCTGGTCCATAAGTTCGAGCGCCTTACTAACGCGCCACACTTCAAGATTCAGCTCTTCGGCAATAATCGCAGAAAAATCCATTTGAGATTCCTACTTGTAGATTCCGTTTCCGGATTTGGGGTCCACCGAGCCATACACCCCTCATTGGATAGCACAGCCCGCACGGCCCTCGGTGACACAAGCCTGGCAACCACCGCTGCCAGACACCCCGTTCGGGGGTCTAGTGAATATAGCAAAAGAAAGTGTCAAATTTTCGACACATGGGGGCAAGGCTCAAAAAAGCCGTCAGGAAACAGCAGAAAAGCGGCCGTGACGCATCAAAACACCTGCAACACTTTTAAATTTTTAGTTCACCAATGGTATCCCAACCACCCCATTAAAAGTTACCTTTGGAGTATAAAAAAGGGATGTTTTATGAAAAAGCTCAATTCAAGATTTTTCGTTTTTAGTCTTGCCATTGCATTTGCCACAGAAGCATATTCCCAGGATTTTTGCAACACAGCAACCCACAGCGGCGAAAGCACGGTCGTCACCTCCAACGATATTAACGATATCGGTAACTATAGTTACGAACTCTGGGCCGACATCGGCGACAACTCCGCCACGTTCTACACCGACGGCTCATTCTCCTGCGAATTCAACAACGTGAACGATTACCTCTGCCGCGAAGGCATCCGCTACGGCATGAATAGCGGGCTCAAGTACACTGACCTCGGACACCTTTACGCCGACTTCAAGCTGACCGACCCGTCTTTCAAAAGCTATTCCAACGTGACTTACTCGTACATCGGTGTTTACGGCTGGTCGCAGGACCCGCTCATCGAATGGTACATCGTTGACACCTGGAGCCCGTATCGCCCGAACTGGATTGGCAAATCTACTGCAAACTGTGACGAATGCGGCTTGCGTGGCACAATCACCGTTGACGGCGCCACATACGAAGTCTACGTCGACAAAGTCCAACGCGGTTCCATCGAAGGCGACAACACGCCCTTCACGCAGTACTTCAGCGTGCGCAAAAGCAAGCGTTCTTGCGGAACAATCGACATTACAGCCCACTTTGACGGTTGGAAGAGCCTAGGCCTTGAACTCGGCAATTCCATGTACGAAGCAAAGGTTCTCGGCGAAGCGGGCCAATACCCCGAAAACGGGAACGCCTCCGGCACAATCGATTTTGCCTACGCCAAGGTCTACACAGGCGAAGCAAGCTCCACGGCCCTTCCCCAATTTGCACCGAAAACAAACACAATCACTAGCGCACAGGTTTTCGATATGCAGGGCAAATTCCTCGGAAACATAAATGCCACAAGCGATATCCAGAGCGCCATCAAGAACAAGTTCCGTAGCGCAGGCGTTTATATGGTAAAGCTCGGCTCTGCAATGAAGAGCGTTTCCGTAAAATAAGTTCTTTTTCATAACAAACCACACTCTAATCCATCAAGCTTGCGGTTACACCTAGCCGCAGGCTTTCTTATATTTAAAACAATGGAACAACAAAACATATCTCTCGCAAAGCAAATCAAGACCGGATTCGCTTCTTACATCACGGCAATCCGACTCATCCGTGCAAACAAGCTCACAAGATATTTGCTCATCCCCGCCATTTTGAACATCATCGTCGTGGTCGCGTTCATTTTCTTGGGCGTCGGCATTAGCGACTGGATCAACGGCATCATCGAGCGCAGCACCGAAAACATGAACGGCTGGATTCACGCCGGCATGGTCGCCATCAAGATTATCCTCCCCATCATTTTCTTTGCGCTGTTCGTTTTCATTGGCGGAACGATTGTCAACATTTTGATGTCGCCCATTTACACGTTCCTCTCCGAAAAGACCGAAACAATCCTCACCGGGAAAGAATTCCCGTTTGACATGAAGCAAACTTTCCGCGACGTTTGGCGAGCCCTCCGCATCGCCATCCGCAACACAGCCAAGCAGCTCATATTGACCGCACTTTGTCTTTTGCTGAACTTTATCCCAGTTGCAGGGAGTGTCGCTTCGCTTGTCCTAATTTTCATCATCAACGCGTATTACTTTGGCTTTGGATTCATGGACTACACTTACGAGCGTTGGCGTTTATCGCCAAAAGACAGCCGCAAGGAAACCCATAAATTAAAGTTCGTCGCATTTGCAAACGGTGCAGTGTACTCGTTACCGCTTTATCTCATCTGCGGTTCGTTCATTGCCGCATTTATCGGAGGCGTTTCGACAGTTGCCGCCACGCTATCGCAATTAGAGTTCAAAGAGAAATAAACTATATTAAAGAAAAACAAGGAGAAAATATGGACGCTTTAGATACTGCAAAAATCAAAGAAACTGCATGGGAAAAACTCAGCGGAAAATGGAGCCAAGCAGCAGTCGCCATCCTCGTATTTTTACTCATTTCTATAGTAATCGACATTCCTTCAACATTCTTCGAAAAAGACTCCACCGGCAAAAGCGTCTGGAATATTATAGAAACACCATTCGCCCTTGGCCTAGACATCGGCCTTTACGCTTATTTTCTGAATCTCGCACGCAACAAAGAAACTCCACTCAAGCGATTGATCGTTGGCTTCACTAGCGGTTGGGGATTTTATTTCAATCTCATATGTACCCAGATTTTAGCATTATTGTTCATCTGTTTATGGGCATTACTCTTCATCATTCCTGGCGTCATGAAGGCTTTTTCTTACTCTCTGGTTTACTTTATCATTTTAGATCATCCTGAATATTCGCACCTCGAGATTTTGCGCAAAAGTAGCGACATGATGTACGGCCACCGCATGGAACTGTTCGTACTCTGCTTGCGATTCATCCCCTGGATCCTCTTGGGAATTGTAACTTGTGGCATCGGGTTCCTGTGGGCTTGCCCATACATTACAACCGCTTTCTGCGAATTCTATCTGCAATTGAAAGCCAAGTACGAAGACTCTCCGGAAGTTGTAACGAACGCATAATAGAAAGCAAGTTTTGTTTTCTATTTTTGCGACATGCTCAAGAATTACATTTTTGATTTAGGCGGAGTTCTTTTGGACATCCGCATGAAAAACGCTTACGAACGATTTGTCGCACTCGGCTTGCCGCCCACCGAACTTGAGCCGGGCGGTTCTGCTTACAAGCTAATGGAAGATTACCAGCTCGGGTTCATCACGAGCGCTGAGTTCTGCCAGCAAATCGCAAGCAAGTGCGCCGCAAGTTCTAACACAAGATGCGCCGCGGGCCCAACAACGCCACACGATATCGAAGACGCCTGGAATTCCATTTGCTTGAGCGTTGCCGACCGCAAATTACAAGCACTCCGCAAACTGCGCAAAATGGAAGGCGTTGCCAGCGTTTCGCTTTTGAGCAATACAAACGAACTGCATTGGGAATGCTGTTGCCAAAACTGGTTCAATGCGAACGGCAACAAGCTCGAAGACTTCTTCGACAAGATTTTCTTGAGTCAGGAGCTCCATTTGCAAAAGCCCGACCCCGAGATTTTCAAAACCGCCATTCGCGAGCTCGGAGCCTCCCCCGCCGAAACAATATTCCTTGACGATAGTCCCGTCAACACGGCCGCCGCAGCCGCCTGCGGATTACAGACGCTTACCGTAACGGCAGACGTAGACTGGGTGGAAAAGCTTTTTTCGCAAGCACCTTGAATAAATGTAAACATTTTCTTATTTTTACGCTACATTGCGAGTTTTTGCAACCAAATTCTTGAGCTTTGAGCACCTTGAATTCTGTATAGCAGCCTCGCCATCAAGGAGTTAAAATGAGAAAAATCTTTCAAGCGATTTTCGCGTTAGTTCTTTTATTAACGGTTTCGCTTTTTGCACAAAACATGTGCATCGAACTTTGCACCCCCTGTCAAAACAAAAAAGACCAGACCTGCAAAAAAGTCGATAAACGGTGCCACTGCGCAGCACTCCTCGACAGCATCAGCGCAGCCCAAGCAAGCAAAGACGCCACATTTGCAGAAAGCATAAACAGACTTTCTGACGAATTGCTGCAAACATGCGATGAAACAGTCTGCGCCCGCAATATTTCTTTTGAAAGCGGACTATTCAAAGAAATCAAGCAAGGTCCATCGCCCGTTTCTAATGAAACAAAACAAAACCTTTACGAGACCAAGTTCAACAACACTCAACCTGAAATGTCTCGCATTGAGCCTTTGCCGCCAATGACAGAAGAATGCTCCGGCTTTTGCGGAGATTGCCCTGTCACAGACAAAATGCTGAAAGCAAAGCAGCCGAAATTTAAAGACAAATTTTGCAAGAAAATCGAACAATCCTGCAAGTGCATCGATTACGCTATCAACAAGAAGCAACTTGCAGAACAAGCCAAGGCCGACAGTGTCGCAGAATTCGAACGTAAACTGCAGCGCATCGAAAATGCAAGCGTACTCGCCAAGCAAATTCAGGAACACAGTATCAACGATTCCGCATGTACACTCACCGTCGTTTTCGCCAACAGTGAAATGGCTGCCTTAGACATTCAAAAAGCAAAAGAAATTGTCAAAGAAAAAAAGCAGGAATCAGCCACTACAGTCAAAGAAAATATTGCAGAAGAACAACCCACCCAATTCCAAGAAACATCTAAACCCACAACAGAAAACGAAAAAGAAGATGTCTGGGCATCATATTCACAAAAAAGCATAGCTTTCCAAGAAGACAGTCCAAGCTCCACTAATAAGGAAACCAAAACAGACAAAGTCAAAAATTCGTTCTTTGGAATATCACTTGCATTTGCAAGCCTTACAACCAGCGCTTTCTATGGGAAACCGCTACAAGATCTCGACGGCTATTTCGAATTTGGGGCAAACCTTGGTTTTTTCCACAGAATTTATTTTAACCGGATTGTTTCATTTAATTACGGATTAAACGCAGAATTCCATCACGGATGGTACTGCGGCTTCGTTGATTTCAGTACAATAATGGCAGAAATTCCGCTAGGTTTCCGTTTTGGTATTATTCCATTGGGCACTTCCCAAGTATCACTTTTCCTCAGTGCCAATTTCCATATCCGCAAGCCAATTTTCCTAATACGTCAATTTGATTCTGAAAATGTATATAATGATTTTGCATCTTTTTCCGAATGGGAATTTATCAACCTTTTGGGCTTTGGTATCGAAATAACGCGCCATTTTTCACTTGAGTTTCAATTGTTCGCTGGAAACTTCCGTATTTACGAAGGGCCATTCGGAACAGATGCCGAACAAAGCTATCTAAATGGCAGCGACAGTTGGCGAATCAAGATAGATTTCGCATTCTAAAAGGATTATAAAATGACACATAAATTTCTTCTACTTTTCATCGCATCATTTCTTTTTGTAGCCTGCGGTGACGAAAGCCCCATGTCGGCCGCAAACAATGACATTAGTGAAAAAGAAAAACAACGCGAACAAGAAATACAACGACAAAAAGAAGCTTGCTATTATGGGACAAGCAACAATTCAGCATCCTGGTGCTGCTCCAATTTCGGCTACCAGTGCAACACAGCAAAAAGTTCTTCTTCCGTAAAGAGTTCGTCATCTGCAAAGAGCTCGTCTAGCCACACATATTCAAGTTCTTCAAGAAAATATTCTTCATCCAGCACCATAAACTACTATTACTCAAGCTCATCAAAGACATCCTCTAATACAAAAAAATCATACCTTACCCAAAGCAAAAATCTGAAACTCACGCTGACTTATTTCAAGCAAGAAACGCCAGATTGGGACAACACGCTAAGCATGAAAAACTATGCAGATGCAGATCCTCGCATTTCTTTCAAAATTCAATTTCGAAAAAATGACGGTACTAGAGATTCTGTAATGACAAAAAATCTACTAGAAAAACAGGACACAGGAGAATGGGAAGGACGCATCGATTTCACAACAACAGTTCCTATATACACAGACTCAATCTTCATCTATCCAACGATCA
The DNA here is from genome assembly GCF_002210405.1 of Fibrobacter sp. UWB3. Lineage (NCBI taxonomy): Bacteria > Pseudomonadati > Fibrobacterota > Fibrobacteria > Fibrobacterales > Fibrobacteraceae > Fibrobacter > Fibrobacter sp. UWB3. The sequence goes on from NZ_MWQJ01000008.1 coordinate 92,423, forward strand.
CTGACGCCGACCTTTTAATAAACGATGATTATTCATCAGGCTATGGCTACGGTTATTATCATGTCGGATATTTAAAAGATGACGAAGTCAGGTACGAATCTGATGAAGAAAACAAGCAATGCACCCTCAAATGGGAATGGTACTTGTACTAAAAAGCGCAATTATTATCAAGAGAAAAGGAGGCCATTAAGCCACCTTTTTTGCATTAGTTCTAAAGCAACTCCTAAATGCTCTTCCCATCGCTGAAGGCGTTCCCAACGCGGCGTTCCATCACATAGTAGCCGTGGCCTGCGGAATCGTAGCAAACTGGAGCAAGTTTCTCGACGGAGAGCTTTCCGTCTTGATCGAGCACGGATTCGTCGGCAGTGACGTTCACGATTTCGCCGAGCAAAAGTTCAGAGTCCTCGTCATAGCTCACGAGCTTGCATTCGAGCGCAAGCGGCAATTCAGCAATAAGCGGTGCATCGACATTTTCGCTCTTGACAGATGTAAAACCGGCCTTCGCAAATTTGTCAGCAACTCGGTTACCACTGGTAATGCCCAAATAGTCAATCGCCTTGATGTGGTCAGCCGTTGCCATGCTCACGGTAAAAGATTTGCGAGCAAGAATGTTCGGGATGGTCTTGTGAGTCTTGGCCACGTAAATTGCAACCTGGTTGTTGTCGCTGATTGAGCCCCAGGCAGCCACCATGGCATTTGCAGAGCCATCTTCGTTATAAGTGGCGATGACCAAAGTCGGCTGCGGGTACAGATAAGTTTTTACTCCGAGATTTTTGCGCATAGACGCTCCTTTTTTTCTTGAATTATAAAATTTTAACGACGGTCAAGATAGACTCTTGCGCCGTTCAGCTTGTAAAACTTCAATAGTTTTCGCGAATTCTTGTTGGGTTTGCGCGCCATCTTAAGCCCGACAGTCTGCGATTTCCACTTTTCTAGCGAATCTAGCCCAGCGTTCCCAAGAACAGCCAAATCATAACCGATGACATTCACAGCACCCGAAGCACGCGCTGTATCCAGTTGCGCCGAAATTCGCGCACTATCCGCAAGTGCTTTAGAATCATCCGTGCGGAACAATTCCGCATCGACCCAAAATTCAATTCCATATTTTGCACAAGCTTGGGCCACCACACGTTCGTATTTTCCGACTGTTGCAATATCTGCATGAGCCTTCCCTGCATCACTTGTCCCAATACCATCTTGAACAGCAATCACATCAGGCTTGAAACCCGCAGCAAAAAGTTTCTCGAAAAACAATTGCAATTTTTCGGGAGATTCCAAATTCTGATTGTAGAATGGAGCCGTCATAACCTTCCAACCAATCGCCTTCGCAGCATCCACAATTGGTTTCAAAAAATGAGTCACTAGCGATTCTGCAGTTGCATTTTCGCGGAGTCCATCCCAATAATAGCGCGCAATTTCTTGCGGGATATACACTCCATCAATTACATTCTCACGTCCATACAATTCATAAAGTTCATTTAAAATGCGAACGTTTCTCGCACACAAAGTATCAAGTTGTGTAACCGTCGGAGGTAAAAACCAATCTTCACCATTGTAATAAAGTCCAAGCCAAATTTTGGTTCCTGCAATTTTCGCAGCCTCAATACTCTTCGGAAAAAGCTGATTGTTCTTGTACTGCGTATTCTGCAAAAAATCAAGTTGCGATGGGTAATACAAATGCGTCGCTTCAACTGCAGCATATTGCAATACGACATATTCCATTCCGAGTGATTGCAAACGCTGGTGCATGAGAGTCAAGGAATCCTGTGACTGGTACGCCGTCGTCCAACCCGCATCAAATACACCATTAAGCCCCGCCGCATAAGCACCGTTATTTGTAAACAAAGAAATACAGCACAAAAATGTGACAGAAGCATAGTGCAAAATATGACACAATCTAGACATACTTAAAATATAACATCGTTTCCTTTTATTCGTAAAAAACATTTATCCATATTAAGCTTTTGACCGTTGGTTTTGGCCACATGGATTGTGCTAGTTTAATAAAAAAAAGGAGTATATCATGAAAAACAAAATCTTTTTAACAGCGGTAATCGCATGCGCTTTTATGTTTATCAATTGCAGCGACAATACAAACAAAGAAACCACAGAAATCTCAGAAGATGATGAAACCAGAGTCGAAACGGTTATGACCGTTTCTCCATCAACAACACCCGAATACAAAAGCAAAGGATCGCCCAAAGCACCAGACAATAGAGGAGTGGTAAAATATTTGGCTGCATCGTCAAAGCCGTCACCTTCTTTTTCAACGGCGGATGTCAAATTCACAAAGGATATTAGCAAAGTCTTAAAAACCGTAGATGGCTTACACACAACCGGGAAAACGGTTCTTGGGGGAAGACGCGGGAAATCTGCGGGCTTTTCCGAAAGTGCCGCAGGTTCAGCAGGAGTTAGCGATGGTTTGGCAGGACTGCTCGGAGGTTCCGCATCCATGCTCTCCACCGGCGCTTCAAAAACGTATGCCAAGAGATCATCAGCTCTAGCTAAAGCGCCATCAAGGACACATTCAGAGCGTTCATCATCAAAAACTGTATACCTCGCTTCCGATAGCGACGAAAGCAGTTCTTGGGACGATGATGAACCAGCCTCAAGGAGAAAAAGAAAAGCAAGGCGTTCGGACGAAGAATCTTCAGGATTGCTCACAGCTGGTGAATGGAACGATCTGGAGCATTGGAAATTCTGGACCAACATCATCAACGACAATGATTACAATGGAAAGATGAGCTACTGGAAATTCTACCCCCAGCAACTCGTTGCCGTAAAAGTGGTGGATAAAAACGAATTCGGCATCGCAAATGTTCCCGTGACACTCCTCAACGGCAGACAAGTAGAATTTACAACCAAAACAGACAATGAGGGATACGCTTACTGCTGGATTAATTTATTCCATGACAAAAACCAAAATCAAAATGACCTTTGGTTAATTGTCGATGGAGTGGTAATCAGCGGACAGCTCAAGATTTCGTCCAAAGCAAGTCACAAGCTCAATATCAATACCGTTGTAGACAAAGATGCCAAGCACCCCAAAACGACGGCAGACATCGCATTCATCGTTGACGCCACAGGTTCTATGAGCGACGAAATCAGATTCCTCAAATCCGATCTCAATTACATTATCGACCGCGCAAAATTTGAAAGCAATATTGGTTTACGCACAGCAGCCCTATTCTATCGCGACATAGGCGATTCATACCTCACGCGCCACGACGACTTTACTGATAACGTTGCAAGGACCCAGGAATTCGTCTCACGCCAGAGTGCAGGCGGTGGCGGAGACTACCCCGAAGCAGTCCACACAGCGCTTGAAGCCTCGCTGGAAAAACTCTCTTGGGACGAAGCAGCCCGCGCGCGCATCGCATTCCTCATCCTTGACGCCCCCGCCCACTACGAAGAAGACATCATCAAAAGTCTCCAGAACTCTATCCGCCTCTTCGCCAAAAAAGGCATCAAGCTTATCCCTGTAGCGGCAAGCGGTGTAGACAAAAAAACCGAATTTATGTTGAGATTCTTCGACTTGGCGACAGGCGGTACATACGTATTCCTCACCGACGATAGCGGCATCGGCAATTCACACATCAAGGCAACCGTTGGCAATTACCAAGTGGAAAGCCTCGCCAAACTGATGATCAGACTCATCAAGAAATACGTGGATTAACGCAAAAAATCATTCTCAAAAAAATTGCCTAAAATAGGTAACCTATTTTAGGCAATTTTTCAATTATCTCCCAAATTCTACCCTTTGTACTTTATCACAAGCATGGTAAGGTCGTCGCTCTGCTCTGCGCCATTCACAAACTCGGACACTGCATGCGACATGGTATCCAGCAACTGCTGCGGTCCCGCAAACGCAGGTAACTCGCGATTTTTGTCATCAGCATTCATTCCACCGTCGCCACAAATCGTTTCTTCAACGCGCTTCAATCCAAACAGCTTTCCATTTGCATTCATCGCTTCGGTAAGGCCATCCGTATAAAGCAAAATCATATCGCCCGCAGCGATGACCGATTCCTGGATATTGTATTTTTTTTCTTCCATGACCCCGATAGGGATATTTGCGGTAACATCGAGATATCGCATATTACGTCCAGTAATGATAATGGGCTTTTCATGGCCGGCATTGCAGTAGCTCAGGCGTCCCGTTGCAAGGTCTAGCACACCAACAAAAAGCGTTGCAAACATTCCCGTCGTATTTCCACGACTGGCCATCGTGTTCATTCCCATCACAATGTGAGATGGATTATCGACTTTAGTTGCAATCGTACGGAATACGGCCTGCGTCATCGACATGACAAGTGCCGCCGGGATTCCCTTGCCGCAGACGTCACCGATATTGAAGAACAGCTTTCCATCGCGCACAAAGTAGTCGTAAAAGTCACCGCCCACCTGTTTTGCAGGCACCTGACTACCGACAATGTTCAGGAATTCACTTTCAGGCATCGGAGGCGGAAGCATCGCCGTTTGGATAGCGTTTGCGATGCCAAGCTCCCTGTTTATCAAATCCTTTTCTGCGCTGACTTTGCTCAACTTACGGACGCTGAGAATGCTTCGGTACATAATGAAACCAAGCACAAATAGTCCTATCAACTGAAGAATGATGACCGGAATAAGCGAGCGTTGCTGGTTATCGTAGAGTTGCACAGCCATCGAAGAGAGTTCGCGCATCGGGACATCGGCTCCAATAACGGCAACGACACGTCCTTGAGCATCGTGAACAGGCCGCGAGAATGTAGACATCAGCGCCACGTAATAGCGACTCATGTACGGTTCGCTCCAGGAACCGTTGCCATGCAAGCCCTCGCGGTACCAAGTGCGTTCCGTATAGTCAAACCCAATAACGGTGTCTTTTATTTCGTTGGTTGCATCGTCCCTAAACGTAAAATACCCATCGCGAAGGCCATCACTCCCCACACGATAGGCAAAATCGACGCCGACAATTTCAGGATGGTTCGCAACCACTCGTTGCAACGCCATATGCAATGAATCTTGCTGTTGTGTATCGATAAAGCGTTCAACTTCGGGCAGAACAGCCGCAATAGCAGCCTCGGCAATTTCCTTGACTTCAAAGGTCCGGTTCGCAGAAGTAAGGTCTTGCTTAGCCATTTCCTTAATTTGGGCGGTAATGGCTCGGCGTGTAGAAATGTACTGCACAGCGGTCGTCAGTTCGAGCAACAATGCAGCAACGACGAGGACCGTTACGCTCCGGATTTTTGTATGGCGGGATGTGTTCATAATACTGCGCCCCTCAGCATGCTAATCTTGTAGTTTTATAATATATCTTATTTAGGGAAAAATTGTAATTTGGGTCCCAATTTTTATTATAAATGCTGATTTAGAACACACTTTTTGGCCCCAAAACGCCATTTTTACGATTTTTTAAGCTAGTCCAAAAGCCCACTATTTTGACGTTGGAACACAAAATAATATATCATACTCCAGGCGCCCCACACGACGCAAAGCGCCATACCAATATAACCCACCGCATAAACAGCGGAGGCAATTTCATCGCATTTCAAAAGCAAGCCCGTCTCGGAGAGGATAAAATTCCAGTCATGGAACCCATAAGGGGCTTCGGCACCAGTGCCGCCACTGATAAGCATAAGCTTCATCGGGAGAGCATCTTCGATGTAAGGTGCGACATCAATCAAATTTTCGAAAGCCCACCAAAGCGCAACCGACGCACCGAACAGGTCGCGAGGTTTAATCCACAGCGCAAAGCAGAACACGAGCGGCATAATGGTCTGAAACAGCGAACCACCAAGCGATGTAATCACTTCGCTCCCAAAAATTCGAAAAACAATGTGACCAGTTTCGTGGACGGGCAAGTTCAAGTTGTGCAAGAATTGGGCAATCCAAGATTCATAGCCACCAGCGAACGCCTGCAAAGTAAAGAACGCCATCGCAAACAACAGAACGACGCGGGCCGCGAAAAAATTATTGCGTCCAAGCGGTCGCGGCAACAAAACGAACTGCACCCAAACAGGCCATTCTTCAGGATCGTTCAGCCATTCCAAAATTCGAGCAAGTAGAGACTTCTTTTTATGAGGGACAAAGGTCATAAATGTAACGTTAGTAAGATTTGTCGCAAGATGTGCCGCGATTATAACAAGATGCGCTACAGGTCGCTATTCGCCGTAAATTTCTGGCGACTGGCTGTAGAATCGGCGATGCGTGAAGCTGTACCAGAGATTCGGATTTTCGTAGATGCGTTCTTCAAGCCACTTGTTGAATTGCGAGTTGACGACGCTCGATTGCGAAGGAGACGGCGCGGGGGAAGCAAGACGCGCGGGGGATGCGACCTGCGGGCCTTCCACCTCTATCGCGTGGAGAACGCGGATTCCGCAAATTTCTTCCATCCAGCAAATAAAAACGGGAGTCTGCGGACGATGTGTCAGCAGAAAGTCCGGCAACGGATTCACATTCGCCGGTTGCCCGAGCAATGTTCCGTCTATTGCACTCGGAATGCGGGAATCCTGATCGGAGAGCAAGCAGAAAAGCTTGCCATCGTTCAAAATGCGTATAAAGTCACGAGGTGTCCGGGCATCCACGGAATAACTCCGGCCATCGACCGAACGGATTTTGCGTTCAAGAATGTTATTAAGCCACTTGGGCTTCACGGGTATATAACTTGCGACAAGCGGAATTCCAAGTCGGCAAAGCCACGGCCCCATCGCTTCGTAATTGCCATAATGCGCCGTCAAGAAAATTCCACCCGCCCGCATTTTCGCAAGCACCGGAATGGCGGCCTCGTCAAGAGCAAAATCCCAGCCATCCACACGACACGGGTATGCAGTAAAATCATGAGGCAACTTTTTGAAAGTTCCAAAGCGGAACAAGAGTTCGCTCGCATGACGAGTCAAGTTAAACAAGAGTTCGTCGTAATTGACGGGTGAAGCCACATGCTTTGCGTTCGCCATAACAGTTTTACGCTTCCAGCCAGCAAGCCGAAGCACCACGTAAGCGCCCCACGCGAAAACGATCGCCGCTATTTTACCAAAGAAAACCATTACGGATTAAAGATACGAAAATCGAACAAACAATAACGAAATAATTTGTACTTTGAATAGGCTTTATTTCTAAATTATCTACTAGAGGTTATTATGATTTGCAATAATACGCAAAGCGCATTCTTTCTAGACGAGCCAGAGAACGTCCGACGCGGCAGGAGCGCCATTATATGGTCTTTCATATTCCTTGTTTTTACAATAATTGCTTGGGTTTCCATCGAAGTCTTAATCCAATTGCTCAAAAATTTCACAAAAGGATCCTTTACTACTATAGAATCCTTTGCTTTTTGTTTTTCCAGTCTCGCTATAGCATTCTTTCTCATAGTCTTTCTTTTATACGCCTACAAATTCAGTATATGGATTTACTACGCCGTAAAGGAACAGAACCAATACACCACCACTGAGCTCACCCCACTAAAAGCGGTCTTACTCGGTATCGTATTAGGTCCTTTCATTGACGCATATATTTTCAAGGACTTGTTCCATAAGCAAAACGCGACGCTCGAGAAATACGGGATTAAGCCGGCCGTTCTTCCAGAATGGATTTTCGCATTCATCATTGTCACTACGTTTCTCTCAATCCCAGCGTGCCTCTCGTCCTTATTCTTCCCCGGAAGACTCGCCCTAGTTGTATTGACCACCGTGATTTTCGCCTCATACATAAAAGTTATGCAGGTCATCATAGCAAACGGGCGTTCGTTACAACAAAAGCGATTCGACGACTTACTAGACCGCAAAGTGGAAGAAATCTTAAAACAACGCGAAAATTCCTAATCTCCTTTTACTACTATTATACATACTATGAGTGAAAATTGTCTTTTCTGCAAAATCATCAAGGGTGAAATCCCTTCCAAGAAAATCTACGAAGACGACGATGTGTTCGCCTTCTATGACATCGCCCCGCAAGCTCCGGTACACTTTTTGGTCGTGCCGAAGCGCCACATCGCAACAATCATGGACATGAAGCCGGAAGATTGCGAACTCGTGGGCAAGATGCTCTACCGCGCACAGCTCATCGCGAAAGACCTCGGCCTCGAAGAAGGCGGCGCACGCTTTGTGTTCAACTGCAAGGCCGATGCCGGTCAGACCGTATTCCACATCCACCTGCACGTCGTTGGCGGACAGGAAATGGGCTGGCCTCCGTTCCCGGCGAAGTAGTGATAAAAACTCGCGCTATAGTTCTGCACCGCTTTCCGTACAGCGATTCTAGCTTTATCGTCAAGGCGCTTACGGAAGAAAGCGGGATTGTCTCGTTTATCGTGAAGGGCGGAAAGAAAAAGGAATCTCCGTTCCGGGGAGCCCTTGATCCGCTTGCGTTAAGCGAAGTCGTTTTTCGCCAAAATCCGAATACCGATTTGCAGTTCATCAAGGAAGCTACGCTTTTGGACTGGCGGAAGAACTTGCGCAACGATTTACTCAGCACAGCGAAAGCGCAGGTCATGACCGAAATGATTTTGCGCTACGCACCGCAAGGCGTCCCCCTGCAAGAAGAATTTGAACGCCTAGAGCAAGCCATCCGCGAATTCGATTCCGATTCACCGCAAGATTCGCCGAATTCAGAAAACGCCGCGCACTCGTCAACATCGAGTGTTCCTGACAAGTCGCGTATTTTTGCACAGTGGCTCCTGGACACTTGCGATATGTGGGGCTACAATCTAGACCTCACCACTTGCAGTCGCTGCGGTCGCACACTCGAAAAGCCTGCCGCAGACTTTTTCCCCGAAACTGGCGGATTCGTATGCCAAGCGTGCCTCGGTGTCGAGCACCCGCGCGCACGATCAGAAACGCTACAGGGGCTTTGGGCGCTACAAACTGGCGACAAAATCGAGCACCCCAAATTCACAGAAAACGCGCTCCTCACCTACCTGCGCCACCACATCGGATTCCTCAAGGAAATCCATTCCATAAAGTTCTTGAACGAAACCAGAAAGCTGTTTGGTCAGTAGCCAATAGTCAATGGTCATTAGCAATTAACCATAACCAATGACTAACAACCAACAACTAGCTACTAAATAGCCATAACTTTACACTATTTGTATATTTGCCCATAGTTGAAAAAGTTTAAGTGAAGAGGTCATCATGTTAACACCAGAAGATATCAAAGCAAAAAAATCCAAGCACGAAATGATTTCCATGATCACCGCTTACGACTTCGCCTTTGCAAAAATCGCAGAAGCCGCCGGAATCGACCAGATTCTCGTAGGCGATAGCCTCGCAAATACCATGCTCGGTTACAAGAGCACGCGTGAAATCGGCATGACCGAAATGCTCATCTTTGCTGCAGCCGTTTGCCGTGGCGCCCCGAACACGCATGTCATTGGCGACATGCCCTACATGAGCGACAAGGATCCGCAAACCGCTTACGATAACGCCCGTCGCTTTTTGGATGTAGGTTGCTCTAGCATCAAGCTCGAAGGCACTCCCGAAGGCGTCATTGAATTTTTGCGCAGCAAGGACATTCCCGTTTGCGCCCACCTCGGACTTTTACCGCAGACCGCCGAAAACTTCAAGCAGAAAGGCAAAACCGAAGAAGAAGCACGCGCCATTGAAGAGGCGGCAAAGTTCGTCGACGGTCTCGGATGCTTCGAAATGGTTCTCGAGCATATTCCCGAAGAACTTGGTGCAAAAATCACAAAAGAAGTCTCCGCACCGACAATCGGCATTGGCGGAGGCAAGTTCACAGACGGTCATGTTCTCGTGATGCACGATGCTCTCGGCATGCATCCGAACAAGATTCCGCCGTTCGCCACAAAGTTCGTAGACATGTATTCCGTTGGTGTTCAAGGAGTTAAGAAATACATTGAAAGCGTCAAGGCAAGAGCTTAACTAAAAATATTTAGTTCTAAATTTAAGATAAGCTAACATAGTTTTCATTTAGCAAATCGATCTCGCAAGAGGTCGATTTTATTTTACTCAAAATTGTTGACGATAACATTTTTCTATCAAGCGAACGCTATAACAAAATTTTTCAAAAAAATTTCAAAAAAATTTTAAATATCTGTTGATTATTTGTGAAAAAGAAGTTATTTTTCAGGTATCAACAAATAAATAACAAAAAAGGAAGAAAAAAAATGGCTACAAAAACTGTTGCAAAGAAACCCGCCGCTGCAAAGAAGCCCGCTGCTGCTAAGAAGCCGGCCGCCGCTAAGAAGCCCGCTGCCGCTAAGAAGCCGGCCGCCGCTAAGAAGCCTGCTGCTGCTAAGAAGCCGGCTGCCGCTAAGAAGCCCGCTGCCGCTAAGAAGCCGGCCGCTGCTAAGAAGCCCGCTGCCGCCAAGAAGCCGGCCGCTGCTAAGAAGCCGGCCGCTGCTAAGAAGCCCGCTGCCGCTAAGAAGCCCGCTGCCGCTAAGAAGCCCGCTGCTGCTAAGAAGCCGGCCGCTGCCAAGAAGCCCGCCGCTGCTAAGAAGCCGACTGCCGCTAAGAAGCCGGCCGCCAAGAAGTAATCTTCTTTTTGACCCAACGATTTTGACCCGCAGACCTCTGCGGGTCTTTTTTTATATTGGCGCCACGCCCCACGTTTACTATTTTTGTTAGCATGATTTCAGAAAATGATTTGACCAATTCGCAGAACATTCCCTTTGAAGAACGCATCGCCCGCATCGAAAAGATGATTGAAGCCGAAGCAGAACCGAAAGCATTCGAACTCGGACTTTTGCTCGCTCTCAAGATGGGCCAGGAAATCCGCGAAAAGAAACCGCTCGGCAGCACGACTGGCGACATCGTCGCCGCATGGAGTTCCAAGTACCCGGAATCCGTCGTCGAAGAAGTAATCGCTCACGCCAAGCAGTTCCTCACAAATCCAGGCGCCCTCGCCGAAAAGATGAAGAACATCATGCTGAAAAAGATGAATAAGCAAGAAGAAAAAACGGACGAGGCCGAAAGTGGAAAATAAACTCCAGGCAACCATCGACATCGGGAGTCACAGCAGCATTCTGTTGATTGCAGCTTTCGAAGACGCACCTGCCGAATCAAGTGAAGCGCCAGTAGCACCGCGCAAGATTCTCGTACCGAAACTCCAGAAGGTCGAAGTCTGCCGCCTCGGCGAAGACATTTACGAACACGGGAAAATCACGCCCGAACGCATCCAGGAACTCGTCAACATCATGACCAAGTTCCGTATGGACTTACACGCCCTGGGCGCAGACCTCAAAGCAGTCGCGATGACCGAAGCCATGCGCAAGGCCACAAATCCGGACGAAGTGATTGAAGCTGTTGAAAAAGCAGTGTGGGTCAAGCCGCGCGTCATCACCGGAGAAGAAGAAGGCAAGCTCACCTACCGTTCCGTCAAGGAATGGCACGGCGAAGGAAACGTCACGATTGACATCGGTGGCGGATCCACAGAACTCAGCAACGGCGAAACGACTTTCTCGATTCCCGTTGGCGCCCTCAAGATGTTCAAGGCGATGGGCCCGATTCCCGGTCCGGAATACAAGAAGTTTATCAAGGAAACGTTCAAGGATTTGTCTTTCAAGGGCATGACGAAAAAGCCTGTCTACCTTATCGGTGGTACAGGCACCGCACTTGCGATGGTTTTCTTGAACAGCCAAACGTTTGACTACAAGGCGATTGAAGGTCTCGAAATGAGCCTCGCCGACCTTGAAGCGGTCACCACGCGCATTACGAACCTTTCGAAAGAACTCCGCGCGATGCTCCCGGGACTTGGAAACGGCCGCCACGAAGTTATCATTTGCGGTTTGTTCTGGTTGCGTTCGCTCCTCGAAAAGCTCCGTGTAGAAACATTCAAGATCAGTACGGCAGGGCTACGTTTCGGTTTGCTCTACCCGCCCGAAAAGGAACCAGAACCCAAGCCAAAGAAGCGCCCGGCATTCCTAAAAAAGACGGATGCCACATCCGAGACGGCGATCCCCGAACAGGTCGGGGATGACAAATAAAAGACGGGGATGAAAAAAATGCGTATAAACAAGTACATTTCTCTCAGTGGTTTTGCTAGCCGCCGTGCCGCAGACGAACTCGTCGCCGACGGTCGCGTACAGGTGAACGGAGAAACGATCTCTGACCTCGGCCATCAAGTGGACGAAACCAAGGACCAGGTGACGGTTGACGGAAAGTTGCTGAAGCTCCCGACAAACAAGAAAACAAAAGTCATCATGCTCCACAAGCCGGCTGGTTGCGTTTGCACCAAGGACGACCCGCAGGGCCGCCGCACGGTTTACGATTACTTGCCGCCGGGATACCATAATTTCAAGTACGTCGGACGACTCGACTTGCAGAGCCGTGGTCTTTTGCTTTTCACCGACGACGGCGAACTGCTTTACCGCCTCACGCACCCGAGTTTTGAAGTGCCGCGTAGCTACTACGTGTGGACCACTCGCCCGCTCAGCGAATCTGCCGCCCAGCGCTTGGTCGATGGCGTAGACATCCGCGACCCGGAAGATCCGGACGCCCAGGAAGAAATCGCTTTCGCCACAGACGTCTACCTCGAAAACGGATTTGCAGAACTTGTGCTTATCGAAGGCAAGAACCGTGAAATCCGCCGCATGATGCGAGCCATCGGTTACGAAATCCGCGACCTCAAGCGCGTAAGCTACTGCCAAATTCAGCTCGGCGACTTGCCCGCAGGCGAATTCCGCGAACTCACGCCCAACGAATTGAACAAATTGCGTCAGGCCGTGCATTTGTAGGCGATCCATGAAACGTACTTTATATATCGGTGATGTTCATGGTTGCGCAGACGAACTCTCTGCGATTATCGACCAATTCGGCTTTGTACGCGGTAGCGATACCATTTACCAGACCGGCGATATCATCAACAAAGGTCCCGACATGATGCGCGCCATGCACATTGTCGAGGAACTCGGTATTCTGACCGTCCGCGGGAATCACGAAGAACATCTCATCCGCATGATGGAAACGCCCAAGAGCAACTGGACCGAAAAGCAGAAAAAGCGTTTCAAGGCGCTCTCGCTCGACGAATGGGTTTACATCCGCGATACCGTGAAGAACTGGCCGCTCTGGCGCGACACGCCGCACGCACTCCTCGTGCACGCAGGCCTAGAACCGGGCAAGACGCGTCTCGAAGACATGAGCCCCGAAGTGCTCCTCTCCATCCGCTACTGGAATGACAAACCCTGGTTTGAACAGGTCAAGTGGAACAAGCTCGTCATCTTTGGACATTGGGCCAAGATGGGCTTCGTGAACATTCCCGGATTTATCGGTCTCGATTCCGGATGCGTCTACGGCAAGGCACTCACCGCTTGGTGCCCCGAAGAAGACAAGTTCTACAGCGTCCCGGCACTCCGCGAATACACACCCGTCAAGGACAAGGCAAAAGAATCCGAAGCTGCCCCCTGCAAAGTGCTCGGCGACAACTCCCCCGATTCCGTGCCACCCAAGACGTTCGACGAAATTAAGGAACGGATTGCAAGTGGCGACATCGCCTGCAAGGAAGAGACACCCGAAGAATCGAACATCCGCAAGGCAAGCCCCTCCATCAGCGCTGAATGGGCCGGGTATTAATTTACTATCTTTTAACTAGGCAATAATCTAGGTAACACAATGACAGCAGAAGAACTTTACAATCGTCTCAAGTCCGTCAAGCCGGGCGCAGCCCTTTGCACCTACACCATGGAAAAGGTGGAAAAGATGCTCCCGCTCATCAACGAAATCAACGAGCTCAAGAAAGAACAGGACACCGTTATCCTCGCCCACAGCTATTGCGCTCCTGAAATTCTTTTGGGCGTTGCCGACTTCACGGGCGATAGCTTTAAGCTCAGCAAGGACGCTACTACCGTCCAGCAAAAGACCATTCTCTTCTCTGCCGTGCGTTTCATGGGCGAAACCGCCAAGATTTTGAACCCGCAGAAGGATGTGATTATCCCGGGCCCGCTCACGGGTTGCAGCCTCGCCGATTCCATTACCGGCAAGGACGTCGAAGAACTCCGCAAGCAGAATCCGGACTACACGTTTGTCTGCTACATCAACACGACTGCCGATGTAAAGGCCGCCTGCGACGTCTGCGTGACTAGCGGTAACGTGATGCACATCGTCGAAACGATTCCGTCCGACAAGATTTTCTTTGTTCCGGACGCCCTCATGGGCCAAAACATCATCGATGAGATGAAGCGTCGCGGTGTCAAGAAGGATATCAAGCTCTATAACGGCTGCTGCTACGTTCATGAAAACTACGACCCGGATTTGATCCAGTTCTTCCGTAGCCAAAACCCGAATCTCAAGGTGATTAGCCATCCGGAATGCAACCCGTCTGTCGCCATGCTCAGTGACTACGTCGGAAGCACAGGCCAGATGGTGAGCTACATCAACCAGCAGCCCAAAGACAGCTGCATTTTGCTCCTCACGGAATGCGGCCTCAATGCCCGTATGCACTACGAACACCCCGATATGAACTTTATCGGTAGCTGCTGCATGTGCAAATACATGAAGTCGAACTCGCTCGAAAACATCCTGGAAGCACTCCGCCACCCCGAAAAGGCAGAACACATCTCACTCGACGAAGGTGTACGCGTCAAGGCCAAGAAGTGCATCGACGCCATGTTCAAATACGCCGAATAGTTCGCAGAGCGCGCTACGGTTCACAACAAGCGACCTTAAAATTTATATCTTTGCGTCACTCGGATTGTGGGATGTCAAAATCTCTTGGAGGATAAAAGATGAAGAAAATTTTATTGGCTTTGACCTTGTTGTGTTCCGCCGTATTTGCGCAACCTGAAGACAGCGATTTTTCTTACTGGCCACGTTCCTATTTTGCAAGCATAAGCTTCAGCGTTATCGCAAACCGAGGCGATCTTTTTGACCGCTCTATGGTTTTGAAATACGATTGGATCGAAGAAACCGTTCATTTGCCAAACACCAAGGTTCTCGTTTCTCCTGACTACAGCATTGGCGTAAACATTCGCGAATTTACTTTCTCAGCATCATTCCAGTACTGGTCTATGCTAGGATCCATTCCGTCTCTGCCCGAGCCCATAAACGAGCAGAACATGAAATATTGGCGATTCGGAATTGAAGCGACATACAACTTTTTCTATCCTGAATTTTTCCAGGTGGGTGTCGGCCTCGGTTATTCATTCTCCAAACTAACAACAGAAAATAATGTTTCCAACTACAAGGGGTATTTCAATTCCGAACTGAACGGATCTGCAATAGCCCTTGTTTCTCACATACGTTATTTAATCACAGATAATTTTGGGCTCATCTCTTCTCTACGCGTTTACGAGAACTGGTATAAATCAGTCTATACGAAAAACAGCGGAACAATTGATTTCCACGAAGTAGGCGACAGTTACTATTGGCAGACCTACATAGCAGTTTCCATCGGAGCCATGGTTCAGTTTTAATTAAAAACTAAAGAAGGCACAAAAAATGATAACATTCCTAATTGGTGTTGCAATCCTCATCCTTGGATATTTCACCTACGGCAAGTTCGTTGAACGCGTGTTCGGACCGGATGACCGCAAGACTCCGGCACTCGCAAACCCGGATGGCGTTGACCGCGTCCCGATGCCGCACTGGAAAAACGTTCTCATTCAGCTTTTGAACATTGCAGGCATTGGTCCTGTGATTGGCGTGATTCTCGGCATCAAGTTTGGCGCCATCGTGTTCATTTTGCTCCCGCTCGGAAACGTTCTCGGCGGTGCAGTGCACGACTACTTCAGCGGCATGATCAGCATGCGCAACAACGGTTACAACGTCCCGGCGCTCTCCCGCAAGTTCTTGGGCAAGGGACCGGCAAAACTTGTAATGACGCTCATTTCCGTGGCGCTCATTCTCGTTGGCGCCGTGTTTACCACAACTCCGGCCGCTCTCGTGAACACCCCGATTCTCGTCGGCAGCCACGTCTCGCCGACACTTTTCTGGATTGCCGTTGTCTGCATTTTTGCCTACTACTTCATTAGCACCTTCTTCCCGATTGACAAGATTATCGGCCGCATCTACCCGATTTTCGGCGCCCTCCTGATTCTCGCCTCCCTCGCTATTTTCGTGGGCATCATCCCGAACTTGAACGTCCTCGATGAATTCTGCTTCAACGATATCATGAGCAACTTCCACAAGCATCCGGCAGGCCAGCCGATCATCCCGATGCTCTTCGTGACGATTGCTTGCGGCATCATCAGCGGTTTCCACAGCACGCAAAGCCCGCTCGTTGCCCGTACGGAAGTGACCGAAAAGACCGGTCGCCAGACGTTCTACGGCATGATGATTATTGAAGGTTTGATTGGTATGATCTGGGCTGCAGGTGGCATGTTCATTTACCACCAGATGCCGGAACTTTTGACAGGCGCTTCGGGCGTGAAGGTCTTGAGCGTTCTCGTTTCGACCGTGATTCCTTGGGCTCCGATTTCGATCCTCGTGGTCGTGGGCGTGATTATCCTTGCTATCACGAGCGGCGATACCAGCCTCCGCAGCCTCCGCCTTACCGTTGCAGAACTGACCGGACTTGAACAGACTTCTGTCAAGAACCGCCTCCTCCTTACAGTTCCAATGTTTGCCCTTTGCGCCGTGATTATTTTCTGGAGCAATATGAACCCTGAAGGTTTCAACATTTTGTGGAACTACTTCAGCTGGAGCAACCAGCTCATGGCCGTTTGCAGCCTCTGCGTGGCAACCGTTTATCTCCGCAGCAAAAAGAAGAACTTCTGGATTGCGCTTATCCCGTGCATGTTCATGACGTTCATTACAGCTGATTACATTCTCTGGGTGAGCCCGGAAAACCTCAAGGGCGCTCCGCTTGGCTTTGGTCTCGACTACAAGACAGCTCTCGTGATTGCACTCCACGACGCCGCTATTCTCGGATTCTTCCTCTGTGTTCGTGGCAAGTCGCTCTCCCAGATGGAAGGCTATAATGCCGACCGCTGGAACTCCGATCTTGACGAAAACAAGATTCCGAAAGCTCAGTAAGCAAGCGCTGCCAGCAAATTCAATCAATGCTAGAACCATCCACAACACATAAAGGAGATGCCCGATTAAATCGGGCATGACAGTTGTTGTGGTCATAAAAGGCAGCATAAAATCCATCACGTTCCATAGCCAGCAAAATGGCTTTACCGTGATGCGCCTGAACGATATCGAAAGTAAGAAAGTCGTTGTCGTCACGGGAACTTTTCCCGCTTTGCAACCTGGCGAAACAATCTCTGTAGAAGGCGACTGGGGTTCGCATCCGAAATACGGAAAGCAATTCCAGGCAACTTCTTTTGAATACATCGCCACAGACGATAACGATATCCTTGAATACTTGGCGAGCGGACAATTCCCGGGCGTGGGACAAAAGATTGCCGAACGCATTGTGGAAGCTTTTGGCGATGCAACCGCCGACATTCTCGACAACAATCCAAACAAGTTCCGCGAAGTAAAAATCAAAGGCTTCCCCACCCGCAAGGTGGAAGCTTTTTTGGCACGTTGGCAAGAAGCACGTCACAGCCGCGAAACAATGCTATTCTTGTACAAGCACGAAATTGTCGGCAGTGTGGCAAAGCGCCTTTGGAACAAGTTCGGGCAAGCGACGATTGAACGTATCACGCAAAACCCATACATGCTCTGCGAAGAAGTCTGGGGCATCGGATTTTTAAAAGCTGACGAAATCGCGCAGAAAGTCGGATTCCCGAAAGACAGTCCCGAGCGTTTTCAGGCAGCGTTACTTTACACATTGCAAGAAGCGTCGGTTAGCGATGGACATGTGTTTTTGCCGAAGAACGTGCTCCTGGAACGCACATTCCGCAACTTGCGTTTAATGCAGGACGACGAAGGCGCCATCAACACGCTCCTCGATGAATTCGAAAAAGCAAGCGAATCTGGGCGCATCACGCGCGAAGGCGACGATTGCTATTTTCCGCCGCTCTACAAAGCCGAGCAGCGCATCGCAGACAACATCAAGCTCCGTTTGCGATACAACGAGCTTTCAACGGAAGGCTTCGAAGACGCCCTGGCGCAGTGGGAACGCGAACATAAGTTCAGCTTTGACCCGATCCAAAAACGCGCTATCCAAATGGCGCTCTCGCGAAAGATTTCCATCATCACAGGTGGCCCCGGCACCGGTAAGACAACAATCCTCAAGGGGATTTTGTACCTCGCCCGCCAAATGGAAGAATGCGTAAGCCTCACGGCCCCGACAGGGCGCGCCGCCAAGCGCATGGGCGAATGCTGTGGCGAGAAAGCCCGCACAATCCACCGTCTGCTCGAGGTGGACCCGATTTCGGGCAAGTTCCATCGCGATGGCGACAACAAGCTCCAATGCAATTTGCTCATTGTCGATGAATTCAGTATGGTCGATACGTGGCTTGCCGCCTCGCTCCTCGAAGCGACGCCACTCAACGCGAGAATCGTTCTCGTAGGCGATGCCGACCAGCTCCCCAGCGTGGGAGCTGGCAATGTGCTGAACGACTTGTTGCGTTGCCCCAAGATTCCGAGTACCCGCCTTCAGCACATTTTCCGCCAGGCCGGCGGAAACGACATCGCCGACAAAGCATCTAAAATCAATCAGGGCATTAGCCCCTCGCCCATCGAAGGCACGAACTTCCACTTTTTACCTTACGAGTCGGCCGATGAAGCTAAAGACATCATCGCCCGCCTCGTCACGCGCGGCATCAAGGAAAAAATCGACATTGACACGCAAGAGATGCAACTCCTCACGCCGATGCGCAAAGGACCGCTTGGCATTTACGAACTAAACAACTTCTTGCAAGACCTCCTGAACCCCGGCAAGGAACGCATCAAAATCGCGAGCGGCAACTGGAGTACCGGCGACCGAGTGATGCAAATCCGCAACAACTACGACAAGAACGTGTTCAACGGAGACGTCGGCATCATCTACAAAATCGGGAAAGACACGAAAAAAATCACGGTCTTTTACGATGACAAGACCGTGGATTACGAGCCCGATGAAGCCGATGAACTTATCCTTGCGTACGCCTGCACCATCCACAAAAGCCAGGGCAGCGAATACCCCGCCGTCATCGTCGTGCTAGATTCTAGCCACAGCATCATGCTGCAGCGGAACCTCATCTACACCGCCATCACGCGTGCCAAAGGTCACGTGTGGATTTTGTCTGCACCGGGAGCGTTCTATCAAGCCGTGCGCAACAACCGCAGCACAAGACGATATACAAGACTTACTGAAAAACTGGGTTAGCACAAAGGATGACGAGCCGCAAAATGCGTGGGCATTCCCGCGCGTCCATTAAGCTTATTTCGGCCAGTAGCCGGTCGGCTTTTGGTTCAGGTACATGAGCCTAGCCCATTCAGAACTTTTCGCTTCATCCATAAAGTAAAGTTCATCAAGCGAACCCTTGAAAACACGGTCTACCTTTCCACTGGATTGCTTGCGAGCGCCAATGACAAACGGACCATCCGATGTTCGCTTATCATCCGTATGGTTGCGGCTAATCAAGGTTTCTTCAAGCTTGCCATTCCTGAAAATCGCCGTCGAATCGCCCGACTTGACGACCGTAAAATGCACCCACTGCTTGTAATCGGTTTCCGGCGCAATCGCGATGCTCGCCTGGTACCAATGATCCAAATCCGATTCGTCGAGTTCCTTGTACATCCAGCTAGAACGGTCGCTATCACCTGCCTGATACTTGAAGTGGTATTCCGCTTCGGACTTGCCCCAAATGAATCGCGACGTCGAAGTATCTTCAACATTCACCCAGAAAGACGCAGTAAAGCTAGACGTATCCTTCAACGCAAAGCCCCTATAATCTGCGGATTCCTGAATTTCAATAATGGAAGATTTTCCGTTAAATACAAACGCACCGCCAATAATTCCATCGCCAGCCGTGACATCAGTGACGCGTCCCTTGAACGGATTATCGCCAGAAGTCTTGACTATAGAATCCGGGAATTCAGATTCATCAAAGTTCCACGCCGCCACAAAGCCATCTGTGAAAGAGAACGGATCTGCAGCACGCATCAAGGCCTGCGCATTTCCGAAAGCATCGTCTCTCACAACACAAGCCTCCGTCACACTAGGTTCCTCAATAAAATCCGTTTCATTCCAGGCGAAAACGAGCTTTTGCGTTTCCCGTTGCGGGTAAAGCGTAGACAAGCGAACCCACAGCCCCGTCGGAATAGAGTCCTTGCCACAAACGACCTTGAAAGTCGTCCAGAACGAAGCTGGCTCCAAATAAACTTTAAGTGCAGATATATTCTTGACAAGCGATTCACGGTCATCTGCATTCAAGTCACTCAAGCGGACGTACAGCGGGAACCCTTCAATAGTATCGCGCAGGTCTATGCCAGTCGCCGATGTATTGAGCGGGATTTCCAAAGTGCGGGCAGAACTATCATAGTAAAAGGCCTGCTTTGCATCCGTATTTTCAACAAGAACGGCCTTGATGCTATTAGTGCCCTCCGAAGTACTCACTTGCACCGAATCATAGTACGATGCCAGTACACCGGTAAAAATCGCATAACGAACAATTCCATCTGTTATAATCTTGGCGGTTGACTTGTACGTTGAACCCACGATAGAAAGGCTAGCAACCGAGTCCTTGGTATCTTGCAAATAAATCTTGATGTCGTTACTTTGATTCAATCCCAAATTGACAGATTGCGCAGAATCCTTCGCAATTTTCAGGCCAGATTCGCGAACTGCAAATGTTTCGCCATCCGAATCTTCATAAAACGCTTCCAAATTGTAAACGCCACTCGGCAAGTTTTCAAAAGCGTAATATCCCATCGAATCCGCAGTCGTCGTGTAGTACGATGTGCTATCTTCTTTTGCAGGGTCATAATCCGCCGGCACGCAGTAAACACGAGCATAAGAGGCGCGCCTAAAAAAGTCCGGTCTCTGCGCTCCGTCCACAAACGCAAGCGTTCCCATCAATTCCGGGGAACCGACTTCGGAGCTGTTCCCGCCAGCCACCTTGTTGTCAGAGCAAGATACGAGGAATACCATTGCAAGTAACGCCTGCAACGCGAACAATGCAGAAACCGCCGATTTAGCCAATCGAGTATTTCGTTTCATTGCATCCTCACTTGGACAACGGGAAAATCTGGATATTCATCTGGAAAACGCGGCCACCGTCCTCGTCCTCATTAGCAATCATAGAAATTTTTTTGCGGAATTCATTGATGCACTTGACAATTTTCTTGTAAGAACCCTCCGAAATGCCAAGAGTCACACTACTCACGTTCCTTTCGGTCGAAGGAACATTGGTAATGGACTCCTTCGCCAAATCAATAAATTCCTTGTGGTAATTGATAAACGCCTGCTGGATGACCTTGTCGCCTGTGCTAATCGCCGGATTGTTCAAAATCCAGTTGCCCTTGGCGTCCTTCTTGATCAGCCCAACGCGTTCCAGCAAATCCACCGCCTGCCGCGCCTGCTCTCCAGAAATCGGCGGCATCAAGCGCGCCCCGAGAGCATCGTAATCTCCATCAAAACCAATCATCCCGATAATCGAGCGGATCGCGGAATAGTACCAATGCGAATAAACTTCATACTGGTACGCGCGGGTCAAAAGCATCTGCTGCGTGAAACGGGAAGTCGCCGTGATTTCTTCCATGCGCTTCTTGTAGTTTTCACGCTCATCCTCGTTGGACGCCTGGCAGAACAGCACCATCGCCTCGAAATACGCAGCCTCGCTTTCATCGAATTGTAAGCCACCGACAATTTTTGCAATGCTTGCCGGAGTGAGACTCTTTTCGCCCTTCATCACGCGCGAAATAAAATCCTTGGACGAAAATCCCAGCTTGTCCGAGAAACTCCGCAGCGAATAACGGCGGTTCAAGGCTTGCGCACACTCAAAATAGTGCCGCAAATAAGCGCGGTAATCATCAAATTCAAAAACCGACATGCGCTTCGGAGGGATAGAACCGAGGCGTTCTTCAGGCTGCGATTTTTCTGCACTGGATTTCATACTCTAAAAATATATTGTAAAGCCGTTATTCGGTAAAAACGCCCCAAAAACAGCCACAAAATCGTTGTCTACCGAGGACGCTTTGTTCCCGCGACACCTGTTTTCCCTCGACATTTAGGGCACACACATCTATCTTTATAAAAAAAAGGAATTTTGCTCTGGCATCGGATTGAGCTATAAAAGCCCCACACCAAAACAAGCTCTAGCGATGCTACGAGAACAGGTCCATCTCTCAAACACGCAGGGAACGACTCCGGTCGTTCCCTTTTCAGCATGTCATGCCGGCCTTTTTGTCATCCCGGATTTGTACAAGTACAAAGCCCTTCGGCTCAGCTATGAAAATGCAAGCATTTTCGCAGCGTTCGCCTTGGTTGCTTTTATTCCGGGGCGGGATCACCTTTCCTTATCAGAAACTACCGTTTCCGATAGACCTTCTGTTGCGATGGTCCGCGAGCATTCAATGTTCGGCCTTGAGCGTCAAAGCGTTGCACCGATTTAGCCAAGTTCGCGGTTCCCGCTGAATTATCGTGAGCGACACGAGCCCCCGGTTTCAAGGCTGTCGTCTTTTCGACTTTCAACGGAGCCGTCACAATTCGCGAAAGCGTGTTCTCATCCACCTTCACAGAAACCTTGTACTCGCCCACTTCCGAAGCCTCAAGCGTTTCACGAGTTTCGCCTTCGAGGAGTTTTCCGTCTTTGTACCACTGGTAACCAAAACCCTTCGGAGCCTTGAGCATCGAGCCATCCTGCGTTACATGCAACGTATCCATTTGCAAATGGGCATACACAATTTCGGCCAAGTGCTTTGCGCCCTCGACAGACGGATGCACCATATCTTCCAAATACCAGCTCGGATTTTCAAGCGCGCTAAAACGAGAATGCAAATCAATCACATTCACGCCCTTTTCGATCCCCGCCTGCAAAATCGCCGGATTCACGCGCTTTACGACAGCCGTATCGAGAATATTCCATTCAACGTTGTTCACATAAGGCGCCAAGCAAATAAAGACATGCGGCTTCGACTTCACCTGGAACGTGTCAATCAGTGCTTCAAAATCAGCCGTGATTGCAGAGTCCACAGCCGCATCCTGCT
Source organism: Fibrobacter sp. UWB3 (assembly GCF_002210405.1). NCBI lineage: Bacteria > Pseudomonadati > Fibrobacterota > Fibrobacteria > Fibrobacterales > Fibrobacteraceae > Fibrobacter > Fibrobacter sp. UWB3. Next base: position 115,372 of record NZ_MWQJ01000008.1, read on the forward strand.
CCGGAGTATTCCAAGTCGTATACGATTTCGAATCGTTCGTTCCCAGCTCGATGATAACCGTATCTGCAGCGAATTCTATCGCCGGCGCAAAGCGGTAACCTTTCCAGTACGAAGCCTGATCATCCTTGCGAACCGTAAGCCCGCTCACACCAAAATTTTCGACAGTATCGCCAGGTGCATCGCCACGTAGCATCCCCTGCAAATGATGCGGGTAGCTCGTTTGGTCCGGCCAGGACTCAATCCCGTAACCATACGTGATGCTATTGCCAACGCAAGCGACCTTGCCCGCCGCAAACGCCGATGCCACCATAGCTGACGACACCATGGCCGCAGCCAAAACTATCTTCCCAAACATATTCATAACCATGTGATAAATATAATCAAGAAAGAGGGATGACGAGACAAATCACAGCCGGAATTGGTCTATTTCTTCCTTTGTCAATTCGCACATCGGCTTTCCAACTCTTTCTGCATAACGAGACAACTCCAACAAGTTCACATGCATTGAAGGAGCATCTTTGTACGGATCAGGAGTGGCCCTATACGCCTCCATGGATTCCGCCAGAATGACAGGCCCTTTAGTTCCATTCATAGGTGTAAGTCTCCAAAAGATGTTTAGCCGCGTTTTCGTTCACGAAAAATTGGTATTCGTGCAAAGCCCCTAAAAATATGGCTCCTAATACTTCAATATAGTGATTAAGTAGCTCTCTGTTAAGGGCAAAGCCGTGAATTGCGCCTTGATATCCCCACTGAATTGATTTATCAGCAGCAATAGCAAATAGATGTCCTCCTACCCCAATGTATTTTTGCGATCCACACAATCGCTTATTATTACGAGGAGCAGTACAAGCCCAATGGATAAATGCAGCCACGGAATTCTTGTCATTTTTTACTCCGATAAGACCCTGAATTTCGTTATTTTCCTTTAGCGCTAAAGCAAAGACCTCAACATTATCGGGAATTTCAATCCAATTGATTCCCCAACCGTTCTTTTCGTTGAATTTTTTCAGGAATGAACGACTTTCGATTTTAAATACAACCGTTTCCTTGATTTCGCCAGTTTCGGTATCCTTGAGACAAGGAACAATTTCATCAAGCCAAATGCCGACGCCACCATTCTTCACATCATTCTTCATTTTTAACTCCTCCCCGCAGACATGCTGAAAACAGCGGGGCTTTTGTTGTTTATAGAGCAATATATCTGCTCATCCGTACACTAAATATAGACTATCGGAAAACTATCGTCAAGAGGGTTGTACATTTTTGCCGAGCAATTTTACATTCGCACCATACCGAAAAACTCCAATGCTCCGTTGGAGTTTTTTCCTTAACAATTAACCCCTATTCCGATCAAATTTCGTATTTCTACAAAATCAGACCGAATAAAAATCTAAAATCATACCGATTGAAAATATCAAATCAAACCGAATGAAAACAGCAAATCACACCGAATATATTGACAAAATCATACCGATTATATATTTTAAGGGGTATGAAATCGTCAAATTACAAGCCTAGAATCGTCGATAACCAAATAGAAAACGCCCTTTCAACCTTCGGAGCCGTATGCATCGAAGGTCCCAAATGGTGCGGCAAAACCTGGACTTCCGATTATCACGCCAACAGCAAAATCGAACTAGGCGACCCAAGTGGCAATTTCCAGAACCGACAACTTGCGGAGCTCGACCCAAAACTGATTTTAAGCGGAGATACACCTCGACTCATCGATGAATGGCAGGAAGTTCCGTCAGTATGGGACGCCGTTCGTTACGAAGTTGATCATCGTGCGCTCAAGGGTCAATTTATCCTGACAGGTTCATCTACACCGTCGCGTAAAGGAGTTCTGCACAGCGGAGCCGGACGAATCGCCAAAATTCGCATGCGGCCAATGTCGCTATACGAATCAGGAGCCTCTAGCGGAAAGGTTTCGTTACTGGACATTTGCAACGGCAAAATCGAACCAGTCATGACGGGAGACGTCCAATTAAACGACTTGATAGAACTCGTGGTTCGCGGTGGATGGCCAGGCAATCTTGGACTTTCTACGGAACAATCCATGGCCATTCCTAAAGCCTATCTTGAAGCCATTATCGACGACGATATGGATCGTCTTGACGGAATCAAACGAAACAAAAGCAAGATGACGTTGTTACTCAGATCTCTTGCCAGAAACGAATCAACCACAGCAACAAACAAAATTTTGAAGAACGACATCAAAGAAATCGATGATGACGACATCGACTCGGATACAATAGCAAGCTACCTTGATGTTTTAAAAAGACTCTTTCTTGTCGAGAACCAGCCTCCATTCTGCACAAAAATACGCTCCAAGCTTAGAGTCAAGCAAGCCGAAAAACGACACCTCGCCGACCCTTCACTTGCAGTAGCACTATTGGGAGCGACACCTAGCAAACTTTTAAATGATCTGAACACTCTAGGCTTTCTTTTCGAATCACTTTGCGAACGCGACTTGGATATCTACGCAAAATCCTTCGGAGGAAAACTATACCATTACCAAGACTACGCAAACAAGGAAATAGACTCCGTTATTGAGATGCCCGATGGTAGCTGGAACGCTTTTGAAATAAAGCTCGGAGCAAATCAGATTGATGAAGCAGCACGCAACTTATTGGATATACAGAACGATATTTCCAATGATCCAGCAGGAATTCCCCCATCCAATCTCTGCGTCATTTGCGGAATGAGCAACGCCGCCTACAAGCGTCCTGACGGAGTATTCGTAGTGCCGATTACAGCGTTGAAGAATTAAGCCTAAAAAAAGCAAAGCCCGCTCAGTGGCGGGCATGACATTCTCAAAGCAAAGCGCCTTTTACGCACCTCGCACTTATGTATTGTATTCCCTGTCGGGGTGTTCCGCCATCTCGTCCAGTTGAATTTGGTGGATGACCACGTGACCTTCGACAAGGCTCTTTTGCACATCGATAATGCGCTGGTTCCAGGAACCTCTGAACTTAATGTCCAGGGACTTCTTCGCCATGACAAACGGACCGTCGATGAGGATGTCCGCAAACGTGAGCAGTTCAAAGAGCTCCGGCTTTTCGGGCGTGAGCTTCATCAGCTGTTCGTACGTGTATCCCGTGAAAATCACGAGATTGAGACCGCGTTCCTTGATTTCGCGGGCAAGCGGAATAAGTGCCGCCGCCTGGTCCATCGGATCGCCTCCGCTAAACGTCACGCCATCGAGCAGCGGATTATCCTTGATCATCGTGATAATCGCTTCGCGCTCGATAAAGTGTCCGCCCTCAAAATCATGAGTCTGCGGATTCTGGCAACCCGGGCAGTTGTGGTGACAGCCCTGGGTAAACACAGTCAAGCGGATTCCGGGACCGTCCACGAATGATTCGGGCTCAATCCCAGCAATCCGCAGTGGAGGATATTCATCCATCTTATACGCCGTGCTTCACGCGATCGTTGACTTCAGCGCGCTTGGCGTTGTTGAAGCGGTCAATTGTACCAACGAGGTAACCCGTGATGCGGCGGATACGTTCGAATCCGATCCCTTCGCCATATTGAGACATTTCTTTTTCAGACATTTTTTGCACTCCTTGTAAAATCATCTGATCCCTCTGAATGCGGGCATTCCAGGGAATTTCTTTCTAAGTTCTTCGATCTTTTCGCAAGAGATGGCATGGCCTTCGCTACGTCCGCAGCGCGGGCAAACATCGCCAATCACACCCACAAATCCGCAAACCGGGTCGCGGTCCACCGGATGGTTGATGCTGCCGTAACCGATACCGACCTTTGCCATGTACTTCACGATCTTTTCGAAAGCGTCCAGGTTCTGCGTCGGGTCGCCATCGAGTTCGATGTAGCTGATGTGGCCAGCGTTGGTGAGCGCATGGTATGGAGCTTCGAGCGAGAGCTTCTTGAAAGCAGAAATCTTGTAGTAGACCGGCACGTGGAAAGAGTTGGTGTAGTAATCGCGGTCGGTAACGCCCGGGATAATGCCAAACTTCTTCTTGTCCATGCGCACAAAACGGCCCGAGAGGCCTTCAGCCGGCGTTGCAAGCAAGCTGAAGTTGAGGCCAAGGCGTTCGGATTCCTTGTCGCAGAATTCGCGCATGTGGCCGATAATCTTGAGGCCGAGTTCCTGAGAAGCTTCGGATTCACCGTGGTGCTTGCCCGTAAGCATCACCAACGTTTCGGCAAGGCCGATAAAGCCAATCGAAAGCGTACCGTGCTTGATGACTTCGCCCACGGTATCTTCCCAGCCGAGCTTGTCGGAATCAATCCACACACCCTGTCCCATGAGGAACGGGAAGTTCTTGACCTTGCGGCGGCTCTGCACGGCAAAACGTTCCATGAGCTGATCGCTCACGAGTTGCATCATGCGGTCGAGTTCCTTGAAGAACAAGTCCACGGACTTCATCTTGATAGCGATACGCGGGAGGTTGATCGAGGTAAAGCTCAAGTTGCCACGACCGTAAGAGATTTCGCGGCTCGGGTCGTAATGGTTGCCAATCACGCGGGTACGGCAGCCCATATACGAAATTTCGGTTTCCGGATGGCCCGGCTTGTAGTACTGCAGGTTGTACGGAGCGTCCTGGAAGCTGAAGTTCGGGAACAGGCGCTTTGCACTCACGCGGCAGGCGAGCTTGAACAAGTCGTAGTTCGGTTCACCCGGATTGAGGTTGATGCCGTCCTTGACGCGGAAAATCTGGATCGGGAAGATAGCCGTTTCGCCACCGCCGAGGCCTTCTTCGGTCGTGAGGAGCAAGTTCTTCATGACCATGCGGGCTTCCGGTTCCGTGCACATACCATAGTTGATGCTAGAGAACGGAGTCTGGGCACCAGCGCGGCTGTGCATGGAGTTCAAGTTGTGGACAAAAGCTTCCATGGCCTGGAACGTCGCCTTGTCGGTTTCTTCGTAAGCCATCTTTTCGGCAAACTTCTGGGCATTCTTCACCGTTTCGGCGTCATAAGTTTTGGAAAGTTCGTGGACTTCAGTTGTCTGGAACTTTTCATTCGGCACGAGCGTTGCGACCATGCCCATTTCAGCCATTTCGCCGTGGAGCTTTTTCACCACCGGCAGGACTTCTTCTTCGGTTTTGCCCGTCAAAAGCATGAGAGCCTTGACCATGTTCGAAAGGTAAGCCTTGCGGTACGTGATGCGCACACCGTTTGCCATGGCGTAATCGAAGTTCGGCACGGACTGTCCACCGTGCTGGTCGTTCTGGTTACTCTGAATAGCAATAGCGGCCAAGGCGGCGTAGCTGCGGATATCCTTCGGTTCGCGCAAATGACCGTGACCCGTGTTGAAGCCGTTCTTGAACAACTTAATGAGGTCAATCTGGCAGCAGGTCATCGTCAAAGAATAGAAATCGAGGTCATGGATGTGGATGTCACCATCCATGTGGGCACGGCTGTGTTCCGGCTTGAGCATCATCATCGTGTAGAAGTGCTTAGCGGATTCGCTCCCGTACTTGAGCATGGTGCCCATAGCGGTATCGCCGTCGATATTGGCGTTTTCGCGTTTGAGGTCGGATTCCTTGGCAGAGCTGAACGTAATGTCATGAAGCGTCTGCATGAGACGAGTGTTGACTTCACGTACGCGGGTACGTTCGGCGCGGTACAAGATATAGCTCTTGGCGGTATCGGCGTAACCACCTTCGGTCAAAGCCTTTTCAACAGCATCCTGAATTTCTTCGATGTCCGGCTTGGTCTTATTTTCGGCTTCAAGATGGCCAACAGCTTCGGCAGCAACCTTGAGAGCGACGTTTGTCAAAAGGTCATCGTTTCCAAGCAAATTCATCTGAGCTTGGGCAGCCTTGATCTGTTCATCCAATTCGCCAGAGGCTCTAAAAGCCTTAATTACGGCGTCTGCAATCTTCTCAATGTTGAACGGCATCTCGCGGCCGTCGCGCTTTTTGACAGTAAAAATCATCTAAAAAAAACCTTCAATTCCCGTTTCCTCAAATATAGTCAAATTTCTCCGATTTTACTATATCTTGTGTCCGAGGTCGAACCACACCCACAAGATGTAGGTCGACATCACTACAAGTATAATAAATCTTAGTCCAATTTGGAAGACTTTTTGCACGTAAGATGTAATTTTTTTGTAATATATCCTCAACTTATCAACAAGAAAAAATAATGAACAATCAAATCACAATTCTTCTATCGCATCCGAACATTTCTAACTCCATGTTCAACAAACACTTAGTGGATATCAACAGAAAAAATCCCAATTTTGTGTTTCACCACCTTGACAAAAACCGGGTTAATGGCTACTTCGACCTGGAGGCCGAAAAAAAATTGTTGAGGGAGTCCAAGGCGATCGTTTGGCAGTTCCCTATATATTGGTACAACTCCCCCTCGAGCTTGCGCGACTGGCAAGACCAAATTATGAGCCCGATTGTGTACAGCGCCGACAACTTCTTGAAGGGAATGCCCGTGCGCGTTGTATTTACTGCAGGCGCCGCCGCAGAACACTACACCCACGAAGGGCTGAACCGCTACACCGCCGAAGAAATGCTCATCCCGTTCGAAATGACCGCAAATGCCGCCGGCATGAAGTGGTTTAAGCCGCTCGGCTTTTACGGTTGCAGCCCGGATATGACAAAAGCCGCCCTTGATAAGGCGGCCAAGGAATATGAAGAAAGTTTGTTAGAACTACTTTAATTCATAAACGACGCGGACAGATGCACTCACCTCGACGGAGTCGGCAATCGCCGTTTCGTCGGGAGCGGCGGCGCCGTCCATCATGGCATTTGCCGCAAGCATGACGCCCTTGGCGCGGTAGACGCGGTTGTACTGGTTGTAGATGATTCCACCACCTTCGCTATTAATCTGGAGAACGCGACCGAGCTTGGCGCCAACGCCTTCGGCGTAATCGTTAGCCTTGGCTGTCGCCTTTTTACCCGCCGCCTTGATAACTGTAGACTGCACCGCATCGACATCCTTGAGCTGGGCGGACGTGCGCTGGATTTCGACATCCGGTTCCGAAGAAAGCGCCTGCACGAGAGCGGCTGCATCAATCTTACGGTTCACCGTAATCACAAAGCTCTGCGTAGCCACGTAACCGACGAGTTCACGCTTGCTATTGCGATAAGACCACTCCTTGTGAATTTCAACGCTGTTCTGTTCCACGTTGGATTGCGGAATTTCAAGCGATTTCACATTCTCGAAAATCACGGAACGGCGTTCAGCCAAGCGCTTGGAAACCGATTCCTTGTCCTTGCCGCGAATTTCAAGGCTAAAGCCCATTTCGAACTTGTCGGCGGCAAATTTCTTGGTTTCCGTTGCCGAGACTTCGATGCGCGGGACCTCGAGCGCAACCGAGCCATTGGACGTAGCCACAGGAACAGCAGCCGGTTCCGCCTTCACGACGCGGATGAGAACGCACACGCAGACGATCAGCAGTACGAGATAGATGATGTTAAGCAATTTTGAGATCATCGTTAAGCCCTCTTTTTAATGTTTTGAATTTAAAATAGTCATTTTCCAGACGGAAAACCAACAAAATTACTGGATCCTTCGTCGGAGTTTACCCCGGACTTGTTCCGGGGCTCAGGATGACAGGATGCACAAAAATCATCCCCAATAAAAAACAATTTTACGTTCGTTTCACCAAAACAAGATTTGCCACGAAATTCACGACAAGCGCCACTACAATGGTGGTTGTCATGCTAATGAAGGGCATCCACGGCCAGCTGAATATTTTTTCAAAAACGGCGGGCACGCCAAAGGCGGGGATTCCCTGGATAAGTACGAGGCTTATCATGCCGCAAATAACGGCGACAATCACGACCCAGGCGCGTAACGCTTTTTCTGCGGTTCCAAAAATCTTGTCTGCAAAGAACGCGAGGAGGAACATGCCGAGAAGCGGACCCGTGAAAAGACCTGTAAAGAAGATCGCATTTTTGAGGAGGCTCCCCTGCTGCGTTGCGGCAAAAAGCGCAAAGAACACGCCGAGCACGCCCCAGACGACCGTCCAGATTTTAGCACGCTTGAGCCCGCCCATTCCCATCGATTCATCCCAGCCGAGGAAGTCGCGCTCGGACGTATTGCTGAGAGAATTGATGGCGCCCGAAAGACTGCTCATCGCCGCTGCACAAATGGCAGCGACAATCAAGCCCGTCACACCAGACGGAAGCGCATTTACAATAAAGTACGGGAACACGTCATTCTGCCCGACACTCCCAGGAAGAGGTGCCACCTGCGAGACTTTGTAATAAACAAAAAGTGCAGCCCCCACCCAATAGAAAAGAATCGAAACAGCGCAACCAAGCACCATTGAAAGCACACTTGAACGGTTCGCCGCCTTCACATCCTTGCAGCTGAGGTAGCGCTGCACAAACTGCTGGTCGCAACCGCGAATGGCAATTTCAAGAATCACGTATGCAAAACCCGCCGAAATAAGCGTTCGAGCATCAGAAATATCCATCGAAGGATTCCACCAACGCGTCTTGCCCGCTTCGCTGGCGAGCGTCGCCATTTCACCAAAGCCACCCACTTGATTTGCGATAATCAAAAGCACAAGCACGCCACCGCCAAAGAACACGCAGAATTGCATCACGTCGGTCCAGATGACCGCCTTGATGCCGCCAAACCACGTGTAGAAAATGGCAATCGCCGCCGAGACGATAATTGCAAGTTTCAAGTCAATGTGCAAAATCTGTGCAAGCACAAGCGAAGGCGCGTAAAGCAAAATGCCCGTGCGGAGGAGCAAATGCAAGCAGTAAAAAATCGCAGCCAAACGGCGCACCGAGCGGCTCCCAAAACGCACTTCGAAAAGTTCGTAAGCGCTCGAAATGCCAGACGTGCGGAAGCGTGGAATGAACACAACGCCCACGACCACAATGCTAAGGAGCGCACCGATCTGGAACATCAAAAAAGTCATGTCGTCGCCGAAAACATCGGCAGGTGCGCCAAGGAAAGTCGTCGCACTCACGGAAGTCGCAATGAGGCTAATGCCCACGGCCACCCACGGCATCGAGCCGCCACCGAACATGTATTCCTTGAGGTTCTTGTTGCCGCGAGAAACCCAGAGCCCAATCGCTAAGGACAAGAGCAAGTAAGCGAATAAGACAAGCCAATCAAGTGCTGTGAACATTTTTAGATATTAAGTTGTAGGTTTTAACAATAACGTCATTCTGAGTCCTTTGGGACGAAGAATCCAGTTATTTCTAGCGAACAATTTTACTGGATCCTTCGACTTCGCTCAGGATGACAGCTTAAGATGACATTTCATCTAAGTTCTAATCTCCCACCGCTTCGGTTTCAACGGTTTCAAAACGCACGACCTGGTTACGGCCGCCATCCTTTGCCTTGTAGAGAGCCTGATCCGCATTGTTCACGGCCTTCTTCATATCCGAGAATTCCGGTTCCACAAGGAAGGCGCCAATGCTTACCGTCACGCGAAGCGGGTCCGTCAAGTGCACGTTGAATTCGAGCTTGCCCACCGCCTTGCGGATGCGTTCAGCCGTTTCAATCATGCCTTCCGGAGTCGTATCGATAAGAGCCACCACAAATTCTTCGCCGCCATAGCGAGCAACAACGTCTATTTCCTTGCGGATTTCACCGCTAATCGCCGTTGCAATACCTCTGATGACTTCATCACCCACCGGATGTCCATAAGTATCATTCACTCTCTTGAAGTGGTCAATATCCATCATCAAGACACCGATATTGTACTTCTTGCGATCGGCACGAACCTTTTCGGTGCGGAGAGCTTCTTGCAGAGAGCGGTGGTTCATGAGTCCTGTAAGGCCGTCGCGCGTAGCAAGATCCTTGTCCTTTTCAACCTGGAGTGCACGGGCATAAGCAAATCCAGCGACCCCGGCAAACGCCTTGAGGAGTTTCTTTTCGTGATCCTGATAGCGGTTGGTGTAACGGCTTTCAAGGCAAATGGCAAGTTCTGCAGTCCTTGCATCCGGTTCAGAAGCGACCGGCATTACAAACAACTGACGAAGTTCCATATTGCGCTTTTCGGAATCGTTCAAGCGCGGCACATAATCGGCATAGCCCGAGGTAAACGAACGGAATACCGGGCGGTTCCTCATAAGAGCAAGCACAAAGATGCCCTTATCAGACAACGTAAACTTCTTATCGACAAACTGTTCCGAATCCATACCGACGCAGTAAACAACGCGGCCAGAACCTTCTTTCTGATTGTCGAGCGCAAGAATCGTCAAACGGTCAAACGGCATGTTTTCCTTGACGTATTCGAACATCTGCTTGTAGATGTCCTTGACCGTCATGGTCTGGAAGAACTTGCGCTGGTAGCGGTAAAGCACGCTGAACTGCTGCTGTTCAATGTAATTCTGAGCCGAGACAAAGCTCTTGAAGCTCACCATGTACATCGCATGCGAAATAAACGTAAGAGCCTGGGCTTCGGCAGCCGTAAACGCATTCGGATGCAAGGAGTCCACAAGAATGACACCCAGGCGGCGTTCTTCACGATCCAAGAGAGGCACACCGACCAACGAGCGAATCATTCGATTTTCGATGTAATACGTAAGGCGCTTTCCAACGAGCAAGTCGCCTTCCAAAATGCGAGATACTTCAGGGCGCAAGAGCTGGCTCAAGATGCCCATATTCTCGGTAATTTTTGCCCCCGTATCGATACAGTTCGGGATATCGCTTTGGAACGTTCTCAGACGATATTCATTTGCACTGCCGCCATTCGTAAAAATCGTAAGCGTATTTGCCTGCGGCATGAGCACCTTAAGGCAACGCAGCATATCGCCAAAAGCCTTGTCAACATCCGAATTTGCACGGGACCAAATCTGGTTTACACGGAGAGACGAATTAGGTTCGTTGGTCTCCAATTTTACATCATTCGTAAATTCATTGCGAATGTCCGGAGAGACTACCGGCGTAAGAGCCGTAGAACGCTTGCTGCTCTTGATGACCGGGAGCACAGACGTATTCGGCGGGAGACTCGGGCGGTTCATGACAGCAAGAGAAAACGCAACAACAGCAAAAGGAATCAGGAAAAGGAACATTCCCCCCTGAAATGCCAATCCCAGCAATGCACCGGCGACCACAAATAAAATCTCAGATACGGACATTTAAACCCTCTACAAGCGAAATGATCGGTATAACATGACAAACGCGAGACTGGCATAAATGAAGTGGCTGTTCCACGCGGCCCAGAATGGCGAGAGCGCTCCGTTTTCACCCATTTTAAGACCAATCCTCTCTAGAATATAATAGCTAAAAACAAGCAACAAGCCAACACCGAATTTCTGGGACAGGCCCCCTGAACGGCTATACCGGTGGCAAAGGGCAGCCCCGATCAAAAGGACAATCAAGTTCATCCAGTGCGCCGAATACTTAAACTGGAGAGCGGTCTCCATGGCGCGGGTTTCTTCGCCCGAACGCCGCAGCACATCAATACGTGCCTTGACCATCTTGGAATCCATTTCGTCGGCAAGCTGTCGTTCGTTAATCAAGTCATTCGGGTGCGTATTGATTCTGCCCTTCATGCTTTTCTGACGCACCGGCATCACATCGACGGAACCATCCTTTTTAAAGATACGATGGAAACCATTTTCGAACCGCCAAAAGCCAGCCCCCGTCACTGAATCCGTTTGAACCCAGCGGATTGTACGTACATCGTAACGTTCGACCAAGCGTCCTCGATCGCGTACAAGCAAGACCACGTCTCGCCCAGTTTTACTCTTACCCGAGTAATACTTGAAAAACCAGCTGTTTTTTTCGCTATCGATAAACGTGAAGTCCTGTTTTTCCTTGATGCGCGGATTCTTGCGTTTCTGCGCATTCGTCTCCATGATTTCAAATCGCTTGTGGTTTGCATCCGGGAGCCAGTGTTCACTCATTTCATACGAGCCAATCGACATGAGGACACCGAGGAAGAATATCGGGAGAAGCGTCTTGAACGGACTCTGCCCGGAACTCTGCATAGCGCTCATTTCAAGGTGGCGCGCCATATTACCCACGGAGGCAAGCACCGCGATAAACAATGCTACCGGGGTAATCAAGTACAAAATATACGGGAGGTAGCTCAAGTAGTAGTCGCCCACAGACTTCATTTCGCGGGCAGACCACGTTTTGATGTTACCGACAAAGTCAATCACCACAAATATGAGGACCGCACCGCAAACCACGATGAGGAACATCTTCAGGAAGTTCCAGATAAGGTATCTTGAGAATTTCATCCGAACCTCTTCGTGATTTTTCCAAAGATGCGCCCAATCTTCCTAAAGAATCGGAAGAACTTGGAATCTCCTGAGAAACGGTCTTTCACCATCACTCGCGTAAGGAATATGCCAAACACGCCGATAATGACATTCGAAATCCACATGGCAAGTTCCGGAGAAACAACCAGGCGGTCTGCAAGGTTTTCGCCACCGATAAGGCAAATCCAGTAGATGACGAAGAACGCAAGGCTATAGAGAATGCCAGTACCGATGCCACCCTTGCGCGCCATGATTCCGAGCGGAGCGCCAATCAGCACGAATACAAAACATGCAAATGCGGTGCTGAACTTCTTATGGATTTCAACCATGTACTGCGCAGCACGCTTGAGTTCACCTTCCATGCGGCCCCAAGCACGTTCCGTCGAACGAAGTGCGGCTGTTTCCTGGACACGCACTTTACGCAAGCTCTGCGCAAACTGCAATGAATCGCCCATCGGAATTCCCTTGGCATCTGCCGGGAGAATGCTATCGCCATTGACAAAATCGCGAATGCGCAAAAGCGTCGGCAAGCGGCGAGTCTTTGCCTGCACGGCAGCCGTATCGTAATTATTACGGGCATCCGTCACCACTTCCCACATCATCTCCACCGGCATTTCGCGGTCGCTACGGTAGCTTCTGCTACGGCGTTCCAAGCGGTCATCCACGTTCTGCATGGCCAAATCCTGCGAGAAGAAACGGATACGGAAATAATTGTCTACGTCATCCGGATCGACGAGATGCGTTTCACCACTGCGCAGGCGGAGCATGAGTGTCGCCCCGTTATCGACATAATCCATCGTAGCGCTATCGGCATAGACAATTCGCGGAGCGCCCTTCTTTTCCATTTCGAAAATCTGGATCCCGTACAGCGTCCCCGACACAGGGTCAATACGGTTCACCCACAGCTGAACGCCCGGGAACTGCGTAATAAGGCGCCCGGCATCGATAAACACATGCGGTTTCTTGCGAGAAACGGCGTTCATGAGTTCCACGGACCTGTGGTTAGCTTCCGGGAGCACCCAGTTATTGAACACGACCATCAACACAGAAAGCAAGAGCGCCACAAGCAACACAGGACGCATCAGCGACAACGGCGAAATACCCGCCGCCTTCACGGCCGTAATTTCCTGGTCTCCGGACATACGACCAAACGTCATGAGGCTTGCGACCAGCACCGCCATCGGGATGGACAGAGATAGCATCCACGCAAGGTTTAAAGCAAATATTTCAAGCACCGTAGATGCAGGCAAGCCCTTGGACAGCACATTGTCCAAGATTTTGACTAAAAAGTCAACTACGAACAAAAAAGTAATGCCAAAGAGCGAAGCCAAAAAAGGACCAATAAGCTCTTTCAAGACATAGCGGACTAAAATCATTTTTCTCTAGAGTCGTTTTTTTCTACTTTACAGCATGAAAGTTAGAATTAACCAAAGAAAAAAAATGAAAAAAGTTTTCAAGAGTACCCTGTTCGTTCCTCTTTTCCTTTATATGGCAACTATGATGGGTTGTTCTACAGCCTCTTCTACCAAAATGACACACACAGAATGGTGCAAGACTCGCTACGAAGCCGCAGAAGAACTCTACAAGGCTAAGAAGTACGGCAGAACAGTCGAAAAACTAGAAGAAATCCTCTCTACCTGTGCAGGGTCAGGCTACATGGAACAGGCCCAGTTCTTGCTCGCCGAAAGCCAATTCAACCTGGAGCACTGGATTGAAGCCCGTGGCGAATACGGAAGCTTCATCGTGAACTTCCCGGGTTCCCCATTTGCAGAAACCGCAGAATTCCGCAAGGCAGTCTCTTCGTTCAACATGGAATACAGAATCGATCGCGACGAATCCAACACGACGACCGCCATGAAGGACTTTGAGCGCTACCTCGCAAACCACCCGAATACGCCGCTCCGCGATTCCGTCAACTACTATTATAACCTCCTCGTAGACCGCGTGGCCGAGAAGGAATTCCAGACAGGCCGTCTTTACTTGCGCATGGAAAAGCCGCAGGCAGCCGTCATTTACTTCAAGGAATACTTGGAGACCTACCCCAAGGCAAAGCACCGCCAGGAAGCTTTGTTCCTCATTTCGGACGCCTATACGGACCTCGACCAGTTTGACCCGGCAAGGCAATACCTCGCCATCGCCCAGAACGAAGCAGACAAGGACGAGAAAATTCTGAAGCGCATCAACAAGGCCAATGACAAAATTGCAAGCGCCGAAGAATCCTACGAAAAGCGCCTCAAGAAGGAATCCGAAAAGAAGCGCCTCCAGAAAGAAGAAAAGAAATTGGCTGAATAGGCAAACGGATGAAATTCAAGTCCAAAATAGTTTTCACCCTCCTTACGTCATTGCTAGTTTCAGCAACGACCTTTGCCGCAAGTGAAGAAAAACTGGACCACGACAATTCCATCCTATCTGTATTCGTACAGCCCTCCATTTCTTTTTTAAGCTTTGAAGAGCGTAAGTACTTCCAAGATGCCATCGACACCATCTATTATGGTTTTAAGGCGAACGCCGTCAACAGAGCCGAATCCTTGAATGTCGCCAAGCAGGACTTTCAGAAGGTGAACTTTTGCTTCCCTGTTACGGCGGGAATCCAGTGGCAATTTTTGGAAGACCACTTTTTGAGTACCGGTATCGGTTTCATCTACGACAACGAATCTGTCGTTTTGACCGACCGCAGGAGTGGCACGCATAGTTACGAATACACACTGCAAGGCGTTCCGCTTTTCCTCGAATACCGTTTTGCATTGCCCAAGAACTTCATAACGCTTAGCACAGGCGGACTATTCAGCATTGCCGTCCGTTGGTACTGGGCCTTGCCAGGAACAGAGATCTACACAACCTGGGGCTATCTGGGCGCAAAGACCCCAATATACGGTTCTGGGTTTGGCCTGAGCGTTGGTTACCTTTTTGCTACCTGGAAGAACTTTAAGCTTTATGGCGATATTGGGTTCAATTCCATTTCAGTGGAATCCGAAAAAAACTTCTCGGACATTGTCCCGAACGGTCCCAAGGAAAAAGCAAAGTGGAACCTGGGTGGAATACAGTTGCAAATCAGAGGCTCTTTTGGATTCTGGAACAAGCCTGAACCCAAGGATGACGACGACGATGATGATGACGACGGAGACAAGAAACCCAAAGTCACAATTATCGACGATACAAAAAATTCAGCAAAAACCGCCGTTCAGGATAGCGCAAAGATTGATACGAGCGTAGTCCGTGACACGTCCGCAGTTCAAGATTCATCTGCCGCACAAGATTCTTCATCTGCTGCACTAGATTCCGCGAAAATCGACACAAGCGTTGTGCAGGATTCTGTTGGAACTGCGCCGAAAAATACGCCCGCACCTCAAGACGCGCCTAAAAAGAACGCAGATCCTGCAAACGTAAAATCAAAAGGTGACTGATGAGTTTTTGGCCAGGGGAAAAATTGCGTTATGCAGAAACGCATTTTAAGTTCAAGCTGCCCTGGTCGCTCCTTTACAAGCCGTGGCCCGAAATTATTTTCGATGCGCCATTCCAGTTTGTGCCAGGCGTCGAGCCTTACCTCTGGATTGTCGTGCGGGACGCAGACCATTTCCCGACAACAATTAAAAGCGCGGAAATCGTTCTAAAAGCGCGGACGCAAAATGCGCAGCAAACACAAGACGTGCCACAGCCGGACATCATCATTTGCAAAGAATTGAATATCGAAGTCCGCGAGCAGATGAGATTCATTCCGCTTGCGCTTGGGAAAATTCCGACAGGCACATACGAAGCGCATTGCAAACTGACCGTAGAACGCGAAGGCAAATCGCAAACGTTTGAACGTTGGAACTTGCCGAGACTTAAACCCGTCCCGCTCCGCTTTAAAGTCTTGAACGAGACGCCCCCCATCGCCCCCGGCTACGCCGCGGGCGAAATGCACTGCCACACGCACTACTCCGCAGACCATGTGGAATACGGCGCCACGCCAGAAGTTTTGCAGCTCGCCGCCAAAGCGGTTGGGCTCGACTTTGTGAACTGCACGGACCACGCCTACGACTTTGCATTCACACAAGAAGATTACACCAAGGAAGCGGACTCGCCTGTACCGAGATTCCAAAAATTGCGCGAAGAAATCGCAGCGCTCCCAGTGAAAGATGAAAACGGAGGCGATATGCCGCTCATGCTCGCCGGCGAAGAAGTATCTGCCGGGAACAGCAAAGGCGAGAATGTACACATGACTGTTCTCGCCCCCGAAGGTTACCTCCCGGGGCTCGGCGACTGCGGCCGCTATTGGCTCGAGAACAGACCGACGCGCAGCATCAAGCAAATCCTGAACATGACCGAAGCGCACTGCTTCGCAGCACACCCGTTCCAGCAAATGGGAATGTTGGAAAAGTTCGTATTCCGTCGCGGTTACTGGAAGCCCGAAGATTTGCAACTGAAAAACAAGCATTCGATTCGCGGGCTGCAATTCTGGAACGGCATCCGCGATGAAGGCTTCAAGCTCGGCCGGGAATTTTGGATAAATGAGTTAGGCAAAGGCAATTATTTGCTCCCCATCGGCGGGAACGACGCCCATGGTGACTTGAACAGCATGACGGCTGTAGACTTGCCGCTCATATCGCTAAAGCACACCCGCGCACATACCTTCGGGAATGTCCGCACTGTTATAAAGTTAGACGACAACTGTATAAGGCGAGAGCCGCGACCAACGCAGTTGGGCATGACCGAGCCGAACAGTTGGGACTTGAGCGAAGCGAAAGTCCAAAGACGAGAGACGAGAGACGAGAGCGGTCCGACAACCATGTGTCATCCCCAATGTGTCATCCTGAGCGAAGACCGTCAGGTCGAAGTCGAAGGATCCAGTAAAGTCTCGCTGACTCTCGCCGCCATTAACGCAGCGTTCGCCGCCGACAACTGCTACATCACAGACGGTCCAGCCCTCTGGTGGGAACGCGACGATAACGGAATCACATTCCATGCCCGCAGCAACAAAGAAACCGGCGGAGGTTTCCGCTACGTCCGCATTTACGGACGCCGCATACAGCCAAACGGCAAGCTCGCCCCCGAAGAAGAAGTCATGATTGGAAGCCAAGTCGCGACTCCCGACCACGCCGACATCCCCGTTGCAACGCTCGGTTTCGCCTACGTCCGTGCCGAATGCGAAACGGCAACCGGCAAGTTTGCGCTCACATCTGCGGCACAGTTGCTCTAACAGCGTTTCAAAAAACGCATTAAACATTTGCTTTTGAAACGATTGCATGTTATTTTTTGAACAAAAGGGGAATCTAAAGTTTTGGGGTTTATAGTGAAATATTGCTCTTGGAGAATGTTTAAGGCTGTTTTCTCTTTTTGGCATGCAGTTTGCTTTTTAAATTCAACAGCCCCCTAAATCAGGAAGGTAGCCATGCCCCGCTTTATGTCGCCCATGATTCGCCGCAGACCGGATACAGACAAATTCGAAACAGAGTCACGCACAGTCGATACAAGCGAGTCGCGCGCAGTTCCGTCAGCATTTCAAGAATCCGCGCCATCCTCGACAGAACAAAGCATCGATTTTTCGCAGATTGCGCAGCCCTCGACTGAACAAGGCTCCGAGCAACTCGAAGAACAGCCTCAGATTCCGCCCGACGTCCGCATCAGCGAAGGCGGTTTCAGACAAATCCGCGACGAGAGTCTTGTGCTTTTGTCGCAAGGCATTACGCACCGCATCGAGCGCTCCGAAGAAGGCCCGTTCCAGATTTTCGTAGAGCCTGAAAAACGTCGCATGGCGCAATTCCAAATCCGCCTCTACCACCGTGAAAATCCACCGCGCGACGAGAACCCGCCACTTCCGCTAAAGTTCACGCTACACCCGCTCTGGGTGCTCGCCATTCCTATCGCTTGCACTCTATTGGACTTCTCCGACATTTCCATCCAGATGCACAACGCAGGCATTGCCGATGCATCAAAAATCTTGCGCGGAGAATGGTGGCGCACGATTACCGCCATGACACTCCATGCTGACAGCCGCCACCTCGCCAGTAATCTCGTCTCGGGATTCTTGGCGCTAAGCCTTTTGCACTACAGAATTCCACTTGCTAAGCTCGTGCCGTTCCTGGCAGTCGCAAGCGCCGTTGCCAACTTCTTCGTTGCACTCACAGTGCAGACAAGCTTCCGTTCGCTCGGCTTTTCCGGCTTCGTTTTTGCAACCATCGGTTGCCTCGCCGTCATCGAGTTCCGTCTCATGCCGCGCGAAACGCACGGCCTGCTCCGTCGCTTTGCGCCGCTCTGCGGCGCCGCCTCGCTCGCCGTATTCCTCGGTCTCGGAGAAAACGCCGACATTCTCGGGCACCTGTACGGATTTATCGCAGGCCTGCTTTGCGGATTTATCCCGACAAAAAAGACGCTCCGCTGGGGAGCGCCAACTGTCGCAACCGACATCTTTGGAGTCCTCGCCTACTACGCACTGTTCGCCATAGGCTGGACACTCGCCATTTAACAACAGGCCTACAGCGTCGATCCTGCTTTTGAATTTTTATCGTTTAGCTTTTTCAATTCAATAAAGAACTTTTCAACGACCTGTTTCTGAATACGTTTTTGCTCGTCTTCACTAAAATTGTGGTTACGCGATCTAAACTCAACTGCAAGTTGATCGCACTTCGCCTTATCGTACTCATGCGTCTCGCACTTGATTCCGCTATCGACCACATCGTTCACAAACTTTTCTGGGGAATCTCCACACGCAGTGAAAGATAATGACACGACGGCCACAATTAAAGCCCATAAAAATATTTTCATGGCCCACCCTCCCTTTTAGGTTGTGTATAAAATCAATATACTTTTTTTATAAGTCGTTGATTGTAAATAGATTTTTATGGTAAGCACATAAATAAAAAAGCCCGTCCCCGATAAGGAGACGGACTTAAATTTTTCAAAAATCAACGATTAGAGAGCTGCGAGGAACTTGCGAGCCTTATCAGCGAATGCGCGATTGTCGCCGTAGACCACAAGGAGACGTTCGGCAGTAGCCTTAGCCTTGTCGCTTGCACCGAGCTGCTGGTACACGAGAGTGAGCTTCCACATGGCGTCTGCAACCATCGGGACCTCGTCAGCCGGTTCGTCCTTCTGGTAGCGGTCTTCCTTGTCGCCAGTGCGCTTGCCGAATTCTGCAATGTACTTTTCGAGGAAGTTTGCAGCAGCGGAGAAGTCGCCCTTTTCCATCTTCACAGCGGCAAGACCATGCATGGCAGCCGAACGGACGAGAGCTACAGAACCAGCGTTATCAAGAGCGTTCTGGAAAAGGAGGGCAGCACCATCGAAGTCCTTTTTTTCGTACTTGATATTAGCAGCGAGGAGAGAAGCCTTGGCAAGAGCAAGGCCTTCGAGCTTGCCAGAAGCAATCTTGTTTTCGAATTCAACAAGAGCGCTATCCTTTTCATTTGCATAGAGATAAGTAAGGCCCACACCGATGAGTTCGCTCTGTTCGGCAGCGGCAACCTTGCGAGCTTCCTTATACTGGACAATGCCAGCAATGAGAGCAAAGATAACGACGAATGCCACAGCGATCTTCGTACCGTGCTGGACAAAGAAGGCTTTAAGTTCGGAATTATTGTTATTAGATTCGTTAGCCATATGTTAAGCTTCCATGTTTAAAATTTTCTCGTAGACCAATCATAGAAAAAAAAATAAAGGTTGTCAGTAAATCTTGACAAGAAATCATTGTTTTACTATATTTGTCCCCGTTCGCCGCTCTAGCTCAGCTGGTAGAGCAGCTGATTCGTAATCAGCAGGTCGGCAGTTCAAATCTGCTGGGCGGCTCGAAAGACTCCTCGGACACAAGTCCGGGGAGTTTTTTTGTAAGATTTTCAGCAAAAACGTACGACTTGCGAAACGCGCCCTAAATAACTAAATTTGGCACTCTATGAATCCGAATGGCGCAATTATTGTACAAAGTAACCTCGAAATTATGGTCGAGGTCGATAATCCAAACTACACTACCGCACGTGATGCAATCGCTCCTTTTACAGAGCTTGTCAAAAGCCCAGAGCACCTGCACACTTACAAGATTTCTCATTTGAGCTTGTGGAACGCTGCCGCAACAGGCCTCCGCGCTCCCGAAGTTCTCGAAAGACTCGAAAGCCAGAGCCGCTACCCCATTCCGCCGACGGTCGTCACGGAAATCGAAGACTACATGGCTCGTTACGGCTTACTTCGTCTCAAAAAAGAAGACGGACGCTTGACGATGGAATCTGATGATAAATTAATGTTCCTTGAAATTTGCAAGCTCAAGGACGTTGAACCTTTTATTATCGAGCACATTGACGACACGCACGTCGTTGTTGACCCGGAACGCCGTGGTCACTTGAAGATGGTCCTTACCAACGCAGGTTTCCCGGTCGAAGACTTGGCCGGTTATACCGTTGGCGACCCGCTCCCCATCCAGCTCCGCGAAACAACCGTTTCCGGCAAGCCGTTCAAGCTCCGCGATTACCAGAAGGATGCCGCACAGGTGTTCTACGCCAGCGGTAGCGAAAAAGGCGGTTCCGGCGTGATCGTTCTCCCCTGCGGTTCCGGTAAGACTGTGATTGGCCTTGCCACCATGGCTTTGGTACAAACTAAGACATTAATTTTGACACCGAACATCTCGTCTTCGCGCCAGTGGATCCGCGAAATCTGCGACAAGACGAACCTTACGCTTGACCAGGTCAAGGAATACTCCGGCGAAGTGAAAGAAATCGGCCCGGTGACGGTTGCCACCTACCAGATCTTGACGCAACGCAAGCGCGCCAAGAAGGGTGACGAAAACAAGGAAGTCAAGGAACCGGAAATGACCGAAGAAGAGGTCAAGAAGGAACTTGCAAACTTCCCGCTTTTCAGCCAGGAAAAGTGGGGCCTCATGATTTACGACGAAGTCCACTTGCTCCCGGCTCCGGTGTTCCGCCTGAGTACCGAAATGCAGGCAACTCGCCGCCTGGGCCTTACGGCAACGCTCGTCCGTGAAGACCACAAGGAAACCGAAGTTTTCAGTTTGATCGGACCAAAAAAGTTCGACATTCCATGGCGCATCTTGGAAGCACAAGGCTGGATTGCAACTGCCGACTGTAACGAAATCCGCATCCCGATGGATCCGGAACTAAAAATGAAGTATGCGCTTGCCCCCGTGCGCGACAAGATTACGCTCGCGAGCACGAACCCCGAAAAGACGGACATCGTCGAACGCTTGCTCAAGTACTTCAGCAAGCCGGATGACCGCGTGCTTATCATCGGCCAGTACATCGACCAGCTCGAAGCGCTCTCCGAAGACTTGCAGATTCCGCTGATCACCGGCAAGACTCCGAACAAGGAACGCGAAAAGCTCTACGGAGCCTTCCGTTCGGGCGCGCAGAAGAATCTCATGGTTTCGAAGGTCGGTAACTTCGCTATCGACTTGCCAGATGCAAACGTGCTCATCCAGATTTCGGGTACGTTCGGAAGCCGCCAGGAAGAAGCCCAGCGCCTCGGCCGCGTGTTGCGCCCCAAGAGCGACGGCGGCGCCGCCCACTTCTACAGCATCGTGACACAGGACTCCAAGGAACAGGAATTCGCCATGAACCGCCAGCTGTTCCTCACGGAACAGGGCTATGCCTATAAAATCATCAAGCGTGGCGACTGGGATATTCTCATGAGGACGCCCGAGGAACTCGCCGCACGCAGCTAATAAGGATTACATTACGGAAAACAGCCCTGCCAAAGCAGGGCTATTTTTTTTACGAATAAACACGCCAAAAAAAAATCCAGCCCTTTGGACTGGATTATGGGAAAAGTATAGGATTAAAGATTACCTGGAAAGGCGGCTCTGCTGAAGAGCCTCCAACCGAGCCTTCGCCTCGGCAATTTTTTCTTCGGAAAGACCCATATCACGCAAAACAGTCACAGTGTCGTTTTTATTTTCTAACCGTTCCCGTTCGCGACCTCTAGCCTCGCCCTTGGCTTCTGCTTTGAGCCAAATCTCGGCTTCGATAGCTTCATCAGCGTGTTTATCGAACATGTGTTCCTCCAGGGCTTTTAGCAGTTCAGGTTTTATGCGACTTACGCGCAAACGGTTGAGGGCGTCCCTAAAGATCGGGTCCTTCGATTCGGGAACTTCAAGCGGACCTTGCGACAAGAGTTTCAGCCAGTAGTCCTCGCGTGAACTGATGTTCTTGCGTATCCTCTTAAAGCTCGGCAAGTCAACTACAATATACCTATTTTTACTGAAAACGGGAAGAGCCTTATGCGTCGCATCGCTATGGCGAACTTCATCCTCGCTATAGACCGCCCAGGTGTCCTTGAAAATATCATCTGACTTGAGAATCGAGAAATTACAAAGCCAAATGGAAATCATTTCAGGTAGTTCATAGAAATGAACCTTGCGCTGTTTTTCGTCCATCGCCTTAAAATACGCCGAGCGGTTGTATTCGTACTTGCCTCGCAATGTCTGGTAGGAATTGTAGAGTTGCAGGCGGTCAAGAAAGAACGGATGATTTCTATTCTGCATTTGACGCTTTCAGCGTCAGCGACTTCGCCTCAGTAATAAATACAAACAAGTTTGTATTTGCAACATTCGGCTCGTACGCTACTCAATGTTGAAATAGCGATTGTCCTTGGTGGTTACCCACACATCAAGGCGCGCGGAGTCGTCTTCCGGCATGAAAACGTCAATGGGCTTTTCGAACTCATAATCAAGATCGACGATTTCATGGTCGCTGTCGAACCCAAGCAAACAATTCAGCATGTCGCGGATGGTATCCTTGTCATCCATCAGCACACGGAACGTTTCGCTGTAATACGGAAGCAGGAACTGTTCGCCCTGCGCATTTGTGACGATATAGTAGGCGTTCTTTTCTGAAGTCGTGTTTTCGGTCATTTGTTTTCCTTTAGGGGGATGTTTGTAATATGGCCCCCATTACATTAACACGCTTTTGACGCCTACGGCGTCCGCGGCTGCATTCGGTCATAGAAAAATGCAAGCATTTTTCTGCGACTCTCATTTTGCACGCTTTTTTGCCGGATTTGTCCTACGTTTTCGACGTAAATTTTTACATACTAATGTACGCATCAAGATTTGACTGGATGCCACGAATTAACTGGATTCTTCGCTACGCTCAGAATGACGAATGGCACAATTTGACTGGATGCTTCGGCGTTGCCTCAGCATGACGAGAGTGCTGAAACATCCCCGCACGCTTTCAAAACAAAAAAGGCTCCGCCGTGGCGGAGTCTTTTCACTTAACGAGCATTCCCAAAGCTATGCGCCCGGGCCGTTCCATCCGGACGGATCGCTGCCAAACGGGTCGCTGCTCTGAAGGAGGCTTCCCTCGGTCTTGAGGAGGATTTCCTTCATTTCAGGTTTCTGGTATTCTTTTTTCTGTTCTTTTGCGTTTTGCATAAAACTCATTCCTTTTTACTTTTTAACTCTCTTGCCGTAGTAGGCGCCACGGGCGCTCGGCGTGCCACGGACTGCGCGGCCCTTCAGGTCAAACTTGCGCACGCTTGTGCCTGTCGTGAACTCGCCTGTGCGTGTATTGAAGTGGCCAATGACCGTCGTGTATCCGTCTTCTCCGACAATGACCACCTTCATGCTTTCCGGGAGATCGTCAATGGAAGACTTTGCACCAAGAACGTAATCGCCGTAGGCACGTGCCATCTTAGGAGCGCCGCAGGTTCTGTTCGTGTTGATGAGGTAGGCGCGCAACGGACGGAGGCTTGCACCGGCCGTGAACTTCACGAAATCACCTTCAGAAACTTCGTCGTTGGAGCCACCGGCAAAGCCGTAGACCCTGCACAAGTCTTCGTCTCCTTCCTGCCAGGACTTGTAAGCATACGTTCCGCGGAATTCCCAGCCATCGTTCTGGGCGTCAGACTTGGTCACGGCAGCTTCGGTCGGCAGCAAAGTCACGCCGCCGTCAATGCCGAGCTTTGCACCGGTCATCTTCACCATGTACGGCGTGTTGGCCTTCAGATCCACATGGGAGGCAGAAGCTTCCCACACGACCTTCATGCCTACAGCCATTTCGCCCTGTTCCTTGACAATGCGGGCAAACGAAAGCACGGAATCCACGCCGCTTAACTTGCTCGTATTCACGTCGAACGGGAGAACGATTGTCGAATAGCCCTGCGTCGAGAAGTCGCGGCTAAATTCAACACTTGCAACTTCCAGCGGTTCCGTAATAACGATTCCATCACTTTCGCCGTATTCGCCGTCGATTTCGGCACGCTTGCCGTTTTCGTCTTCGAGGACCTGCACGGCAGCGTAATGCGTTGCCTTCGGTTCCACGTTCAAGGCTCCCGCGACAAACGAAATCTCGTAGTTGCTGGCGGTCAGGCCGCTAGGCGTAATCGTATATTTGCCGACCTTGTCGAGCTTCTTGTAGTCGTAGCTATACGTGAGCTTACCACCCAAAACCGACTCATTTTCTTCGCCGATAAAGCCACTGTATTCCACGCCGTCATTTGCAGGTTCATCGCCGTAGGCGATTGTCTTGTCCTTGGCGGTGATTGTAAGCGGAGCCTTCGCGATTGTAAATGTCTTTTTAATTTCGCCGTAATAGATTCCGACGCCCTGGACAGACAAAGTAGCCGTACCGGCATTCAAGTTTTCCTTGCAAACGACCTTGTAATCCTCGCCTTTGACAAGTGGATCGACACCCGCAGGCATAGTCACATCAGCCATCGGGCAAATGGAATCACCGGTGTAAATTTGGTCGGGAATATCGGCAATGACCATATTGTCGGGGAACGGCTTTGCAGGCTCAAGTTTCTTGCCTTTAATAGCGGAAAGTTGCTCGCCAGTGAGCGGGCCGCTATACACGTTGTCTTTATCGTCCTTGAACGACTTGCCCTCGACGATGGAGACATGTTTTTCATTGTCACCAAGAGAGTAGCTGCTTGCATAGATGAAGTCGGTGCTGTTCGTCCAGCCAAGGGTGATATTTCCTTTATAACCGTAGATGCCGGAGCCGTCGCCAGTGGCCTCGACCGTGCCGCCGTTTATCGTGACTCCGTTATAACCGTAGATGCCGTAGCTTGAGCCCGTGGCCGTGACACTGCCGCCGATTATCGTTATATCGCCAGATTTGCTGTAGATGCCGCCGATACCGTTTGTGCCAGTGGCCGTGACGCTGCCGCCAATTATCGTTATATCGCCAGAATTGCTGTAGATGCCGTTAGCGCTTGTACTTGTGTCCGTGACCGTGCCGCCGATTATCGTTATATCGCCAGATTTGCTGTAGATGCCGCTGCTAGTGGCTGTGACTTTCAAAGTTCCGCTTTGATCGCTTTGCCCGTTCTGCCCGTAAATGGTCAGATTTTTATCAGCCTGGATTCCGTAGGTTTCACTTTCAATCACCATCTCCGCACCGTCCGCAAGGATGAGATGAGCGTCATCCTCAAACTTGACTTGGCTTGCGTATTTCACTTCGCCCTGCACCACGTACCAGCCGCCGGGGAGGTTATCCACTTTTATGCCATTAGTGAGCAAGATGTAATTCTTGGTTTCATTTGTTCCGCCGTTTTCGTCGATGTATTCGACAGGCGTATTCTCATTCCAATGTGCGTAGGCGATC
Organism: Fibrobacter sp. UWB3; assembly: GCF_002210405.1. Lineage (NCBI taxonomy): Bacteria > Pseudomonadati > Fibrobacterota > Fibrobacteria > Fibrobacterales > Fibrobacteraceae > Fibrobacter > Fibrobacter sp. UWB3. The sequence continues at coordinate 141,068 of NZ_MWQJ01000008.1, forward strand.
GTGTTCCCCGTGACTGCCTTGGTAAAGTCGAATTCCGAACCGCCTTCGGGTGCGGCAAACCATCCCTCAAACGTGAAACCGCTGCGAATCGGGTCGTTGGGCTTTTTGACGTGAGCAACGCCGTTTTCGTCGAAAGAAGTCAAAAGCATTATGGGGTCGTCGCCGTTCTGAGCATCGAACGTCACTACGTAGCAAGGCTCAAGTCTATTGCCTTCAATAGCGGAAAGTTGCTCGCCAGTGAGCGTGCCGCTATATACGATGCCTTTCTCGTCCTTGAACGACTTGCCCTCGGCGATTTGGACGGAGCCTTTATTGCTGTAGTAGTAGTAGCTACTGACCTTGATGAAGTCGGTGCTGTTCGTCCAGCCAAGGGTGATGTTTCCTTTATCGTTGTAGATGCCGTCGTAGTTGGCAGTGGCCGTGACGCTGCCGCCGCTTATCGTGACTCCGCCGTTATAACTGTAGATGCCGTAGAGGCCAGTGGCCGTGACGATGCCGCCGTTTATCGTGACTCCGTTATAACCGGAGATGCCGACACCGATTGTACTAGTGGCCGTGACCTTGCCGCCGTTTATCGTGACTCCGTTATAACCGGAGATGCAGTCGCTTGAGCTAGTGGCCGTGACCTTGCCGCCGTTTATCGTGATTTTTCCTTTGCTGCTGCAGATGCCGGAACAGTTTGTGCCTGTGGCCGTGACCTTGCCGCCGTTTATCGTGATGTTTCCTTTGCTGCTGTAGATGCCGGAACGGATTGTGCCTGTGGCCGTAGCGTTCAAAATTCCGCGTTGCTCGTTCTGTCCATAAATTGTCAGGTTATTCGATGCATAGATTCCATGTTCCAATTCACCTTCAGTTTCAATCACCATCTCCGCACCATCCGCAAGGATGAGATGAGCGTCACCGCTAAACTTGACTTGGTTCGTGTATTCCACCTTGCCCTGCACCACGTACCAGCCGCCTCCGAGGTTGCTCACGTCGGTTAAGGAGGTAAGCACGGTGTAATCCGTAACACTCTTCGGCGCGCCATTTTCGTCGATGTATTCGACAAGTGCATTCTCCTTCCACTTGGCGTAGGCTGTCGTATTGCCGGTGATTGCAGCGGAGAAGTCGAATTCAGTGTTGCCGTCTGTGGCGGTAAACCAACCCTCAAACGTGAAACAGCTGCGAATCGGGTCGTTGGGCTTTTTGACGTAAGCAACGCCGTTTTCGTCGAAAGTAGTCAAAAGCATTATGGGGTCGTCGCCGTTCTGAGCATCGAACGTCACTGCGTAGCAAGACTCAAGTCTATTGCCCTTAATAGCGGAAAGTTGCTCGCCAGTGAGCGTGCCGCTATATACGATGCCTTTCTCGTCCTTGAACGACTTGCCCTCGGCGATGGATACACCATTTTTGCCGTAGTAGCTGCTAGCCTTGATGGAATCGGTGCTGTTCGTCCAGCCAAGGGTGATGTTCCCAATGCTGCTATGGATGCCGTAGAAGCCAATGCCAGTGGCCGTGACCGTGCCGCCGCTTATCGTGACTCCTTTAGAACCGTCGATGCCGTATTTTCCGACGGCCTCGACGCTGCCGCCGCTTATCGTGACTCCGTTATAACCGTAGATGCCGGAACCGTTTGTACTTGTGGCCGTAACCGTGCCGCCGCTTATCGTGACTCCTTTATCACCGTAGATGCCGTAGCCGTTTGTGCCAGAGGCCTCGACCGTGCCGCCGATTATCGTGACTGTTCCCTTGCCGTAGATGCCGGAACCGATTTTGCCATTTGCGGTGGCGTTCAAAATTCCACCTTGTCCGCTCTGCCCGTAGATGGTCAGGTTATTCGATGCATAGATTCCATATTTACTTTCAGTTTCAATCTCCATCTCCGCACCGTCCGCGAGGATGAGATGAGCTTCACCGCCAAAATTGACTTGGTTCGAGTATTTCACCTTGCCCTGTACCACGTACCAGCCGCCTCCGAGGTTGCTCACGTCGGTTAAGGAGGTAAGCACGGTGTATTCGCCAGGCTTGCGAATTTGCTCCTTGCCATTTTCATCGATGTAGGGGATGCTCCACTTGGCGTAGGCGGCCGTGTTCTCCGTGACTGCCTTGGTAAAGTCGAATTCTGTGTTGCCGTCTGTGGCGGTAAACCAACCATCAAACGTGAAACCGCTGCGAATCGGGTCGTTGGGCTTTTTGACGTAAGCAACGCCGTTTTCATCGAAAGTAGTCAAAAGCATTATGGGGTCGTCGCCGTTCTGAGCATCGAACGTCACTGCGTAGCAAGGCTCAAGTTTCTTGCCTTTAATAGCGGAAAGTTGCTCGCCAGTGAGCGTGCCGCTATATACGATGTCTTTCTCGTCCTTGAACGACTTGCCCTCGGCGATGGAGACTGAGCCTTTTTCGCAGTAGTAGCTGCTTGCATAGATGAAGTCGGTGCTGTTCGTCCAGCCAAGGGTGATGTTTCCGTCATAGCTGTAGATGCCGTCGTCGCCAGTGGCCGTGACCTTGCCGCCGCTTATCGTGATATTGCCAAAAACGCTGTAGATGCCGACACCGTTTTCGCCAGTGGCCGTGACGCTGCCGCCACTTATCGTGACTCCGTCATAACCGTAGATGCCGTAGTTTGAGCCAGTGGCCGTGACGCTGCCGCCGCTTATCGTGACTCCGTTAGAACCGTAGATGCCGGAGCTAGAGCCAGTGACCGTGACCTTGCCGCCGCTTATCGTTATATCGCCATAACGGCTGTAGATGCCGTTACCGCTTGAGCCATTTGCGGTGGCGTTCAAAATTCCGCTTTGCCCGTTCTGCCCGTAGATGGTCAGATTTTTCGATGCATAGATTCCATATTCACCTTCAGTTTCAATCTCCATCTTCGCACCGTCCGCGAGGATGAGATGAGCTTCACCGCTAAACTTGACTTGGCTCGCGTATTTCACCTCGCCTTCAACCACGTACCAGCCGCCGGGGAGGTCATCTTCTACATATATGTCATTAGTGAGCAAAATGTAATTCTTGGTTTCATTTGTTCCGCCGTTTTCGTCGATGTATTCGACAGGCGTATTCTCATTCCAATGTGCGTAGGCAGTCGTGTTCTCAGTGACTTTGACCGTGAAGTCGAATTCCGAGCCGCCTTCGGGTGAGGTGAACCAGCCGACGAATGCGTAGCCACTATGGAACGGGTGCTTTGACGGGGCTGAGACATGGCCTTCTCCGTCAACGGCGATTTCAGCAAAAACATCCGAAGCTCCGCTGAAGTTATCGACAAAAGATACGCTTACACCTTCAAATGGTTCGAGTTTTTGACCTTTGAAGTCGGAAACTTGACCTTTGGTGAGCGTGCCTCTATACACGTAGCCTTTTTCGTCCTTGAACGACTTGCCCTCGGCGATGGAGACATGTTTTTCATAGTCTCTAAGAAAGTAGCCGTTTGCATAGATGTAGTCGGTGCTGTTCGTCCAGCCAAGGGTGATATTGCCAGAATAGCTGGAGATGCCGTAGTTAGAGCCAGTGGCAGTGACCTTGCCGCCGATTATCGTGATATCGCCAGAATAGCTGGAGATGCCGTAGTTAGAGTTAGAGCCAGTGGCAGTGACCTTGCCGCCGATTATCGAGACTCCTTTATCACCGTAGATGCCGGGATAGTTTGTGCCAGTGGCCGTGACGCTGCCGCCGCTTATCGTGATTCTTCCATTACTGCTGTTGATACCGGAACAGAACGAACCTTTTGCGGTGACGTTCAAAATTCCACCTTGTCCGCTCTGCCCGTAGATGGTCAAGTTATTCAAAGCGTTGATTACAAACCTCCTACTTTTACTTTCAATCACCATCTCCGCACCGTCCGCGAGGATGAGATGAGCGTCACCGCCAAAATTGACTTGGTTCGAGTATTTCACCTTGCCCTGCACCACGTACCAGCCGCCGGGGAGTTCGATGACTCCATCTTTATTGGGTTTATTATCCTCTGTGAGGACGGTGTAATCGCCTGGCTTGCGGATTTGCTCCTTGCCATTTTCGTCGATGTAGGGGATGCCAATTTCCACCGTCAAGTCTTCTTGCCCCACGATAACGCTGTTGCCCTCAATACGTTCTCCATTGACAAAATACACTACACTGCCGGAACCAGAGAAACCGAAGGTGACCGTTTCGCCGGACTTGTAGTAATTGACACCGCTGATAGTCGCAAAAGCGTCGCTGATGGTAAGATTTTCAGGAACACTCACGGTATAGGCATCGACAGTCAGCACCACGGTGATGTAGTTGAAGAACTTGTTTTCTGGAACATCAACGCGAATGGAGGTTGAGTTTGGGGCGATGTTAGAGGAAGACGCTTTCTCGTTAGCATCTTCCTTGAACGTCACACTTTTTAAGTAAAAGCCCTCTTTGCCCACCGACACCGTGAAAAACGTTTCTTTTTCGGTCCTGAAGGCTGTCGTGGATGTCGATTTGTTTTTTTCGTTTTTGTCGGTCTTGTCCAATTCTTGATTGGGCGTGAAAGTGATGCCATAACCATCGTTCATGGTGTGCCCTTCGTTCGCAGGCCAAAGAGTTTTAAAGCCATGATCCCAGGAAGCGACTTCTTCGCCTGTTGCGGCATTATAGATATGCGCCACAGGCTTTAAATTAGTGCTTTGGACTTCGATTCTGTAAGTCAAGGTGACATCCACTGCCCACGCGGTCGAAACAGCCGCAGCAAGGAGGAAAATTGCTAAAAATGCGAATATTTTGATGTTTTTCATAGGGTAAAGCATCCCATTTTATGTTAACTCGCGTCAAATTTAAAAAAGAGGTAAAAAAAATAAATAGCCCAAATGGGCTATTTTTAGGGTTATTCTGCTGCTCCTGCTCACGGGCTATTTTTAAAGTCACTGGAATTTTCTCCCTTTGACCGTCAGCACGACGTGACAGGGCGTTTCCTTACTTCACGGCAATTCTTGCGGTACGAACTATGCTGTTGCTTTCGACTCGCACCAGATAATTGCCTCGGTTCAAATGAGCGAGGCTAATGCTCTTTGTGCCATTCACAGGTTCCGCAAACGTTTCGATCAGATGACCGGTCAAGTCGAACACTTGCACACGCACCATCGAAGATGTGGGCTCAGCAACCGTCAGCGCATTGTTTGCATAGCCAAACTTCACGCTGTTCATTGCCACCGTCACGATCTTAATGGTCTTTTCGCTAGAGCTGGACTGCTTTACAGAACTGCTACTGGATCCTTCGCTAGAGCTCAGGATGACATTCGAGCTGCTGGACTTTGCAGAGCTAGACGAAGACTTCGCGGAACTTGAAGATGTCGCCTCCGAGCTCGAAGATGCAACGACATTTATCTTGCCCGTTACAGTCTTTGTTTCTCCATAATAATCCGTCAAGTCGAACGAATAAGCATATTCGTGAGCACCCGATTTAGAATCTACAATTCCATAAATCTTAACTTGCTTCTTTTCTTTATCTGGTTCCATCTTCAAGTTAGCAGGCAATTTTCCATGAATATCTTTCACATGGTTGTACTGATAAACTATCGGAACAATCTCTTGGCCAGCAACAACCGTTTGATTATCGCTACCTTCAATAACATCGAACGACATAACCCCAGCTGCTACATTAATCGTCGCCTTGGCACTCGCATTGTTGTCGACTGTAAGCACAACTTCATGCGGACCCTTAGCACTTTCTTCAACCAGCCCAGTAATAGTCACCGTATTACCATCTTTTTTAAGCACGTAACCACCCGGGAAATTCGTAAGCTCAAGATTAGAGCCATGTTCTACCTTGAAAACAATCGGCTCGATAGAATCGCCGGCAGTCAGCGACTGCGTTTCATTTTCAATGACATATACCTTCGTCTCTACAGACTTACGAATCACATCAACGTTTGCAAAAGCGGTATCATTGTTATTTTCACCAATTGCAATAATTCTTATCGTGTATAATCCATTCAAATTCTCATCGACAGTTCCACTGCACGTGAGCTTATTTCCTTCTACACTATACGCAAACGATCCTTTTAACGATCCTTCGAACTTAAATGAAGATAAACTTTCATCGACATGAACATTTGCAAACTCGAACACGACAGGCTCAATCTCATTGCCCGCCAGGACTTCCTGTCTTGCTTTTTCACTAACAAGCTTTATTGATGTGCGAGCCTTGCCACTTTCCACAACAATCGTTCCCGACAGGCTCTTTTCATCGCCTTGGTCGTTCTTAACAGTGACTTTGTATTCATAATCACCAGACATTACATCGCTATTTACAGAGCCGACAATCATGATTTTATGTTTTTTTTCATCAATATTCTTTACAAGTCCAGACGGGAGTCCACTCACGCTATAACTTGTTATTCCCTCGTAATCGAAAACGATAGATGTAATAGACTTACCCGCAGTGACTTCCTGATTCACGTCACCGCTACTTTCATTCCATTTTAAAGACAACGTTTCTTCTTTTTCCAGCACAGTGAACTTGAACTCAGTCTTGGCGAACTTGCCTTCGTCGTCTTGGACTAAAATATAAGCCTTGACCGTTTGGGTAATAAGATCCCTGTCAATCTTCCCAGAAATTTCACAAACAGAGCCAGTCCATTTTTCCGTCAAGCCAATCTCAGAAATGTTACCCGATTGATGTTTGTTTTCATCCATACCGTGATACCAAATCTTAATCGAAGCAATTTCATCACCCGCATTCACGGTCTGAGTAAATTTGCCTTCCCCCGCCAGAATTTCTTGCGTAATCTTTTCCGAAGCCTCATACGTTTCAGCGGCATTTGCTACCGCAAAGAACAAGGCAAAAGCCAACGCCATGAATTTTTTCATACAGCCCTCCATTTTTCGCCCCTAAAAAGGGCCAAGGTCACCTACTAAATTGCAAATATAAAAATATTGAAAGAGCCGCATTTCCTGCGGCTCCATTCCGATTACTTTCCGAGCAATCTGTGGTTCACGTGCGCTTCGACGACGTTCACCACGTAGTCCCCCAGCTTTTCGCAGTCGTTCACCACATCCATGTAATGCACACCTATCTGGTAGCTGTAGCGCTGCGCATTGATATCTTCGATATTCAAGTCCTTGAGTATCTTGCGATAATCGTTGATTTCAAATTCAAGCGTCATCGTATTCGAAGCCTTCGTATGCGGCTTGTCCTCGATAACATCCACCATCTGCACTAGCGCCTGGTCGCAAAGTTTCATCATGTTTTCTATGCGGCTGTACTGTTCCTCGGTAAAATCTTCCTCAAGATGGAACTTGCGGTTGATGGCGCGAGCCATGTTGTAGCAAGCATCGCCGATACTTTCGATTTCAGAAATTTCCTTCTGCATGCACTGCAACATCGTCTTACTTTCGATACTCAAGCGACCGCCGCTGACCTTGTTCAAGTATTCACCAATTTCAATTTCAAATCTGTCACTGATACCTTCGTACTTTTCGATGCGGGCGAACAGCTTTACAAAGTCCTCTTCATTTTTCATCTTGAGGAGGTCCGGCAAAAAGCGGTACATCTTGAGAGTGCGTTCTGCAAAGACGTTGATTTCCTTGCGGGCTTCAAAGAGCGAAAGTTCGGCCGTACTCATGAGGCCACCGCTGATAAACTTGATACGGAAATCTTCGCCGTCTTCCTTTTCCTTAATGATCTTGCAGATGAGCGTCTCCATCGGCTTAATGAACCAGATGAGGAGCAGCACGTTGCAAAGGTTGAATGCGGTATGGAATCCGGAAAGTGCGTATGTCACGCGAATGCCAGCCTGAGCGATTTCTTCTTGCGTCTGAGGCACAAAATTCGGGTCAAAGCCAACAAAATGGCAAACCATGTTCACAAACGGGTGGAACAAAATCAGCACCCACACCACACCGAAAATGTTGAAGAGCATGTGAGCCAAAGCCGCGCGCCTAGCCTGCGTACTTGCCGAAAGCGCCGCCAAGTTCGAAGTGACCGTCGTACCGATGTTTTCGCCCATCACAAGCGCAATGCCCTGGTAAATCGGGAGCACGCCGCTAGAGCAGAGGATAAGCGTAATGGCCATGATGGCAGCCGAAGACTGCACACACATCGTAAGGATGCCGCCCAAAAGCAAGAACAAAAGCGTGCTCCAGATGCCGTAGCCGCCCGTCGAGGCAAAGAAATCAATAATCGTCTGGTTATGCGAGAGGTCCATCGCCACAGCGTTTTCGCGGAGCGTCGTAAGCCCGAGGAACATAAACGAGAAGCCGAACACGAATTCGCCAAAGCTCTTGACACTATTCTTGCGGACGTAAGTAAGCACAATGCCAAGCGCAAAGAACGGCCACACCACGTTACTCATGTTGAACTGGAATCCGAAGATGGACATGAGCCAAGCCGTTGCCGTCGTACCGATATTTGCGCCCATAATAACAGGAATGGCCTGCTTAAGAGTAAGCAAGCCAGCATTCACAAAACTAACAGTCATGACGGTAGTCGCAGTCGAAGACTGCACAGCGGCAGTAACGGCAGTACCCGTAAGAAGTCCACCAAGCCTATGCTTGGTCATAGTACCAAGAACCGTACGGAGGTGTCCACCAGTAAGCTTTTGCAAGCCTTCACTCATCGTCTTCATGCCAAACATAAGGAGAGCGAGGCAACCGATCATCTTGAGAATCATAAGAGTCATAGGTCAATCCTATAAAAGCGCCTCTTACCGGGGTCATCGTCGCTGCCTTTCAGCTAGTCCGGATTCGAGACGTAGTTGTTTCTGTTTTTTAGAGCTATGTAAAAAATAGAAATCCCCCTCTGATTCGTCAAAGGGGGGAAGCTTACATTTTTAGTAGGAAATTTAGTTTGACACCAGCGGACTACTATTGTGCCTTCGTTGCAACCATCGCAACGGCCTGGCTGGCGATACCTTCGCCGCGACCCGTGAAACCGAGCTTTTCGGTCGTCGTGCCCTTGATGCCAATCTGCTTTACATCGAGGCCGAGTACGCGGGCAATGTTTGCCTTCATCTGTTCTTTGTGCGGGTTCACCTTCGGGCGTTCGCACATCACAATGCTATCGATGTTGATGATTTCGTAGCCAGCCTTCTTGACTTCTTCGCCGACCTTGCGCAAGAGTTCCAAGCTATCGGCGCCCTTGAAAGCAGGGTCCGTATCCGGGAAGTACGTGCCGATATCGCCAAGGCCAGCAGCCCCGAGCAAAGCATCGCTAATCGCATGCAAAAGCACGTCAGCATCGCTGTGGCCGAGCAAGCCCTTTTCGTACGGGATGTCCACACCGCCGATAATGCACTTGCGGCCTTCCACCAACTTGTGAACGTCAAAACCAATACCAGAACGATAAATCTTGTCCATAAATATTCCTCTTTTCTACGTTCGCAAAATTAGCAAAAACTAATCAAAGAACGCATCCGAGGGTTTCTCCACATATCGATAAACCTCACCGTCTTTCACACAACGGATAGAAAGGCCCGCACTTTTTTGAATGAATTCCCAATGAGGTACTATCGCATTGTACTTAAAAATCTCTGCATAGGCACTATAATTGAAATATTCCTGAGCCGACCAAAAATACGCCGTTTTCCCTCTGTCCTTGAACTTCGATGTATTCCAGTCCCACATTCCAATAGGGAGTACCGTAAATCCAAAATCATCTGTACCATTACAGGCATCACAATCCCATCCCGTTTTTGACTTAAGCGACTTGCCGAAAGGACCAACAACATCATCAGTATTAGTACGAATATAACCCCATTCACTCTGATTCGGTATATGCCAGCCTTCGGGGCAAATTCCACGCACTATTTTTTCACCACTTCCGACATTACATGTTGAGCCAAAGCCACAATCCAAGGGTTTCTCCTCATTTGCCGCTAAAGCCACAGAATCAACTGCAGCAGCCCAAGTATAAAGGCGACCTTCAGCATCACAGTTCGCTTCGTCATTATCGTAGCACCAGTTATTCCCCAACAAACTCGGAGTGGCAGAGCTATCTGCGTAATTCAGGTTTTCGGCCATCCATGTCTGCGAAAATTCTTCGCACTTAAATGGTCCAATTTCTGGAGATAAAGACCAAAAAGTCACCGTCTTATAAACACGACCGTCGCGGGCATCGACAATGGAATCGTAAGTCACCTTATATGTCATTACAAATTCCTCGTCATCGGGAATTGGACCGCAATCCAATTTTTTCGACGAACTGGACGATTCTGCTTTTTCCACATTTTCGCTTGAAGAGGAGGAATCGCCATCATCCACCGTTTCACTGGAAGAAATTTCGCTAGAAGAAGACGGTTCATCATCGACAGACTCTTCGCTCGACGAAGACTGTTCAACAACATCACTTTCTTCGCTAGAAGACGACAGTTCCGATTCTTCACTCGAAGACGATTCAACAGTTTCACCAACATCAGCAGCCACCGCAGTATCATCATTGCAAGCAACGAAAGTGGCAGACACAAGCATACAAGCAGCCCCTAAAGCCATTTTTTTCATCAAATTCATACTAACTCTCCTTTCAACAGCAAAAAATATAGATAAAGTCCGAGGAAACAATAAAAAACATCCCGACTTTTTCAGCCGGGACGTTTTTCAAAAGGTGATCAAACCTCGAAGAGGAATGACAAATTTCACTATCCGATCAGTGCAAGTGCCGGGCGAGCGCTAATCACGAGGAGCGCGATAGCGGACACGGCAACAGCAAAGCGGAGCAAGTAAACGTATGCGTAGTTGGCCTTGCAGCAGATATGGTCACCACCGCAGCACTTGTCGTCCTTTGCCGGGGCAAAGAGCACGTAGGCAATGCGGAGGTAGTAAACTGCAGCCACCAAGGAGAGGCCAAAGCCGATAGCGGCAAGCCAGCCGAGATCAGCATTGAAGGCTTCGGTGAACAGCGTGAACTTGGCAAGGAAACCAGCAACCGGCGGAAGGCCAGCGAGAGAAGCAAGGCACACGGCAACGCCAAGAGCCACAAACGGACGGCGGCGACCAGCACCCTGGAGGTCTTCGAGATTTTCCTTGCAATCATCCTTGCCCGACATGTAGGCAATGCCCGTCAAGGCGCCCGCAGAGGCAATCGCATAAGTGATGAGGAAATAGAACATCGGGCCCATCTGGATTTCGCCCTTGCCGAGGTAATTCGGGAGCAAGAGGCCAATCACGATAAAGCCAGCGTTCATCACGGCAGAGAATGCCAAGATGCGACGCACAGACTTCTGAGCAAGGCCGCTAAATGCACCTATCACCATGGAGAGGAGTGCAACGACCAAGACCACGTAGAAGAGCGGCTTGGACGGATTAGCAACAGTCACCTTTTCAGCGAGGTTCCACACAGCTTCGGCACCGGAGCGCGTCACGAGAACGCTTACCCAGACCGTACCAAGAGCTGCAAGAGCACCGACCTTCACGACTGCTGCCATAAAGCCCGTCACAGCGACAGAGGCGCCCGTATAGACGTCAGCCACCCAGAAGTGGAGCGGAGCAGCGCCAGCCTTGAAGAGGAGGCCTGCAATCACAAAGAGCATACCGATGCTGTAGATTGCCATACGGCCTTCGAGCACGTGACCGCAGAAATGCGTCGAGCCCGTTGCACCGTAAATCAGAGCAACACCGTAGAGGAAGATGGCACTGAAAACAGCACCAGAGACGAAATACTTGAACACGCCTTCGTTAGCGTTCACGTCCTTACGGCGGATGCCCACGAGAGCGTAAATCGGGAAGCTCGTGAGTTCCATCGCAATGAACAAGGCAACAAAGTCGATAGCCTGGGTCATGAGCATTGCACCGCTAGTGGCAAGCATCATGAGGCCATAAGCTTCACCGCCCTTGAACTGTTCACGGCCAAGAGTCCACTGGAGGCCCGAAATACCGAGGAAACCGCAAAGGAGGATTGCAGCGCAAAGCACGCGGCGAACCGGGTCCATCGCGTAGAGGTTCAAGAGAGCTTCGGTCTTAGCGTAGTACAAAGCGGCTACGCTAAGAGCAATGAAGAAAGCAGCCACCCAAGGAAGAACCTTGTGCTTGTTTTCGTCGCGCAAGAACGGTTCAGCAGCGAGAGCCACCATGCCGCCCAAGACCACGAAGATCACCGGCAAGAGAAAAACAAGATTACTTAGCATCGGAAGCCTCCTTCACAGAATTTTCAGATTTTGCAGCAGCTTCAGGATTTTCAACGCTCTTCATCTGGGCAATGATAGATGCACGTTCATCCTCCTTGAAACCGGCGGCAGCGAGAGTCGAATCCAACTGGTGGATTTCTTCAGCTGTCATCGGAGCTTCGCCATTGTTGAGAGCGGCACTGTTCAGCACCTGAACTGCAGCCGGGTCTTCAGTAGATTCAGCTTCATTGAGGGAATTCGTCACATATGCCGGGTGGAAACCGAACACGAGGAGGAGCAAGAGCATCACGCCGATGCTGACGCCTTCAAGCGGCATTGTGCGACGACCTTCTTCGTATTCACGAGCAGCCTTCCCGAAGATGACCTTCTGGATGAAGCGGAGCATGTATGCAGCGGAGAGGATCAAGGTAAATCCAGCCACGAGAGCCGGGAGCGGGCCCATATCCCACAAGGAAAGGAGCACGGAGAATTCACCGACGAAGCCTGCCGTACCAGGAACTGCAAGTGCCATCACGCCGGCAAAGCCAAAGAGCGTCGAGAACACCGGATTCTTGGAAGAAAGACCGCCAAGCTTATCAAGTTCACGCGTACCCGCCATGCGTTCTGCAATACCCATGAGGTAGAACTGGGCGCCAGCCGAAATGCCATGAGCAACGAGCAACATGAGCACAGCCGGGAGCATCGCTTCAGAGACGCTAAAGACGCCAGCCACAGCGAGGCCCAAGTGACCCATGGAACTGAAGGCAAGGAGTTTCTTACCATCCGTTGCGCGGAGAGCCATGAGAGCGCCATAGACAGCAGTGAAGAGGCCAAGCCACATCATGCAAGAAACGGCGTTCATCGAAAGCGGGAAAATCGGGAGGATCCAGACGATAAAGCCAAACACACCCGCCTTACTCATTGCACCCGTGAGGATTGCAGAGAGCGGAGCCGGAGCTTCAGCGTAAGTGATTGCCTGCCAGCCGTGGAACGGGAAAATCGGAGTCTTCACGAGGAATGCCAAGAGGAAGCACACGAGAAGGACGTTCTGAGTGCCTTCCGGGAGACCCTGGAGAGCAACAGCAAGCGAGAGGAGCGTCGAGTTATCTGCAATAGAGAGCAAATACCAGAGAGCGACCATCATCGGAGCAGAGCCGACCAACGTGTAAATCGCAAACGTCATCGCGGCCTTCATTCTGTCCTTGCCACCGAAACCAGCAATGAGAACCGCAGCCGGAATCACCATGGCTTCGAAGAAGAAGAAGAAGAGCACTGCATCAGCCGCAAGGAAGGTGCCGTTCATGGCGCCCATCAAGGAGAAGATGCCGATAGCGAAGTTGCGATAGCTTCTGCAAGTAATTGCACGTGCAGAAATCAAAGCCACGAGAGAAAGGCCACTGGAGAGGAACACCATCCAGGAGGCAAGTCCGTGACTCGTGAGGTAGTAGTAAACAGGTCCCTTGCAACCAGGAATCTGGAACCATTCAATAGCTTCCGTCGAAACGCTACCGCCAGCAATCAAGGCGACAGACATGGCCGTAAAGCCGATGCCCATCAGAATGGCAAGGCGGGAAGAAGACTTGGAGTCTTCCTTGGACGTCATCACCATGAGGATGGCGGCGACGAACGGGGCGAGGACAAGGAGATGTAACAGCATTAGAGAGTACCTCCAGTCAAAATAACAATAGCCAACAACGCCACCAGCCCAAGAATGCTAAGGGCAATCTGGAGGCGAACCTTGCGCACCTGGAACGAGGCGGCGCCGTCACCGAGAATCGTTGCGATTGCACCAATCGTCCACTGGGCAGCCGCGAGAATCTTGTCGACAACGACATCGCAGATCCATGCAAGCACGTTAACCGGGATGATACCCACGTACTTGTGGATGGAATCGAACAGGAACGTCCACGTAGCCTTGCCACCTTCAGGAGCGGAGCTACCCTTAGCAGCCGGGATACGGGCGTTAGCGTAAATCTTGTAAGCGATGAACATACCGAGGAGGGCTGCCACCGTACCGAGAGCGGCAAAGACCACCGGGTTCACGTGAGTAACCACAGCCGGAGTGTTGTAAGCCTGGGCGGCGCCAACGACCGGAGCGAGCGTTTCAGCAAAGAACTTGATGCCGATGGAATCAGCCCAGAGGTAACCGGCAAACACAGCACCGAAGGCGAGAATCACCATCGGGATGAGCATGACAGCCGGAGCTTCGTGGATGTGTTCTTCACTTTCCTTGGAACCGCGGTAGCTACCGAAGAACGTAAGGATAATGAGGCGACCCATGTAGACAGCGGTAATCACAGCCGTAATGAGGCCCACGACGTAAACAGCCTGGCCCATCGTGCCACTCATGAAAATCTTTTCGAGAATCAAGTCCTTGGACCAGAAACCGGAGAAGCCCGGGAAGCCGACAATCGCGAGGAACGCAAAGATCATCACGCAGGCAGTCACCGGAGTCTTCTTCAAAAGGCCACCCATCTTGCGCATGTCCTGTTCGCCCGAGAGAGCGTGAATCACGGCACCAGCGCCAAGGAAGAGCGCCGCCTTGAAGAATGCGTGCGTAAACACGTGGAAGATAGAAGCGTCAAAGGCGCAAACACCAGAAGCCATGAACATGTAACCGAGCTGGCTAATGGTAGAATAAGCAAGAACCTTCTTGATGTCGTTCTGGAAAAGACCTGCAACAGCAGCCCAGAAAGCAGTGAGCATACCGACCACCACGATAATGTCAAGCACCACCGGGAGGAGGGCAAACATGCTGCCGAGACGGGCGAGCAAGTAGACACCAGAAGTCACCATCGTTGCGGCATGGATCAAGGCAGAAACCGGAGTCGGACCCGCCATAGCATCCGGAAGCCAGGTGAGGAGCGGAATCTGAGCAGACTTACCCGTGCAACCGATGAAGAAGAGGATACCAGCCACAGAAAGAACCGGAACGATCAAGTCAACGTGGTTACCATTGATAACCATGCTGATGAAGTTCGTAAGCACATCGTAGTTGAGGATAGCCGAGCCACCGATTGTCACGAGGCAGAGCATACCGAGCAAGAAGCCGATATCGCCCACGCGGTTCACGATGAAAGCCTTGTTAGCGGCATGGCAGTTCTTGATATCCTTGTTCCAGAAACCGATGAGGAGGTAGGAGCAGAGGCCCACGCCTTCCCAACCGAGGAACGTGAGGAGCAAGTTGTCCGAGAGCACGAGCACAATCATGCTGAACAAGAAGAGGTTGATGTAGGCGAAGTAACGGGCAAAGCCGCGGTCGCCGTGCATGTAACCGATCGAGTAGAGAGCGATGAGAGAGCCAATGCCAGTCACGAACAGGAGCATGATGCGGGAAAGACCATCGAACAGGAATCCGATATCCACGCGGAACATCGGAATGTCAATCCAGTTGCAGAGCGTTTCACGAACGCCGCCTTCCGGCATGTTGAGCGAAAGGAGAGCAACACCAGCAAAGGAGAGTGCCGGGAAGAGGACTGCGAGCGTTCCAACGAAACCTTCAGCAGGGCCCTTCTTGCTGCCCGAAGAAATGACGGCGATAGCACCGAGGATAATGCATCCCAACAGCGGGAAGAGAGGTATCAAACCAAGAGAAATCATTGCTTATTACCCCTTCATGTTAGAATACGTGTCGGCGTCAACGCTTTCACGGTTGCGGAAAATGAGGATGACCATAGCAAGACCGACGCAAGCTTCAGCTGCAGCGACTGCGATGGAGAACAGCGGAACCACCTGGCCCACAATGCTTGCATCCGCAGGCAGAGTCTTTGCAAAGCCCACGAAGGAGAGGTTCACGGCGTTCAGGGCAAGTTCAACGCCCATCAGCACAAAGAACACATTGCGGCGAGAGACCGCGACCATGAGGCCGATGGCGAAAATGACCAGGGCCAAGATCTGAACATATATAGCTTGGAGTTCCATTAGTGTTTATCCTCCGTTTTTTCGGATTCCACAGAACCAAGGCGCTTCTTGGCGAGAAGCACTGCGGCACCCATGGCAGAAAGCAGAAGCACACCGAGGACTTCGAAAAGCACGAAGTAACCAGGGCCGCTCTGAGCTACATCAAAGAGAGTCTTGGAAGTGATTGCCACAGAACCGCGAACCGTTGCAGCATCAAAGGCGATCGGGGCGCGGACGAGGGCAAAGCCCACGAGACCGGCAAGCACGATGACGGCAGGAATCACAAAGAGCGAAACCTTGTCAAACATCGGTGTGTGGGAGTCACGGGCGCCATTCAAGACCATAATCACGAACGTGAGGAGCATCATGATAGCACCTGCGTAGACCATGATTTGCACGACGCCGAGGAACGGGCTTCCGAGAAGGCCGTAGATACCGGCAAGGGACACCATCGAGGCGACCAGCGAGAGGGCGCCATAAAGCGGGTGTCTAGAGAGGAGCACGCAAACGGCACTGCCGACTGCGATTACTGCGAGGACAATGAAATAAATCAATGCAAGCATTATTTGACCTCCATGCCCCAGACCTTGCGGGCCTCGGCATTCTTTGTACCGCCCGGAGCCATCTGGCTCTGTTCGTCATTCGGGTAATCCTTCGGATCCCAGTTGGTGAGATCGTAAAGGTGAGCCACGAAGTCTTCGCGGGAACGGTGTTCGAAAATGATTTGCTTCGTATCCATGCGGAGGGCATCGACCGGGCAAGCTTCTGCGCAAAGGCCGCAGAACACGCAAGTCAGGTGGTCGATGTCAAAGCGCATCACGCGCTTTTCGATACGCGGGTCATCGCTCTGCGTTGCTTCAATGAAGATGCAGTGGGCAGGGCAAGCCGCAGCGCACATGCCGCAAGCGACACAGCGAGGCGTACCATCCGGGCGAAGCATCAAGCGGTGCTTGGCACGGTAGGTATTGCGGATTTCGGGCTGACCTTCCGGGTAAGAAATCGTCGGAAGTTCTTCATAGCGGAACAAGCCACGAGCCGCATGCTTAAGGGTTGTCCACAGACCGCGAATCGCCTCGAAAATGTAAAGGCGTTCAATGACGGTCATCGGTTTTTGCTTAATAACGCGCATTAGTTACCCCCTAAAAGTTTTGCAATGACCGCAGTCACCACGAGGTTGATGAGGGCGATATTCAAGATAATCTTCCAGCCGAGGTGCATCACGTGGTCATAGCGGAAGCGCGGGAGCGTCCAGCGGACCCAAATCCAGACCCAGCAGAAGATGAGGCTCTTTGCCACAAGAACGAGCAAGTGGATGAGCGCCGTACCGACTGCGGTTGCAAAGCTACCGACAGCGAGACCATTCACCACGAAGTTTTCAGGATTGTAGAAGAACCAGGCGGCAACACCGAGAGCTATGAATGCTGCAGCAGCGACCCAGGCCACAATCTTGTAAAGCTTGTATTCCTTGAGAATTTCAAAGCGGTTTGTAAGATTCGTTGCCTTGAGCTTTCTGGAATAGCGATAAATCATGTGGAGGAATGCAAGAGCGATGAAAGCGAGCACGCCACAGAGAATGGCAAGGGAGCCACCCATGTGTTCCTGCATCGTTTCGGTCGTCACAAACGGAACTGCATAACCGCCAAGGAACAGCGTTGCAATGAGGAAGCTGTTGATGCAGATGTGCGAGTATTCGCCCATGTAGAAGAGACCGAACTGCATAGCGCCATATTCCGTATGGTAACCGGCGACGAGTTCAGGTTCACCTTCGGCGACGTCGAACGGAGCACGACCCGTTTCAGCAATGCTTGCAATGAGGAAGCAGAAGAATGCGACCGGCTGGGCAACGATGCCCCACACGTGATTTTCCTGCCACTGCACAATGTCCGTGAGGTTGAAAGAACCGGCGAGGAGCAAAATGCCCATGAGCGAAAGTCCGAGGCAGACTTCGTAGCTGATGGTCATGGAGCTCGTACGGAGAGCGCCCAAGAAGCTGTACTTGGACTTGGAAGCCCAACCAGCAAGCATGGCACCGTAAGCCGAAATGGAGGAGAAACCGAAGAGCAAGAGCACGCCCACATCGGAATCGATGATGGAACCTGCAATGCGAACCGTTTCGCCACCCCAGTCAAAGATCATCGGTCCAAACCACGGGATCACGCACGGAGAGAGGAACACGATAGCGAACGGGATTGCCGGAGCTACATAGTAAAGGAGCTTGTTCACGCCAGCCGGTGCAAACATTTCCTTGAAGAAGAGCTTCGTACCGTCGCACATGTTCTGCACGTAACCGAGCAAGCGGATCTTGCCGAAGTACGGAATCTTGATGTAGGAGCGGTTCGGGCCCTGACGGTCTTGCATGAAGCCCGCGCCACGACGTTCCATCGGGATTAAAAGGAGGATGTAAAGGACAGGTACGAAGCAGAAAGCGAACTTCGCAATCGTAATTGCCCATTCAATCCAGGTTTTGGATTCAATAATATCCATTATGCGTTACCTCCCAGGAGCTTTCCTGTGCTCTTGATGGCATCATAGGTAATGTCGGCGAAAGCCGGCACGTATTCACGAGCCTTCTTGAAAGCTTCGCAAGCCGAATTGAACTTGTTGCCAGCCAAAGCGGAAATCACTTCGTAAGCCGGGGCAAGCTTTTCATCCGGGCAAGTCGGAGCAGCAGAGAGCTTCTGCAAGATGTTGAGGCTGTTGACCATCGTGCCCTGGACTTCGCTCCAGTGGCGGATACCGAAAGCGACCTTGGCCTTCTTGGCGGTAGCGTCATCGAAAGCAGAAAGGGCGATGCGGTTCGAAATCTTATCGAGAGCCTTCGCTGCAGCAGCGTCTTCGCCGTAGAGGTCGGCGTTCACCGTGATGAGGTTGCTGAATTCGCCTGCGCGCTTGAGGAGTTCTGCAACATCTGCAAAACCCATGAGCTGCATACCTGCGCGGTTTGCCACCGGGTCACCGCTCTTGGCGATACCGTCCGGAGCGTTCACCTTGAGGAGGGAACCACCGAAGAGTTCAGCGCGGTCACCGAGAGCGTCCTTGAGCATCTTGAGAGCAGCGAGGTCTTCGTTCGTGCAAGCGCCACCAGCAACGAGGGCGACCTTACCGCCAACCAGCTGGAGTGCAGAAGCGTCGATTGCCGGCAAACGGTTCTTGTCGAACTGCTGGAACGCAAGACGGCTCGTGTTAGAGAGCCAGCTGCGGTTCACTTCCGGATTGCAACGCGGCATCACACGGTAGATGCGGCCATCGGCATGATCAAGCCAGATGTTTGCACCGAGGGAATCGTCCATCGAAATCGTCGGCGTATGGGCAAGGAGCCAAACGCGCTTCTGGAAGCGGAAGTACTTTGCCGTCATGGCGCCCGTCGGGCATACGTCCGTGACACAGAGGTCGTATTCGTGGTCGAGCTTTTCGCCCGGGAAGGTAGTAATGTAAGTATGGTCGGCACGGCCAGCAAGCTGGAGCTGTTCGTCCTTAGCGATGCTACGCATAAAGCGTACGCAACGGTCGCACTGCACGCAACGTTCTTCGTCGAGCAAAATGCGCGGACCGATGTCCACATGCTTACCGCCACGGAGCTGACCCTTCGCATCAATGAACTGATGTTCCGGATTGCCATGGTAATTCTTGCCGTATTCCGGACGGAGGCGGCCTTCGTTCTGGCCTGCTTCCATGTAGTTTTCCTGCAAGGTGCATTCACCGGCCTTGTCGCAAATCGGGCAATCGAGCGGGTGGTTCACCAGCATGAATTCCTGTGTGGCCTTGCGGGCGTTCTTCACGCGGGCGCTAGATGCCGGGGTATAAATCTTCATACCCGGAGTCACAGGAGTGTAGCACGAAATCACGAGCATGCGACCGCGCGGGCCTTCCTGCTCTACCAGGCACTGACGGCAGTTACCCGACACCGGCAAATACGGATGATAACATACGTGAGGAGTTTCAATCCCGACAGCCTTCAGGGCTTCGAGGAGGTTGGTATCGCCAGGAACCATCACGGCCTTGTCATCCACGAAGATTTCCACCTTCGGGCTTGCTTCGGTCGGGAGTTTCGGCATATTGTAGTAGTTACTCATATTATTACCAGAAAATTCCAGGACGACTTGTTTCTTGAATACGCGGTTTTGCGTGTTCGGGGTTCTTAGCGATATATTCGTCAAAGTCCGCACGGAACTTTGCAGTGTAGCTCGAAACCGGGCCACCCAAAGAAATGGAGAGCGGGCAAATAGTCACGCCACCAAATCCGCTAGAAAGGCTCTGCATGAGTTCCACATCGCCATCGTGACCGTTGCCGGCCACCATCTGGTTCAAGATGCGGTGCAAGAGGCCCGTACCTTCACGGCACGGCGTGCACTGGCCGCAAGATTCGTGGCTGTAGAAGTTGCCGAGGCAATTCAAGAGGTCTGCCATGTTGTGCGTATCGTTAATCACGATCATAGCGCCAGAACCGAACATCGTCTTCATCGAGGCGAGGCATTCGTAGTCCATCGTGGCGACAGCAGCTTCTTCTGCCGTAAGCGGAGCGCAAGAGGAACCGCCCGGGAGCACAGCCTTGAGCTTGCCACCCACAACGCCACCGGCGTAATCGTTAATCATAGTCATCATCGGAGTGCCGAGAGGAGCTTCGTACACGCCCGGATTCTTCACGTCACCGGAAATGCAGAACACCTTCGTACCACCGGCGCGCGGCGTACCCATCTTGGCGTAGTCGCTCGGGTCGTGGCTCAAAATCCACGGAAGCGACATGATGGTTTCGACGTTGTTCACGCAAGTCGGGGACTTCCAGGCACCGCAAACAGCCGGGAACGGCGGCTTCAAGCGCGGCTGGCCCTTCTGGCCTTCAAGAGAGTTAATAAGAGCAGTTTCTTCACCGCAAATGTAGGCGCCAGCACCGCGATGCACAAAGATATCAAAGCTGAACTTCGTGCCGCAAATGTTTTCGCCGAGATAGCCAGCAGCATAAGCCTGGTTCAAAGCCTTGTTCAAGGCTTCGATGCACGGGAGGAATTCGCCACGGCAGTAGATGTAGGCTGCGCGAGAGCCAAGAGCCCAAGCGGCAATGATAAGGCCTTCAATCAAGCGGTGCGGATCTTCGAGCATGAGGAAGTGGTCCTTAAAGGTACCGCCTTCGCCTTCATCAGCGTTTACGACAATGTAAACCGGCTTGCCCGTACCACGCGGCACAAAGCTCCACTT
Organism: Fibrobacter sp. UWB3; assembly: GCF_002210405.1. NCBI lineage: Bacteria > Pseudomonadati > Fibrobacterota > Fibrobacteria > Fibrobacterales > Fibrobacteraceae > Fibrobacter > Fibrobacter sp. UWB3. The sequence goes on from NZ_MWQJ01000008.1 coordinate 162,178, forward strand.
CATGCCCGTCGGGAAGCCTGCACCACCACGTCCGCGGAGGTTAGAACGTTGCACGTAATCGATGAGCTCAAACTGGCTCATGTTGAACAAGCGTTCAGAAATGTTGGAGTAGCCACCCAGCTTCTTATAGACTTCGATGTCCTGGGCGCCCTTGCCAAAGTTCTGCGTACAAACTTTTACACATTCAGCCATAATTAAACCGCCTTTTGTTCCGGTGCGGGCTTCTGCTTAGTCACAGCAACAGCCGAGGGTTTAGCAACACGTTCACCGGAGGTCGCAATCATACGGTATTCGTCGCCGACCTTTCCGTTCGGGTCCAAAAAAGCCTTGTCCTTCACGCCCGGCTCGCCCACAGCGACCCAATCATTGCCATTCTTCTTTTCGACGACAATCTTCGTGAATTCCGGAGCGCCCTTCCAAGTGAGGGTAGCGCCCGTTTCGTCAGCTTCGGACTTGACATTCAAAACCGGAGAAGGCGGAGCATAGTCAGCTACCTGCGGCTTTGCAATAGCACCCGGAGCGCCCGGATGACCGCAATGGCCCTTCACCGTACCGCCGAGCACATCGTGCTTCGGAATGTTGTCTTCATGAGCATAGCACCACTTGAGGATGCGGTCGATGCTGTCGGTCGTAAGCTTTGTACCCGGCTTCATCGTGAGCACGTCGCCATCAGCGTCTGTTGCGAAGTCATCGTTCACGAGCATCATCGGGCCGTTGCCGCAAGAACCGAGGCATTCCACCTGGAGGATCGTAAAGAGACCATCCGGAGTCGTTTCGCCCGTCTTGATGTTCAAAGCATGTTCCACATAAGCGATTAAACTCGGAGCGCCCTTGATCGTGCAGCTGATGTTACGGCAGAACTGCAAGAGGAACTTGCCCTTCGGAGCGTGGTTGTACATTGTGTAGAACGTAGCAACGCCAAGAGCATGAGCCGGAGCGCAACCGCAGACGTTTGCAGCCCAGCGGATTCCTTCGCGCGGCACCCAGCCAAACACGCCCTGCACGAGCCAAAGCACTTCGAGAAGTGCGGCCTGACCGACCGGATAGCGGCTGAGCAAATCAGCGCAGCGTTCCTTGATTTCAGGCGTATTGAGCTTGGCGAGCACTTCAGCCGTAGGCGGCTGCGGCACAGGCTTGTTCACATAGCCAAACTTCTGGCCCGGATCCGGCAAAGCATCAATCGGCTGTGCCGGACGGTCGAACTTCAAATGATTGTTCGAGACAAATTGGACAGCGCCAGTAATATGTTCTCTCATCGGTCAAGTTCTCCAGCAATAATGTTGAGACCCGAAAGCACGGCCATGGAGTCAGCCAAGAGACCGCCTTCGACGAGTTCATGGAATGCAGCAAACTGCGTAAGGCAAGGCGGACGCACCTTGATGCGGTACGGATGGCCAGAGCCGTCAGAAATAATCGTGAAGCCAAGTTCACCGTTAGCGCATTCGGAACCGCAGTAGTATTCGCCTTCCGGAACGCGGATGCCTTCGTAAACGCTCTTGAAGCGACCGATAAGGCCTTCCATGTCCTGATAAGCGAGCTTGTGAGATGGCACGCGGATACGCGGATCGACGATATCGACCGGGCCCGGAGCGAGGCGCTTCAAAGCCTGGCGCACAATCTTCACGGATTCTTCAATTTCAGCCAAACGAACCTGCAGACGGTCGTTGCAGTCGCCCTGAGTGCCGACCACGACTTCCCAGTCATAGGTTTCGTAATCGTAGTACGGTTCGTCCTTGCGGAGGTCAGAGGCAACACCGGAAGCGCGGAGGCACGGACCGGTCCAGCCATAGCTGATAGCCTTTTCAGCAGAAATCTTGCCGATGCCCACCGTACGGTCGAGGAAGATGCGGTTTCTATCCAAGCAGGCGTGCAAGTCCTTCAATGCCTTTTCGGTAGAATTGAGGGCTGCGAGAACGTCCTGTTCAAAACCTTCGTAGCTATCGCGGTAGAGGCCGCCAATGCGAGCAAAGCTGTTCGTAAGACGTGCACCCGTGAGCTTTTCCCAGATGCACATGATTTCTTCACGCGGATTGAAGGCGTACATGAACGGAGTCGTACCGCCCAAGTCCTGGAACGCAGCAGCAACGCACACAAAGTGGTCGTTGATACGGCTAAGTTCGTTCACAATCACGCGGAGGACCTTGGAACGTTCCGGGATTTCAACACCGAACATGTTTTCGACTGCACGGCAGAACGCAATGTTGTTCATGATAGCAGAGCAGTAGTTCAAGCGGTCCGTGTACGGGACAACTTGCTGCCAAGTGCCGCGTTCGACCATCTTTTCGAACCCGCGGTGCAGGTAGCCGATTTCTTCGACGGATGCCACGATGGTTTCGCCATCCATAGCGGTCAAGAAGCGCAAGCAACCGTGAGTTGCCGGGTGGCTAGGCCCAACGTTCAAGGGCATCAAATTCAGCTTTTCGCCATTCGGATCTAATACGATCATGCCTTGATACTCCCTTCCAAAAATTCATTGTCGTTCGTTTCCACTTCCTTAGAGCGCTGGATGACCTTGTAGCCAAGTTCTTCGAGGCGCTTTTCGAGTTCCGGAAGCAGGTAGTCGTTTGTCGAAAGCCACTGGCGCTTCTGGGCAGGGTAATCCTTGCGGAGCGGATGGCCAACAAATTCAACGTGGTTCAACAAGCGGCGGAGGTCCGGATGACCTTCAAAAATCACACCGAACTGGTCATAGACTTCGCGTTCGTACCAGTTGGCATTGGCGTAGAGGTCGCTAATCGTCGGGACCTTGAGGTTTTCTTCGGACACCAGCACCTTAAGACGGATGCGGGCACCCGGATTCTTCATGCTCTTGAAAGCATAAGAGACCGCAAAGCGAGGGCCTTCGTGATTCGGGTAAGTCAAGTAGTCGATACCGGCAATGTCCACAAGCATATCGAACTTGATGCCGGATTCTTCCTTGAGGAACTGGACTGCGTTATGCAGATAGGGAGCAGCAACGACAGCCGTGATGCCCCACTTGTCGAGCGGTTCGCGCTTGACGTCAAACTTTCCTTCAAGGGCGGTGAAGATTTCTTCAACAGTCATTCTTCTACTCCTTCCAGAACTGGGCTTTCTTTACAAGATTTTCTTGTTTTTCTTTCATGAAGTCCTTGATGTCCACGACCTTTTCGCGGGCGCAGGCGGCAACTTCACGCTTTGCTTCGGCAGTCTTTGCCTTGATCATTTCAAGCTGTTCCTTGATGCTTTCGGCGCGCTGCTTCATGAAGGATTCGTCTTTGACCTTCTTCTGCAAGTCAAACATGGCATCGAAGAAGGCTTCCGGACGCGGAGGGCAACCACCGATATACACATCCACCGGGATAATGTGGTCGATACCGGGCACCGTGCAGTAGCAGTCATAGAAACCGCCAGAGCTTGCGCATGCACCCATGGCAATGACCCAACGAGGTTCAGCCATCTGTTCGTAGATGCGCTTTAAGATCGGAGCCTGCTTATAAGTAATCGTACCTGCAACAAGCAGCACATCGGACTGACGCGGCGTAAAACGCACGTATTCAGAACCGATACGTGAAAGGTCGTAACGACCCACTTCCGTACTCATGAATTCGATTGCACAACAAGCCGTACCGTAAGGGAACGGCCACAAGGAATTGGAGCGCCCCCAGTTGACCAAAAAGTCAAGCGAGGACGTAATGATATTCGGCTTTTCTGCCTCATTACCCATAGGAGTTACCTCATAAAATTCGCGCCTAAAGATAGAAATTTAATAGTAGGAAGTAAGCTTCGGGAAGTAAGAAGTAAGCGATTGAACGAGGAATATAGACGGTAGGAAGTAAGAAGGACACCGTCATCCTGAGCAACGCGAAGGATCCAGTAAAATCATTGAACCGCGCTCAAACCAGTGTAAGAAAAATGTAATCATCAGGCTTTTCCGTCAATTATCACATTTCTAGTATTTTCTCAAAAAATGTTCTCATCTTAGTTCTCACAAATATTATATTAAGCACGTGGAAAACTATATCGACATTTACCAGTTTACGCACTTCCGCAAGTACTTGGAAGAATACCAGGCGGCCAGAGTCCAGTCCGACCCGGAATTCACCCGTACCGGAATCTGCAATATGCTCGGCCTCCCCAAGACGCGCAGCTACTTTGCCGATGTTCTCAGAGGGAAAAAGGTCAGCCCCCGCATGACAGCCAAGTTTATCGAAGTCCTCGGCCTCAACAAGAAGGCCGCCAAGTACTTCGAGACCATGGTGAAGCTCGACCAGGCAAAAACCGAAACGGCCCGTAGCGCCGCCATGGAAGAACTGTTGCACCTGCACCCCAATCCGCAGCATATCCTCGATTCGAACACTTACGAATACTATAATCACTGGTACCATAGCGCTATGTTTGCTATTCTTGATGCTATGGACGTTACAGATGACTTGACACCGGTACAAAAGAGAATCTTCCCGAAAATTCCACTCGGAAAGATTAAGGACTCGTTATCCCTTTTGGAAAAGTTGGGCCTCGCCCGCAAGAACGAAGCCGGTTTCTGGAAGCCGACCAAGGAATCCATCTCCAGCGGTCCGTACAACAATGCGGAACTCATCAAGCAGTACCAACTGCAATGTTTTGAACTTTCGAAGCAGGCGCTCATCACGCGCCCCAAGATGCCGACCGTCATGAGCACGCTCACGTTCAGCATATCGAACAACGCCTACAAGAAACTTGAATCCGAACTCCAGGAATTCAAGGCAAAGGCAAGACGCATCATCAGCGAGGACAATGAAAAGGCTAATGGTGTTTACCAGATGAACCTGCACCTGTTCTCTAACCTCGATCCGGAGGTTAACGCATGATGAATTTCAAGATTTTAAATACAGCAGGGATTTTCGCCCTCGCATCAATTTTCTCCGCCTGCTCCGACGAGAACCACGCCGGCGTACTCACGGAAACTGAATCCGGCACGACCATCGCAAGCGTCGTCATGGACGGAAACGGATCCCCGGTCGTAAGCGCAAAAGTAAGCCTTCTCTCGGCAAACCACGTCGCCGCCCGCATGGCCCCCATCAAGACCGCCACCACGGACGAAGACGGCAAGTACACCATCGACAGCGTCGCTGCCGGTGACTATGCCTTGCAGATCAGCAATACGGAACACACGCAGTCCGCCTACCAGACGCTCACAGTCAAAGACTCCAAGACCGACCTGCAGACGCTCAACGTCCCCGAAGCAAAGCTCGAAGAGAATGCAAGCCTCGAACTTGACCTCGGCACGTACGATCTTGACAAGGGCGACACGCTCTGCATCACAGGTACGCTCAACTGCACCGCAGTCAGCGAAAGCGACCTCAAGTCGGGAACCGTCAAGCTCAGTGAAATTCCGCCTGCAGAATTCACGAACATCATCCTCATTCGTGGCGCCGGCCGTGACACCTCGACGCGCAACGTCAAGTGGGACTTCACCCCTGGCGAAAAGCTCGAAGTCTCTTCAGAATTCGTAACGGTCACCGTTCCGGAAGAAGCCTTGAGCGCCGCAAAGAAGCTGAACGGCAACAAGACTCTTGAATCCATGATTGTTCCGGTAACGATCCCCACGAAGGTCAAGAACCCGGTTCTCATTGACAACAACGGAGACTCGCTCGCAGTCTTTAAAGCTGAAAACGATGCGGACTCGTCGCTTTACTTCACGGCAATTCCAAGCATTGACGTAGGTACATACAAATTCACAGTCGCATCAAGCGAATCCGTTTACAAGACTTCGGAAATTTCCAGAGTGTTTGCCGAATCCAAATCAGGTTCGTCCGTCACCGAAGGTGATTTCATGAATACATTCATCACGGATACGACAAGCAATAGCCTCGGCATCAGCTTCTGGATTGAAGAAGACGGCAGCAAAATTGCAGAAGGCGACTCTTTGATTATTGATTCAAAAGAAAACGATGTCACATACCGTCTGAGGGTAGGCGAAAAGCCAGAACAGCTCTGTGCCAACTTCTACAGAAGAGTTTCAAAGGACTCGACGTATACGGATTCGTTCCCTGAACTCGGTAACTCTTACTGCCACAATGTCTTGGACGGGGAACGCCATCACTACGCCATGTATATCAAGGCAAACCATGTCGTTATCGCCATTGACGGAAAGACCGTCGAAGACACCAAGATGAAAAACGCCTTCATCATATTCCCGGGCTTCGTCACAGGAAACCACAAGCTCAAGAACCTGACCGTTTTCTCGCTCAAGCAATCCGCAATCGCCCAAAGCGACGACAGCGGCTGGGAACGCCTGCAAGCCTGGCTCTCCGCCTACTACATGATGCAGAAGTAATCAACACTTCGTCATCCTGAACAACAGGCGCGTCATCCTAAACATTGATCCGTCATCCTGACGCCAACGGCGGAAGGATCCAGTAACATCAACCATTACGCCATGCCCCGCTCCGACGGGGCATCTCCTTTTCTAACGAAACACATTTTTCTATATTCCAACTTATGAAAGTTCTCGTTCACAACAGAGGTGTTTGCCTGGAATGCGCCGGTTGCGTCGGCGTGTGCCCCAAAATGGCGCTAGACATGTATGGTCTAGATTTGCAAATTGATCAGGAAAAGTGCATCAAGTGCGGTCTCTGCACAAGAGCATGCCCCGCAGGCGCCCTCAAAATCCAGGAGTTGAACGATGTTCTGTAATAACGAATACGATGTCGTCGTCATTGGCGCAGGTCCCGGCGGAAGCGTTGCCGCGAGGAATCTTTCCCGTGCAGGCCACAAGGTTCTCCTTCTCGAAAAGCGAGAGAAGATTGGCTACCCTGTACGCTGCGGAGAAGCAAGCACCAAGCTTTCAGACTTGCAGACTTACGGCCCGATTGACGAAGACTGCATCGAAACGATTATCAACGGACTTTATATTTACGGCCCGAACGGCGTGAACATCGACCTCGCGCAAAAGGGCACGGGCATCATGCTCAACCGCGAAAAGTTCGACCCGTGGCTCGCCCACCTCGCCGCAAACGACGGCGTGGAAGTCGTCACTCGCGCCCGTGCAGAATTTGTCGGAGATGTCGAAAGCGGAACCCGTCTCGTGCGCGTGAAGCTCGGCGAAGGCGCCGGCGAAACAACCGAAGAAGTCCGTGCCAAGATGGTCATTGCCGCAGACGGCGTGGAAAGCCGCATCGGGCGCCAAGTCGGGCTCGACTGCCTCCATAAACCCGCATTCACCTGCACAGGCGTCGACATTCAGGTGCAAGGCATTCTCACCAAGCCAGACTACCTCACGTTCTGGCAGGGTCACGATTTCATCAACGACGGCTACATCTGGAGTTTCCCGAAGGTCAAATCCAACGTCACGAACTTCGGCGCCGGATTCCTGATTTCGAACAATCACGGTTCAAACGTCTTGGACATCACGATGGAATGGCTCTACAAGCTCTTCCCGGGAGCGCAAATCAATCACGTTGTCGGAGGCGTCATTCCCGTTTCGAGCGTTCTCAAGGATTACACACTCGACCGCTTTGCCCTCGTTGGCGACGCCGCCCATCACACGAACCCGCTTACAGGAGGCGGCATCGCGGCCGCCATGCGCGCCGGACGGTTCTGTGCCCAGACCGTCCACGAGGGCTTCGAATGCGGTAACTTAAGCAAGGAATTCCTCAAGACGTACGAAAAGCGCTGCTACGATTACTTTGGTCGCATGCACGACTTTGAATACAAGTTCCGCAGATTCCTCTTGAACGTGAACAAGGACGAACAGACAGAACTCTACAAGGTTCTCCAGAACTTCGCAAAGCACGGCTGCAAAAAGCGCGCCTTCTTGCAAACGCCAGTTTCCTCTGCGAAAATGCTCTACAAGTTCCTCACGTTCAAGTAGCCAGCGCGTTTCCGCACATTCCGCGCACTTGCTACGCGCACTCATACATTCCGCGCGACCGCGCACTTGTAACGCATCAGCGCACTTGTCATGCCCCGCACTGATGTCTTTGACTACTTGCAGCTATGCTGCTTAGTAGTCATGATCCGCGTATGGGGAGGGCATCTCCTTTTCTAGCCAAAAGCCGGTTTAACCCGGCTTTTTTGCGATTTTATGCTACTAAATTGCAGTTTTCACAATTTTAGCAGCACGTTTTCTACTTTATCTGTAAAATTTTAATCTGCGTTCTGCAGTTTCATGCTACTAAATTCGTTTTTTTCAACTTTTTGTAGCACGCCAAACCCAAATAACCCCGAATTTTCACCCCAAACACTTAATTTATCTAAAAATTATGCTACTAAATTAAGGATTTTCGAGTTTTAGTAGCACGCTTTTTGCAAAAGCGCCCCTAAAAAAAAATCCCGCAGCACACGCCACGGGATTCTCGAAAAGACACATCTAATTAAAGATCAACAACTTCAGTCCAGCCGAACGGATCTTCAGCTTCACCGAACTGGATTGCCGTATACTTGTTGAAAAGTTCCGTGCAAACCGGACCCGGATTCTTGCCATCACCGTAAGTGAATTCCTTGCCTGCGACCGGATCCACAATCTTCTTGATCGGGGTAATCACGGCAGCCGTACCACATTCAGCCGTTTCGCTGAATTCAGCAAGTTCTTCGAACGGAACCTGGCGACGTTCCACAGTATAGCCAAGGTATTCAGCCAACTGCTGCAAGCTCTTGTTCGTAATAGACGGCAAGATGGATTCGGACTTCGGGGTCACGTAGGTCTTGCCCTTGATGCCGAAGAAGTTTGCCGGACCGCATTCGTCGATATACTTCTTTTCCTTAGCATCGAGATAAATCGTGCTGGAGTAACCGAGCTTCTTGGCTTCAGCAAGGGACTGGAGGCTAGCAGCGTAGTTGCCGCCGACCTTCACCGTACCCGTACCCTGCGGAGCAGCGCGGTCGTAGTTGCGGCTGATCATCATGTCCACCGGCTTGAACCCATCCTTGAAGTACGGACCCACCGGAGTCACAAACATCATGAGCAAATATTCATCAGCAGGCTTCACACCCACTTCCGGGCTCATACCAATCAGGAGCGGACGGATGTAGAGCGTTGCGCCATAACCATAAGGCGGAACAAAGCGCTTGTTCAATTTCACCACAGTGTGGACCATTTCGCGGAAAAGTTCAACCGGCGGAACAGCCATCAAAATACGGTTGGCCGTATTCTGCATACGCTTAGCGTTTTCTTCGACGCGGAAAATACGGACCTTGCCATCCTTGCCCGTGTAAGCCTTGAGGCCTTCAAAACCTTCCTGGCCGTAATGCAAGCAAGTAGCGGCCATATGGATGCTGATGTCCTTGGAAGAAGATACTTCAATCTTGCCCCATTCACCATTGCGGTAGTAGCAGCGGACATTGTAATCGGTATCGTAATAACCGAAGGGGAGCGTCTTCCAATCGACAGTATTCAAATCAACTTGCATAGTATTAACCTTTTTTGCAAATGTGCATATTTAAAGGTATCATTCGGTACCGCTTGAAAAATACAATTATAAACGCCCTTTTGGCATCCCTTGTACAAAAAAAAGTGAAAAAATGACCGCTAGTTTTTAGTCATCGGTCAATGGTCATTAGCCACCCGTCATCCTGAGGAGCCTGCGACGAAGGATCCAGTCAAGTCTCGGTATAAGACGGGGGACGACTCCCCCTCGCTTCAGCCTTGGCTCCGCCAAGTCTTACGCTACCCCTTCGAGCGGGCTTCATGCGCCAGCCCGCAACACCCGGCTTCAAGCTCCCGCTCCAAAGCATCAAACAAATCTTGCTGACGAATCACTTTTCCCTTTGCAATATCCGCTTCACTCTGAGCCAAAAGCGTTAAAAGCAATAAAGCATTTTGCATACAACCTCATCAAACAATATCAATTACAAAAATAGTCTCCTGCCACATAATAAACAAGAGTCCTCGCTTTGCAAATCATATCGCGCAAAATCACATTTTCGCCCCAAAAATCCCTCATCTCGACATTTTCTCTGCCATATCCGACCTAGAAATGATATATTATCTAAGTCGAATTACGCTTTGATGTAACAGGAAGGGGAACCCGAAATGAAAAACAGGATTTTTGCATTTAACGATGCGGCCACGTTTGAAAAAGAGCTGGCCCAGTTTAGCAACTGGTGCAAAGAAAACGGCTCGCCCACCGTATGTTTCCAAATCCATTCCGAAGAGTTGGACCCCGGAAAACTGAGACCCGTTTGGGAAACATTGGAACGAGTTTTCCCCAAGGTGCCGTGGTTCGGCAACTCCACCAGCGGAAACATCGTGGACTGCGAAAAGGCAAGCGAAATTTCCATATCCGCCATCATATTCGAAAAGCCGACAACAAAAATTCAAATTCACCAGTACGACTTTTTCAACAAGTCCATCCGCGACATCGCCCGCGAAATCGTGGAAGAAGCCAAGCAGAACCCCTGGGTAAAAGCAGTCGAAATCTACCACTGCATTTCGCCGTTTTCGACGACGAATCTTTGCGAAGGGCTCGACGCCCTGGATCCAAGCATCCAGATTTTTGGAGGCATCGTCTGCTCCCCCGACATCACAAGCCCGAATTCCTGCGTATTTTCATCAGTTGGCGGTTACAGCAAGACAGGCATTTTAGTTGTATTCTACGGCGGTCCGGAATTTCATGTGGAATCCCGCAAGATTAGCGGATGGAAGCCCATCGGACGCAACTTTCACGTCACCCGTTCCAAGGGCAACATCCTTTACGAATTGAGCAGCCTCCCCGCTTACGAAGTGTACAACAAGTACCTGAACATCAAAAACGACAACAACTTTTTCTACAACGCCCTTGAGTTTCCGATGCTCTACGAGCACAACGGAATTTCCATCGTGCGTGCTGCAGGCGCAAGCAATCCGGACGGGTCGCTCACCATGTCTTCGGATATCGACGAAGGTTCTATGGTCCGCCTCTCGTATGGCGAACCGCAACAGATTCTCGAAAAAATCAAAACCGAAAGCGAAAACGCCGAACTATTCGCCCCCGAAGTCATGCACATATTCTCTTGCGCAGCACGAAAGGCATTCTGGTCCAAGCACAAACCGACATACGAAATTACAGCGTTCAAGGGGCTCGCCTCCAGCACGGGATTTTTCTCGCATGGTGAATTCTTGCGCGAAAAGGGATTTTTAAACCAACATAACATCACGCTCGTCATTGCATCAATGCGCGAAGGCGCCATTACAAAACGGGGACACGCCAAAGGCGTCATTATCCCGGATGAGAAATCCACCCGTTTGCCGCTAGCCGCCCGCATGGCCACTTTCATTCGTGAAACCTCGTTCGAACTGGAACAGATTAATAGCAGGTTGCGCGTCATGAACGAACACCTGCAAGATGTCGCCACGACGGACAGCCTGACAGGACTCGAAAACAGGCTCGCATTCGATGCACTTCTAGAAACAATCAACCAGGAAGACTCCCAAGAAAATTCTTGGACCATGTTCTTGATGGACGTGAACGGCCTCAAATACGCAAACGACACCTTCGGCCACCAGGCCGGTGACGAATTGATCAAGGCCGCCGCCAAAGCCATCAAAAACACCTACGGCACCAACGGCAACTGCTTTAGAATCGGTGGCGACGAATTTGCCGTCATCACACGAGCGCCGCTAGATTCGCACTATCCGATGTATTCCATACTGCAAAAGAACATCAACGAATACAATAAAAAGGCGCTTTACCATCTGTCGATAGCTGTAGGCGCAAGCCGCCTGCGCAGCGATTCCGGAATTCGCAAGTCCATCAGCGACTGGAAAATGGAAGCCGACTTGAACATGTATCGCGACAAGGTGCGTTACCACAAGCCGGTCGAAAACGACGAAAACCAGAACCTCAAGGATTTGATTTCTTGCCTGATTTCAGTCGAAGAAGCCAAGGATTCCTATACGGCGCACCATTCTGAGCGTGTAAAAGCATATTCGGAATTGATTGCCCGTTTCTTAGGGCTTTCGGAAAGTTCAATATCGTTGATTACACATGCAGCACACTTGCACGATATTGGCAAAATTGGCATTCGCGACAATGTGCTCACCAAGCCGGGAAAACTTACCGATGAGGAGTTCGAAATCATCAAGCAGCATCCGGTCATCGGCGCAAAGATCCTGATGCAGTCCAACTATACACATGAACTTGTGCAAATTGTGCTGCACCACCACGAGCGTTATGACGGCCGCGGCTACCCGGAAGGTCTTAAAGGCGAAGACATCCCCATAGGCGCCCGCGTCATTGCCATCGCAGACTCAATAGACGCCATGACAAGCAAGCGCGTTTATCGTGACGCCATGTCGCTAGATTACTGCCGCAATGAAATCGAGAAGAATCTAGGCGTAATGTACGACCCCGCCATTGGCAAGGTCGTGTTGGAACATTGGAGCGAAATGGTCGATTCCCTATTGTCAATGCGTACCGGCCGCCCCAAAGTCGTTTAAAGACAAACAAACTCTATACCAAAACGGCTCCCGGTCAATCCCGAGAGCCGTTTGTATTATTTTCTATATTCGACTTATGAAGTTTCTCACACTACTCATTCTTTGCCCGTGCTTAATTTTCGCACAACTGATGCCCAAATATTCCAGCAACGAACACAATTTTACTTCCGTCTCTTCCACAATCAATAATAAATTCAACGAAACATCAACAGATAAAGAATTAGATAAAATTGAAGCAAGCAATCCCCAAAGCGACAGCATATCAAAAAAGAGATACGAAAAAAAAGCGTATGTCGATTCTTCAAAAATTATATACAGCCGAATAAAAGTTCCTCCATTTGTGTACGAATATTGTATGGGTCATGAAGATTATGATAAAAATCAATACCCCATGGGAAGCGGAGAAATCCTCAACATTTTAGAAAAAGATATCAAAGAACGAAATAAGCCTAACAGGTTCTATAAAACAGCAAGAATCCATAACTACATTGAAAGCTCTATTCTTATATCTTCAATATCATCATTTTTAGTCGGAGCCATTCTTTTAATAAACGATGTTAATGGCGGAAAATATCCGTTATGGGGAGGAATGATAACATTTCCTCTTAACAGTTTTGTTTATGGATTAATATGGCGAAGCATTTACCTAGAAGACGCCATCAACGAATACAACAAAAACTTAGCTTATTAGCAAAAAAATCTCCCGGAGCATTTCCGAGAGATTTTTAATTTATCAAATTATCGCTTATCGTTTGTCGCGATCAATCCATGCGCGTTCCGTCTTGCCGGTGTAAATCTGGCGCGGACGGTTAATCTTGCTCTGCGGATCGTCGTGCATTTCCTTCCAGTGGGCAATCCAGCCCGGCAAACGGCCAATCGCGAACATCACCGTAAGCATGTTCGTCGGGATGCCCATAGCGCGGTAGAGAATGCCGGAGTAGAAGTCCACATTCGGGTACAGCTTACGTTCGACAAAGTATTCGTCCTTGAGGGCGGCTTCTTCGAGCTTGATAGCCACATCCAAAAGCGGGTCGTGAACGTGTTCGCGTTCAAAGACCTGGTACATGAGCTTCTTGAGCACCTTGGCGCGCGGGTCGTAGCTCTTATAGACGCGGTGTCCAAAGCCAGAAAGACGGAACGGATCGTTCTTGTCCTTGGCCTTCGCCATCACCTGTTCAATCGTCATGCCGCTCTGCTGGATGCGGAGAAGCGTTTCGAGCACAGCCTGGTTTGCACCACCGTGGAGCGGGCCCCACAAGGCGCAAATGCCGGCGCAGATGCTTGCGTAAAGGTTAGCCTGAGAGCTGCCCACCATGCGAACGGTCGAAGTGGAGCAGTTCTGTTCGTGGTCAGCATGGACAATGAGGAGCGTGTTGAGCGCCTTTTCCATGATCGGATCCGGGTGGTACGGGCGAGCCTTACTGCTGAACATCATGTTGAGGAAGTTGCTGCAGTAGCTGCGTTCCGCTTCCGGGTACACGAACGGTTCACCGATACTTGCCTTGTAAGCAAATGCGGCAATCGTGCGGATCTTGGAAATGAGACCTGCGGTCGTGAGTTCGAATGCACTTGCGATATTTTCATCGTCATAGAAACGCGGCGTGAAAAGACCCACGGCGTTCACCACGGACGAGAGGATACCCATCGGGTGGGCTCCCGGCGGCATTTCGCGGAAAAAGTGCAGCAAATTTTCGTGCAACAGGGCGTTTTCCGTCAAAAGCGTGCGGAAATGGCTCAACTGTTCCTGATTCGGGAGTTCACCGTAAATCAGGAGCCAAGCGGTCTCCGGGAAAGTCGCCTTTTCTGCAAGATCTTCAATGGAGTATCCTCGGTAGCGCAGCACACCATGTTCGCCATCGACAAACGTGATAGAGCTTTTGGTGCTACCGGTGTTCAAGTAACCGTAGTCCAGCGTGACCAATCCAGTATCCTTGCGGAGTTTGCTTACATCAAGACCATGTTCGTTTTCAGTACCAGTTACAACGGGAAGTTCGTACTTCTTTCCGTCGTAATTCAGTATTGCTGTATCGGACATAAATCCTCCGTTTTGCGCGGCTTCGCCGCAGTTAGGCTTTCATCGCTACAACGCAATTATAGATATTTTCAAAGAGCTTGCCGAGCTTTTCGGTCGGGACAGCGCTGAATGCAACGCGGATAAGGCCAGAGAGCATGATCGTGCCAGTGCTGTAATCCTTGATGAGCTTCTGGCGGAGTTCTTCGGCGTCAACGCCCTTCGGCTTGATGCACATAAAGTAACCGCTGTTGCACGGCATCGGTTCAAAGGCGTCCTTGTATTCCGGATGAGCGGCGAACACCTGCTTGATGATGTCGTAACGCTTCTTGAGCGTTGCATACTTTTCGGCCTTCTGCTGAGCGTATTCGGCGCTCTGGTAAGCAGCGAGCAAAATCTTCTGGCTGATGGACGGAGCGTTAGAGATATTGCCACGGACCGTACCGGCAGCCTTGTCCTCGAGAGCCTTGAGCTGTGCTTCAGTTGCACCCTTGAAACCGAAGGACATAAAGCCAACGCGGAAGCCCCAAACGTAGTCTTCCTTGGTCGGACCGTCGAGCTTCACAGCGAGGAGGTTTTCGTGAGCGTCCACGAGCTTCACGAAGAGGGATTCCTTCGTCACGCCTTCTTCGTAGACGAGACCAAAGTAAGCATCGTCGAGGAGAGCCACGACCTTGTTACCGGCAGCAGCGCATTCCGTGAGGATCTTTGCGATTTCAACCGCTTCCTTTTCGGTAGCGGTGTAACCCGTCGGGTTGTTCGGGAAGTTAAGGAGCACGACCTTCTTGTCGGACTTGCTTGCAGCGAGGGCAGCCTTCAAGGCTTCCGTGTCAAAACCACCGTTCTTGAAGGTGTTGAAAGTCTTGATCTTTGCGCCACGGGCGTTTTCGAACACGAGTTCGTAGTTGTCCCAGTAGAGGTCCGGGATAATGACTTCGTCGTCCTTGTCGAGGAACATGTAACCAGCGCAGCTGATGGCATGCGTCAAAGCGGCCGTCACAACCGGGTTGCTGAAGTTCTTGGAAGCAAGCGTCGGGTTCTTCTTCACGACCTGGGCCTTCCATTCCTTGCGGAGGTCCGGGTTGCCGAAGCTCGGAGCATAGAGGAAAGACTGCTTCGGGAGATTGAGGGACTTGAGAACGCAATCCAAAACGAGCGGAGAGCCGTCATCTTCGAGAGCTGTACCGATTGTCGCATTGATGTCGGAGCCCTTGGCTTCGGCACCCTGGCCGAGAATACCCTTACGCGGGAAGAAAATGGCCTTGCCCTGTTCAGAGAGCATGTCAAGAACGCAGCAACCGTTAGCGGAGAGTTCTGCATTCAAAGCTTGAGCGAGAGGATTGTAGTTCATTCTCAATGTCCTGTTTTGAAATTTCCGCGGGGCAATTTAGAAAAATTGCAAGCCCCCCGCAAGATTAAAAGGACATCAAAAAAGCGGTTAATGAAAGATTCTTCGTCATCCTGAACGACAGTGAAGGATCCAGTCATTTTTTACAACTAGATATTACTCGTTTCTTCGGGCAATGCCCTCAGATTGACGCAATCAACCTTTACAATTATTGTAACAAATCAATCTTCGAACTTAGTTTTCATGATTTGTTCGACGGTTTCGCGGTTTTTCACGAAAGCATCGACCACTTCCGGGTCAAAGTGCGTACCACTTTCCTCGGTAATAATACGGAAAGCTTCGTCCACCGAGAAAGCCTTCTTGTACGGCCGTTCCGAAACAAGCGCGTCATACACATCTGCGACCGCCATAATGCGGGCCGAAAGCGGAATATCCTTGCCCTTCAAGCGCTCCGGATAGCCACGCGAGCCATCCCACCATTCGTGGTGGCTGTAGGCAATTTCCTTCGCCATCTTGAGGTAAGCCGTTTCGCCCAAGTTCTTCGATGCACGCACGAGCATATCACGGCCATAGACCGTGTGCTTTTTCATTTCAGCAAATTCTTCGTCAGTCAGCTTGCCCGGCTTATTCAAAATCACATCCGAAATATTGATCTTGCCAATATCATGGAGCGGAGCCGCCACAGCGATTGTCGAAACAAAAGCATCGTCAATTTCAGGTTCCTTGCCATCGCGCTGCAACTGTCGCGCAATCAGCTCAGCATAAGCCGCCGTACGGCGCACATGGCCACCCGTCGTCTCGTCGCGATTTTCCACCATATCGCCAAGCACCGTAATGATGTTCGTCTGGAGAGCCGCAATCGAGGCCGCCTGGTACTCGGACTTGTTGATGTACAAATCAATTTCTTCGACCGCCTTGATAATCGCCGAATGCAGATTCTCGATTTCGTTACCCGTCACCACTTCAAGACCCTTGATCTGGTTGATGGACTCACGGCGTCCCCTGCTACTGTCGTAGGCAAAGTTGTCCATTTCAAGCGTCATTTCGTGAATCGGGTAAACCACCTTGCGGTTTGCAATCAAGATAGCCGTAAACACAATCGCTAGCAAAAGTCCAAACAGCGTTGAGAAAATCTTCGTGCAGAACAGCACCACGCTAATGCGAATCGCGGCAAGGCTAAACTTGGTACAGACCGGATTCGGAGCCTCGGTACAGACAATCGAGACATCCCACTTGCCCGTCTCGTGCATGCCCGGCGTAATCGTCAAAATGCGCGGATGTTTGCCTTTGAGATCATGAATGTACTCGTGAAGCGTCGTCGAGTCCGCATTCTGGATAGCATCCGACACAAGCCTGTTCACCGATTCCGCCAAAAGCGTTGTTTCATGGATTTCCGCTTCGGAATACGTCTTGTAAGCGACCGCCGTAGCAACCACCGCAAGCGCAAAGCTCGACACGAACAAGAGAGCCGTCACCTGAGCCTTGAGCGTATGGATTTCGTTCTTAGAACGGTAGCGATCCTCATGCGAACGACCAGAAACAGAATCAAACTCCTTGGCAAACCAGCGTGGCGTCAAGCGAATCAGCACATAAGCCACGATAATCGAAATGGACTTATCCGGAATTTCCGTGCAGAAGTCCGCCAAAATCTGCGACAAGAGAACCGGAAGCCCGCCCTCATGCAGAGCCGTCGCAATCGGCGTCACCACATTCTCAGCAATCTTAAAGTCAAAAAGAAAGTACGAAAGCACCGAACATGGAATGCTCAAAATCATCAACATTCCAAGCAGCATCGGCAAACGAGAAACATGATGGAACGCCCCTCGCCTAGCAGCAATCCCAGCACATACGGCAATCATCACGTTAATCGTACCATAGTAGAAAGTCGAAGAATCGACAAAACCGCCAATGAAGTTCGTCAAGAATCCGACAATCGCCCCTGGGCTAAAGCCGCCAATTACAGCCACAACAATCGTGCCCACGCTATCCAAGTACAGCGGCAATTGGAAATAGATGGCCAAATCGGCAAGCAATCGGTTGATAACTATACCGATAACAATCAGGATTGTAATCTGAACGAGCTTATGAGCAGAAACAAAAGTTTTCACATTCTGTATATAGAATATTTTTTTGACATTTGCAAAAAAAAGAGTGATTTATTTAACAATTCTAGTTGGATTTTAGTGTAAAAAAATTTCAGCGCCCCCGAAGAGCCGCTGAAACCTTTTCCTCCTCAAGATTTCATTAAATGGTCTAGGGCTTTACAACTTCAAAGCCTTCATACACACCAAAGCCTTCAGAAGCACCAGGTTCAGATATGCCGAAATAATATTTTCCTTCAGGCAATCCATAAATGACCATGTATCCATTTTCATAGTCTTCTTCGGTCACTCTTTGACAAGGCGCATAATAATTCGGAACATCAGGATGCTCTCCAGCCATAAAATCTTCCGAATACACGCAAACCTTTAATTCAGCCCTTTCTTCAATATCCTTTTCCAGGCGTTCACCCCATTTCATTTTTTCACTCATATATTCATAGAATTTCAAAATCTTGAAAGGAGGATTCAAGCTTAATTTACCAGAATATACGGGTTCCAAAACAATCTTTTCTAATTCAGCAAACGGCACCTCATCAATCTTCAAGGCGGAAGCGTTCGCAAAACTAGAATAGACATTGGCTCCAAGGTTCATATCCGCCGAAAGCACTCGCAACTGGAGAGAACTGAACCGTTGCACACTCCCTTGCAAATACCAAAGATAAGCTACGCTATCTATATAAATATAACCATCCTTGTCTGTGGTGTATTGACATACGCCATCATCACAAGCAGAAGAACCTTCGTAAACCTTGGCGCCAACAACCGGTTTTCCCTGCGGATCAACCACCTGTACCCTCGTATTTATATACAAGCGAACAGTTTCCTTTTCTCCACAAGCCGGGACTGAATGATCTTCTTCGATTATAGGAGACGCCTTGGCCAACACATTAACCTCATCAACGTATAAAACCACTTTCTTTGCAGAACACGGATCTACAACATCAATACGTTGGTAAACGATTGACGTATCCAAATCAGCAAGGCGACCCAGCTGCACCACAGGCTTCCCTGTTTGCGTTTCGCTGTACGACGACGCCACATTGTCCTCACCACAAGCGGCAAGCAATCCAAGGCCAAGCATTGCAAGAGCAGCGCCCAACTTTGTAATTTTATTTGTAATCATAGTTATTCCTCCTCGTTTTTATTTTTTTAAATTCGTGAACAAGTGAATATTCAACTGGTGTACCCCAGTCGCCTCTTTCTTGTCTTGCGTAATAATCTTGCGCACCTTGGCTTTCAAATTCTGAATTTCCAAGGCAATTTCTTTATACGCATCGTCCGAAACGCTGAACGTAAACGTTCCCATGTCCGACGGATTATCGTCATCGGCAAGCAGCGCCTGCTTCGAAAGTTCAAAACACTGCAACTGGTATTGACGCACCAAATCGTTATTGTTGTAAGCCCCACTGCTCACCGAATCGCGCGAGCTTTTCCAAAAGCCGTCTTCGTTCTTGCGCACAAAGCCAATGCGTTCCAGCAATTCGAGCGAACGCTTCAAAGTCCCCACGGAGACCTTCGGGAAAATGCGTTTCTGAATCGGTTCAAGGTCATCCGAAACATCCATCACATCCAACGCCGTAAACAACACGCTATTATACCAGTGGTTGTAATACTCGTAGGCATCTTCGTTCAAGATGTGGTGCGGATCCGGATGCTGCTTGATGAGTTCATCAAAAAACGCATTGCGTTCCGTCGTCGTTTTCGCCTGGTCGAAATTCACCATCGTTTCAAAGTACTTGGCCTCTTTCTTATTGAGTCCAAGAACTTCCACGAACTTGGGAATCATGCGACCGGTCAGTTTTTTTCCTTTGACGATATCGTTATAGTAACTGCGAGTCTTGGGGAGGCCAAGCAAAGCGCATGCACCAGCCCTAGTAAATTCAGGGTCGGTCTGCACACGAGCCGCTTGATATTCATCCAAGTACTTGCGGAAATGAGTAAACTGGAATATGTCGATAAACTTGTCCATACCCTAAATGTACTCAATTTTTGACTCAAAGTCAATAGGCTAACGCAAATTTTTGAGATTTTTTTTGAGTACTTGTTTTTATGCTGAATGAATCAGCACTTCATCAATTTTTTAATCATTAAAGTACATCATGCGGGCGGGGCCCCAGCTCGGAGTTGCGAAGGCCGCACGGGCCCCTCCCTGCACCCTCCCCATCCTTGGCCGACGCTTTATTCTCTCGACGGCAAACATTAATTTCTTATACAGTTATTTTTCACGCATTTACTGAAAACATCAACGGCCTTTGAATTGGTCGACGAATTTGAGTTCGGTTTCTTTGGCGCCGTTGAGGTTCACAAGGCGTTCCGGCTCAAAGACCATTTCACGGGCAATCCCATCCTTGAGTTTTTCAACGCATTCAAGCATTTCTGCTGCCGATTGGCACGTCAAAAGCGCCTGCCGCACCGACATCGCAATATTGTCATCACCAGAGATCGTTCCGCCAGCATTGTCATCCCGGACTTGAGCCTGTCCCGGATTTATTCCGGGATGCCGGGATTGCCTATCCCCATCTAAACAAAAACCTTTGCACAGTCTTGCGGCGAGCTGTTTCATGCGCCCCATCGCATTCATTTCCGTTGCCCCGTCCTCAATCTTAAACTTGTAATAGAGCGGGAACACATCAAGTGCTTCTTGCGCGGTAATCACATGCTTTTCGCGACCTTCCCACGCATCCGCAATTTGTCCGAAAATCCACGGGTTATGCATCGCCCCGCGCCCAATGCTCACGCCCGAAACGCCGTAAGTATTAATGCGTTCGCGTGCGCATTCGACGCTATTCACATCGCCATTGCCAATCACGGGAATCTTTGCCGCAGCTGCAACTTTGCCAATCCAGTCCCAGTTCGCGAGGCCGTTATACCCCTGCAAACGCGTGCGACCATGAACCGTGAGCATTTCAACGCCCTCGCCCTCGGCAATTTTGAGCGTTTCCATCACGTTGATGCTATCGTCGTCCCAGCCTATACGGCACTTAAGCGTGAGCGGAATCTCCGGCGTCTTTGCGTCCAAAACCGCCTTCACGTCGTGCAGAATCTCTTGCAAGCGGGGCAAGTCCCGCAAAAGACCAGAACCGCTCCCCTTGCCCGCCACCTTCGGCGCCGGACACCCCGCATTCACTTCGATGAATTCCGGGTGGTAGCGTTCGGCAATCTTGCCTGCTGCCGCAGCCATACGGTCCGGGAAACGCCCAAAAATCTGGATGCCAAACGGGCGCTCTTCCGGAAAAAACTTCAGTTGCTTGTGACCATCCGGGTTGAATACGGCATCACCATCAGTCGGAACAAACTCCGAAACCAAAAGACCCATGCGGTCGCCCGAAAGTATGCGGCAAAGCCGCCTGAACGGAGCATCAGTCACTCCATCCATCGGACTTAAGATAGTATTGGGGAAAATCTCCTTGTTTCGGAGATTAAAACGGACCTTTTTAGGCAAATTATCAATCTTCAACATTTAAGTCACAACTATTCACAAATATTCCGCAATGTGAACCCGAAAAAGATATTTAATTTCGCTTTAACCATCACTCTAAGTCTATGTTAAACTTATATTTAGTGCGTGGCTAATATAACTAAACAATCTCTTATTCAGGAAATCGCCAAATCCACCGGATTTGTGCGCAATGATATTAAAATTGTTGTCGAACAGTTCCTCGACCTCCTCGGCGAGAAGCTTATCGAAGGCAATACTATTGAAATTCGCGGTTTCGGCACGTTCGCCTGCAAGCCCCGCAAGGCTCGCCCGGCGCGCAACCCCCGCACTGGCGAAACCGTTCTCATCGACGAACGTCTGGTCCCGACATTCAAGTTCAGCAACGACATTAAGGACAAGATCAATTCGCTCGAAGGTATCCTCGGCGAAGCATCCGTACAGCCGGAACTTGAAACCGAAAACGAAATCGTACACGTCAATAGCGACTACGATTCCATCTAAACGTACGTTGAACCTATTAACTCAGGCTACGCACACGCCTGATACGAAAGAGCCGGCTTGAACGCCGGCTTTTCTTTGTCATGCCCGCCGCAAAATTGTCATGCCCGCCACTGAGCGGGCATCTCCTTTATTACGACAGTGCAGCGACTTCTTCTTCGGTGAGGAATCGCCAACCGCCTTCGCCCAGCGTACGATCCAGAACAACCGGTCCAATCGCGATGCGTTCAAGCGTTTCGACGTGATTGCCAACCGCAGCGAACATACGGCGAACCTGGTGGTACAGTCCCTCGCCAATCGAGATATCCACCACATCTCCGTTCACTTCAATCTCACGAGCCTGCACCGGACGTCGTTCGTCCTTGAGCATCACGCCCGCCAAGAGTTCCGCCTTCTGCGCATCTGTAAACGGGCGTGCAAGCGTCACGCGATACTTTTTCCAAAATCCCTTCTTCGGGCTTTCGACCTTGTGAATAAAGTCACCTTGATTCGAGAGCAACAAGAGTCCCGAAGAATCCGCATCCAAGCGTCCGACGGACTGGATGCCCATTGCCGTAAAGCGTTCCGGCAGCAAATCGTACACAGGCTTGTGGTCACGGGCATTGTGGCTGCACTCCACATCCGTTGGCTTGAAAAGCATCACGTACAACTTCTCGACCGTCGGCGCTTCTTCGCCATTCACAGTGATGAACTCCGGACGCGTCTTGAATTCCATGAACGGGTCATCGAGAACCTTGCCGTCCAGCTCCACAAGGCCCATGCGCACTAACCCACGCGCATCCTTGCGACTGCCAAAGCCCATCGAAGCAAGCAAACGTTCCAAAGTCAAAACAGCCATCAGTCCTCCAAAATAAATTCAAGAATCCGTCTGCGGATAAAGCCGAGTTGCGGAAGTTCATTTGTTTTAATCACATGCGCACGACGGCGCCAAAAGCTAAGTGCCAAAATTCCAGCCAGCACAAGAGTTTCCAAAGTAAAGCAGAAAATGCGGAGCAACGTAATGCTCAAGCGAACCGAACCAACTGCGCGGAGTTCCTTCTCGTTCATCCAGTCCATTCTCAAGTCCCAATCGCCAACGTACGGGTACGCTTTCAAGAATCCGTTCGCCGCCGCGATATAGCCCATGGTCTGGTAATCCGAGCGGATGCCCTCGACAAAGCAATCGCTAAAGCGCACACGGAAGAGTGTAAGCACCGCCTTCAAAATTTTCAGAATGTACTTAAACGCCCTAGCATCAAAATCCGGAGTCAAAATAATGGTCCAAAATTCACGGTCCGAGAGTTTGCGTTTTTCCTTCTTCGGCTTTTTATCTTCGGCGAGCGTCTCGTTTTTTTCGGAATCGCGATTCTCGGATTCCGCGGCTTTTGCTTCAGACGAAACTTCAACAACCGACGAAGATTTTACTTCCACAGGATGCGCACTCTCGCTGCTTGCGCTAGACTTTACTAGATCCTTCGTTTCACTCAGGATGACATCAGAAGATTCTCGCTTTTCGGGGGTGTCTTCGGCTCGCAATGACGAATCCTGAGGATTTATAATTCCTAATTCAGTCCCTGCCGGAACATCCATCGGTTCCGTCTTGGGAGTTTCTGCAGGCTTTTTCGCAACAGCTTCAACCGGCGGCGCATTTCGTCTTTCGTCTTTCGTCTTTGGACAATCGCTTCGCTCTTGTCCCAAATGCTGATCTCGGTCATGCCCAAGCGAGCTTGGTCGCGACTCTCGATCTACGCATTTGTCGTCTCCTTCTACCGCCAGCTCCTTACTGCCAGCTTCTTCCTTCCACTTTTTTTCGTACTCGTAAATTTTCTTCTTGAAAAAAAAGAAAAGCGCCCGCACACCGCGCTCCCCGGCCTCGAAATCAATTCGAAAAGCAAACGGGAAAAGCAGTAGCACAAGCGCTACAACGAGAATTGCACAAAAAAGCCAGGAAAGAAAGCCCATTACTTTTCGGCTTCGTCAGCCTTCTTGCTGATAATATCGATCAATTCGGCAAAGCTCTTGTCTTTCAGGATTTTGCTGAACTGTTCCTTGTAGTTACGGGCCGTAGAAAGGTCATCGATGACCAAGTCCCAAGCCTTCCACTTGCCATTCACAAGCGTCATCTTGTATTCGAGCACCGATTCCTTGCCCTTGTTCCACAAGTGAGCGACAACGCGAGCATCGTCCGTACCCTTCATCTTGGCCGGTTCATAAATCGTGGAATCGGCGCGATAAAGTTCAAGGCGATTTGCACTGGAGTTGCGGACCATGCGCTGGAATTCCGTCACGAACTTCTGCTGGGAAGCTTCGTCCTGAGCCTTCCAGTCACTTGCGGCCAAAGACTTCTTAGCGAGCAAAGCAAAGTCAAAAGAATCATTCAAAAGGCTCTTGACGCGTTCAGTTTCCTTAGCGGTACGCTTGGACTTCTTGATGATGTTCTGCAATTCAACGTCCTTGCTTTTCACGACAGATACCGGATCTTCGGCAGCAAAAGACAAGAGCGAAGCACAGGCAATAGCGATCAAAATTTTCTTAAACATCTTTGGTTCTCCTCTTTTTTATTTAAAATACGAATTATACTTCTGGATAGACAAACCCATCTTTGCCACTAATCCGGCAAATTCGACGTTATATCGGCAAACGGCGAAATAATAATCTTTTTGCATGGAAATATTCTGCGTATAGGCCGAAACAAGCGCACTCGTTTGGGATTTATCGAGGTCGTATTTCATGGCTGCATCTTTCAATAGCGATTCTGTCGCACGCAGACTTTCGCGCAAAGCATCAAGCTTTTCTTTAGCCGCCACAACCTGATAATACTGTTCAACAGCTTTTGCGACAAGTCCATCCGAGGCATAGCTTTCTTTCAACTTAAGTCCACGATACTCCGTTCTCGCCTGTCGAAAATCTTCCCAGTTTTTCCAGAAGTTCAAGCGGTATTTTAAGCCAACGCCAATAAGTCCAGAAATACGGTTCACAGCATCCTGGGCAAATGCGTTTTTCTGCAACACGTTACGGTTACCCGCCCAGCTCTTCACGTATTCAAACTCACCCATGACAAAGAACTCAGGAGCAAGTTTTGCTTCAGCCAAGTCCATTTGGAATCGACGAGCACGTAAACCGGCCTCAAGCTGTTTCAACTCCGGATTATGCTTAACCGTCAATTCACGAACCTGCTCTTCTGTCGGCATCGTTTCCGTTCTCATGGCAAGCACGGTATCCTCAGCAACAAAAGAATCGCCCTCCGGTAAAGAAAGCGCAAAACGGATAGCAAGCTGCACACGCTTCATGCCGAGGTCAGCCTCGATCACGCCTTCCTTGACCGAATGCATTTTGGCTTTCAAATTCAGAAGATCCGTCTGCGAAACAGTCGGTTCGTCTTCATCCAAAGCTTCTTCGAGCTGATCATAAGCCTTGTCGACCCGCTTTTTGGCATCGGCGGCAAGACGCTTCATTTCAAGAGCAAGCAGGTAGTTGTAATAATAGGTCTGGAGCTCGACTTCTTTTTTGAGCGTAGAGTTTTCAATTTCAAACGTCTTTTGCTGCAGATCCGCTTCAAGAGCCAACTTGCCTGTTCGATACTGGCCCAAGTTCAACGGTTGGATAAACTTGGCTTCGACACCCCAGAAAGGCCCCATCCTGGAAAAATCGTACTTTTCGCCCTTTTCAACACCTAAGGTATCCCCAGATTGATTGAAATAGTAATCGTTATACTCTTTGAGACCCGGAGCAGGCCCAACCATCATCGACACATAAAAGGTCGGTAAAATAACTTCTGACTTGAGTGCGCCAATCTTATTTTTCTTGGCTTCGGTACCATAACGCAGTTCTTCCATCTGCGGGTCACTCGTAAGTCCCTGCTCTACAAAACGCAAGCAATCATAACGGACCTCGCCCGCCAAGGCGATCCCCGTCATTCCAAGAATAAAAATCAGATTCCTAATCACGACTAGAATTTAGAAAAAAGAATATACGGCCTACAACTCAAGATTTATTTTTATTTCAAAAAACGCACTCTTTAAATGGAGCAGTGATTCACTAAATCCCGATATTTCCTCACCACCCCTTCATAGTAAGAAGTCGGGAGCGGAGCATTCTTTTCAAGGAGCTTGTCGACAGCGGTATGGCCAAGGTTATAAGCCACTAGTGCCTCCCTCAAATTGCCATACTTTCCAATCAGGCGAATCAGGTAAGCAGAGCCAACAACCACGTTCACTTCCGGGCGCATCAAGTCGTCTTCACCTTCTATAACAAGCCCAAACCTGCGGCCAATCTTTTTCGCGGTTTCCAGTTTTATCTGCATCAAGCCGAGCGCACCCGAAAATTTTCCGGTCTGGAAACGTCCACGGGCAAGCGGGTTTCCACGGCTTTCCTGCGCGACAACAGCAAGAATAATCAATGGGTCCAAAGAATACGATTGTGAAATCTGCCACAAATGTTCTGCCAGAATACGGAAACTCACCTCGGAGATTCTATCACCAAGCATATATGTGAGCGCCTTTTCGATTTTCACGTAATCGAGCGTCCACTTGCCCACCACCTCCAAATGTTCCATATCATTATGGAGAATACGTTCCTGATAAGCAAGCTTTTCAAGTTTACGGCTATTGGAATACCATTCGCTCGCAAAAAAGAACAATACGGCGAAGCCTATGATAAACAGGACGCTTACGCTCATCGAAGAAAGACGAACGCTACTTTTCACGTCGATTCTTCTCCAAGTATTCTAGATACGAGACCCAATCCTGGATAGCGCCAAAAGAACTCAGCAAAGTCGTATCCTGCACAACGCCTAATTTACGCATCGGCCCAATTGCCGATTCCAAGCGGTCAATTTCGCGGATGTAGCGTGCCTTCTGGCTTTCGAGAGCCGTTATCTGAGCCTGTTTATCCGATATTTCACGGCCTTGCCCCACCACAATAACAAACAAGGTAACAGCCCAACCAATCAAGAACAAAGCAACAGAAATGGCAAAGCCAGGAGAAAGGCTAATCGACTTTTTCTCGTAATGCAAACCAACCAAATGAACTTGCTTCGAAAGCCCAGACTTGCGGTATTCCTCGCGGCTTCTATAAATTTCAAAGATGTTGCGATAACGTTCAAAATAAGCTTGCAGCTCTTCGCTATCGAACAACAAAATAAGGCTAGCCTTCTGCTGCTTGACCAAATTCAAAATTTCAAGGAACAAGCCACGATATGCTTCCGTCGTGAACCTTGCATTCTGGAGATTCACAAAGAAGAACACGCCTGGGCCACGCACAAGCATTTCAAGCTTTTCACGGACAGCCGAAAGCTGGTATTCGCCTAGAATGCCGTACAACGAAATTTCGACTTCTTCGCCGCGATCTTCTACCTGGATGTCGATCAAGTCCGCACGCACAAGTTACCTCTTCGTCACCGACACAGAAATCTTGAACGCCTTGCGGTCAAGCACGTTGAACGGAGCATTCCAGAACGGGAACACGCGAATGCCTTGGAACGCCTGCGGAGCTGCAGTTGAAGTTGCTCCAAAGATGGAGCCGATAAAGATAGACGTCGGACGATCAAACGCCATGCGGAACACGCAACCAGCCTTTTCATCGCGAATTTCAAGCGACTGGCCATCCGGATACAAAAGCGGCTCCACCATATTCCACTTGACATTTTTGCCGTCAATCCAGACTTTGTTGACATCGCCATGAGACAAAAGCCCAAGCTCGAGAATCGTCCCGAAATAGCCCTTCGTGTTCACATACGCAAGATTGTCTATCGCATACGAAACGGTAAACTTGGCAGCGTCGCCCTGGAACGTAAAGACTTTCTTTATTTTGAACAAAGCCTTGCGCTCTTCATTGTCAAAGCCCTGTTCCTCGTCTAACATAATCTCGGTGCCGACATCGGAACGCAAAATACGATAGTCATACGGGTCTGCAAGCAAGTGCTTACGGTCGTAGAGCATCTGCTCCAGCTTGACCGGCGTAAAGTCCACATTCGGCACAAGGCAATCCAAGAAGGCAAACGAAGGTTCGCCGTCATCGCGCCAAGAGTTCACGAGATTCGTCTTTGCACCCTTGTAATTCCATACACGGAGCGCACCGCCAATGCGGTAATCGAGCAAGTAAGACGATTCCGGATTTTCGCAAAAGAGAACTTTTTTGCCACGGAGCAAAAAATCGCACACATCCACGCGAAGCCCAGAGAATCCAGTAAGGTCATCGAGAACTTGCGAAGCAGAAAGCAACATGCGGTTCGAGCGCTTGCGTACCATCATGGAACGCATGCCCGAGCGATTGTGCATATCCCTAAAATAAAGCGGAGCCATCGCCGGCAAAAGCGCATGGCAGAATTCGAGCCATTTCTTGCCCGAAAGCACACTGCGAGCTCTCCTGTACAAATTCAGGAAAGACTTGTGGTGCATATTGATCTCTGGACGGCGAATCAAAAGTTCACGACAAGTTCGCGCCGTCGAAGGCAGCCCTAGCCTGCGGCCCGCCGAAACAAGGAAACTAATCGTACCGCAAGTTTCCAGCTGATCTACAGCAAAACCAACGGTTCTAGTCTGAACCTCATTCATCTCGACAAAGTCTACAAAGCGCCCAAAGAAATTGACTATTTCTTCAGGCTCCGACGGAATATCCAAAAGCGCAATAGCAGACTTTCCATCACGGCAATATTGTTCCGCTACAGAACGCCAAGAAAGATTATCTTCTGCAATCGCCTTCGAAAGAACCTCGGACACAGGGACAATGCGAATAAGTGCACCACGGTCTTCAAGCGTAAACCAGCCTGATACCGGTGTCGAACGGCCAAGAGCATCTTGCACAGCCGATTCTGTCACAAGCGCATAATCAAAACGGGAACGCTCCAGAACATCGGCCATACCCGGCTCCCACACCAGCGAGGAATTGAAATATCCCTGCGGTTCTGCGCCAAGCACCTTCTTCAAGTAGTCGCGATGCAACTCCAACTGCATCGTCTGCAAATCTTCCGGAAAAAGCGGAAGCATAGGATCGTAATAGCCACCGCCTAAAAATTCGAGAACCCCATTGCGAATCGCATTCTGAATTTTGCCGAACATCAACGGCTTTGCCACATTGTAAAGCGCCTCAATCACAGGCCCATCCAAGAAGATGGAGCACTTTACCTGTTCCGAATTCAGAAGAACATTCAACCCTTCGAGCAAGTTACGCGCGACCGCCTCAAGGTTTTCATACGAGGTCGATGGCGACATCTGCAATACAAAGGATATTCTAGGATTCATGCGACAAAGAATAGCAATTTTAGTTAGTAGTTATTAGTTATTAGTCACTAGAAATTGCTGAAACCAAGATATTTTCAGCAGGTCTATTTAGAATAAAATAAAAAATATCGAGAGTGGCGATGCCGGATCGGAGTCCGGCATGACAGCGCACCACGGGATTCGCGGGAGCTCCTGCGCGATTCGTGGAAGCGGCGGGCGGGATAAAAAAGAAAAAGCCCCGCCCGACGTGTTGCGTCAGGCGGGGCGTGAATCCAGCG
>NZ_MWQJ01000009.1:0-190760 GCF_002210405.1 Fibrobacter sp. UWB3
CGCTGGATTCACGCCCCGCCTGACGCAACACGTCGGGCGGGGCTTTTTCTTTTTTGTGCCGCCCGCCGCTTCCACGAATCGCGCAGGCGCTCCCGCGAATCCCGTGGTGCACTGCCATACCGGACTTGTGCAGGGACGGCATCGGCTTACACATCTCGTTACTGACTTATCTAATCATTTTTCTATGTTGTTTGTGTTTCTTTGTCCGCATGCCGGTCGCGCTGGAAACCGCGCCGTTATGCGGACCTGCAATATTTGCACCTTGAATATTCCAACCTGGCACATTGATAAAAAGTCCATAAAAATAGCCAAAAAGTATGTTCCCCGAGCTTGTAGTAATTGTAGTTTAAGAATGTAGGCAGGCGATGTCGCAGGCCTCGGGGTAAAAAAGGAGTCCACTATGGAAAACAAAGAGAATGAGATCAGGAAGCTGGGTCCCATTGTCGAGACTGTTTGGGGCGTGCTCCTGCTTGTGCTGAGCTGCGCGCTGATCGTCTTCGCCGCCTAGTCCTTGATCACGAAAAAAGAAAGTCCGTCTGTGTTGGAGACGGACTTCTTTTATTTTGGAAGAAAAATATGTCTTACTGTTTTTGAGCTAGGACATCAGAAAGCTTTGCAATACTCTCTTTTGCGCGTATTATGGCCGCAATGCTTTTTTCGTTGTCCCGTAAAACCTTGACCGCGTTCTTGTTGTTTGTCAGAGCGCTACAGATTTCACAGACTCCGCAAAAGCTTTTGTTGAATTTGATATTGCTATGCTCTTCGACAAATTGACAGAGCTTTAGAGGGCCCAACTCATGGATTGCATTGAGTAGAACGTCTTTGCTTGCTCTGTTCAGGATTGTCTTGATTTTCTCCTTATTTGTATCTCCGAGATCCAAGATTGCGTTGTTGTCCGACGGAATGCCGCAACAAGCCCATACGTGTCCCAGCGGTGAAACAACCGGGTCGCTGACCGCCCATGGGCAGCAGCAGGCCAAATTCTCCTGATTTTCGATTGTGTCGAATTTCTCGCTATCGAGCGATGCGGCACGACCGCTTTTTTGTAGCGTGTTTTCGTAAATCTGATATAGGGTTTCTTTTCCTGGCTCCTTTATCTCGTTGTCTTCAGGTCCGTTTGAGACCGCAACTTCGATTTTTTCGCCTAAAAATTCCTGGATGTATGCTGGGACGATTTTGTCGTTATTCCCATGGCTATTAGCCAGAATGACGGATTCAAAACCAGCGCCTTTGCAGGCTTGCCAAGCATTGCGGATGTTTTCCAGTGGGACAAATGGCTCGTGGTAGTCATCAACGCTGAAATTGATTTCGGTGAGCCCGACACTGCGGAATTTCTCAATATAGCGTTGTGCTCGTTCTAAGCTGGTTGCCCAGAAGGCGTTCGTGACAAGCCTAGTCTTTAGGAAGTTTAGCGTACAATAGCGGATGGTGCGGACTAGATCTTCACCGAGCAAAGTCGATTCGCCACCCGTAAATACGATCATCTTGACATCGTATTCTTTTACAACTTGATCAATGCATTTCTGCATTTGTTCAAATTGAAGCTTGTTTTTTTTATTTGGGGTACAATTCATCAAACAGTGGGAGCACCTTGCGGTACACCCATCTGTTGTCACGAAGCTAAATACCCCGCTTTTTAACGGAGTAATCTTCATTTATTTTTTTGCTTTCTTTGTTGCTTTGGGTTCGGCTCTTTTGGCGGCCTTTATCAGGTTCTTAAGCTGCTTTTCTGCATTGGCGGCAGCCTTCTTTTCGGCCTTGGTGGCGTTCTTGGGGAGCGCCTTGCGGATGCGCTGGACCTCTTCAAGCTGAAGTTCCAAATTGCCTCTTACATTGATTTCCGGAATGATCTTCGGCTTAATGCGAGATATGGATTCCGGCTTGACAAGGATATCTACCTTTGGCTTGATTTCCGGCTTGACGAGAATATCTACCTTCGGCTTGATCAAGACCTTTGGTTTGATGCGTGAAATCGATTCCGGCTTAACGAGAGGCTTGACTGGATCTGGGCCGGGCGGAATCGGTTTAACCGTCGGTCTTGGAATAATAGGCGGTTTCGGATTGATAGGCGGCCTTGGAATAATGGGCGGTCTTTGGATAATGGGGGTAACAGGGACGACTGTTGTAATTGGCTTGATGGGAATTTTGGGCCTTACTTTTATGTCTGCTTTTACTGCCGGAATGACGGGTTTCAAAACTTCTGCGGGTTCAAAGTTACCCGGTATAAGTTTGCCAATTTCAACAAGAACGTTTTGCTGAAGAATTTCGTTATTGACCAATGATTCGGCGAGTGCTGCAGAAAGGCCTGCGCGCTTTGTTGCGGGAATGCCTTCCAACAGGTCGCCGATAGAAATATCTTTCTTCTTATCGTCTTTGGCGACGATATCGTCAAGATCGAGTGCTTTGAGCACGTCTTTCGGGCTAGCGACAATTTCTTTTTTCAGACTTGTCGTGATATCTTTAATGATATCCTTTGTTTGAACTTTCTTTTTAGTTGTAGCCATTTTTTTCTCCTTAGGGATTGTATATAATCAGGTATATATAACAGTGGAGAAAAAAGCAAATCATGAAATATTTTTTACAAACTTTGTTTTTAAGAATAAAAAAACGGAATTCGTTCTGAATTCCGTTAAGTTGTTTGTTTTAATTTGGCTTAGACTCTACCGAAACGGCGCGTCTTGCGGAACGGCTTATCACCAAAGCTGCGCTCGTCGCGGTCTTTGCGGAAAGGCTTGTCTTCGAACTTGCCGGGCTTGCGGTCAGCGAATTGGCGCTCGCGGCGTGCCTTGCGGTTTTCGAAAGGCTTGTCCCCAAAGCGTTCACCGCCTTCGCGATTTTTGCGGAATCCGCCACGACGTTCATCGTCGTGGAATCCTCCCTTGCGGTCGCGATGGAAACTGCGGCGTTCTTCGCGGCTAGCGTGCGGTCTTGTTCCCGGTGCGGGGCCCTCGGGCGGTTCGTCGGTCATCACGCGGAAGCGGGCGTCGTTACCGCGGATTGTCATTTCGGACAAGATGTCGAGAACGTCTTGCGGAAGCGTGTTCGGGAGTTCAACGGTACTGAATTTGTCAAAGAGCTTGATACGGCCGATGTTGCTGCTGTTGATGTTTGCTTCGCCAGCGATTGCTCCCACGATGTCGCGCGGGGTAACGTGGTCAATGCGGCCGACGCCAAGATAGTAGCGCAAGAAGCCTTCTTCGACGCCGTTCAAGCCTTCCTTGCGTTCCTTACGCATGCGCTTCTGTTCTTCGCTATTGAGGCCGAAATCTTCGCCGTTGCCGAGGAAGTCTCTGCCGCTGCGGACCTTTTCGCGACGATCCTTCGGAGCTTCGAGCGGCGGGAGGTTCGGGAAGAGCGGCTGCTTTTTCTGGTACATCTTGATGACTGCTGCTGCGATGTCTTCGGCGGTCATTTCGTTGACGGAGCCATCTTCAAGGGCAACGCCATCCTTCATGTTGCAGCCTTCTGCGGCGAGTGCGCGGACGAGTTCCTTGAACTGGTCGAGTTCACCGTAGCTTACAACGCTCTTGACTTTAGCCTTGAATGCTTCGACGCGCTTCTTGCTGATTTGTTCGGAGGTCGGCATTTCCATCACGTCAATCGGCTGGCGCGTAGCTTTTTCGATGGTCTTGAGCATGCGCTTTTCACGTGGCGTGATGAACAAGATGGCGTTACCGCTGCGGCCTGCACGGCCTGTACGGCCAATGCGGTGCACGTAGGATTCGGTGTCGTACGGAATGTCATAGTTCACAACGAGCGAAATTCGGTCCACGTCAATACCGCGGGCGGCGACGTCTGTTGCGACGACGATGTCGAGCTTGCCCAT
Source organism: Fibrobacter sp. UWB3 (assembly GCF_002210405.1). Taxonomy (NCBI): domain Bacteria; kingdom Pseudomonadati; phylum Fibrobacterota; class Fibrobacteria; order Fibrobacterales; family Fibrobacteraceae; genus Fibrobacter; species Fibrobacter sp. UWB3. The sequence goes on from NZ_MWQJ01000009.1 coordinate 3,827, forward strand.
CTTGAGGCGGTTGATGGTGCGTTCGCGCATGGACTGGGCGAGGTCGCCGTTGAGCGGAGCCACGTTGAATCCGCGGCTTTCGAGCTTTTCGGCCACTTCGGTGGTGTTCTGCTTGGTGCGCACGAAAATGAGTACGCCGTCAAATTCTTCGCCTTCGAGCACGCGGGCGAGCGCTTCGATCTTGTGTTCGTTTTTCACGAGCAAGTAGCGCTGGCAAATATTTTCGACCGTGGTCGTCTTGCCTTCGATGCGGGCTTCTTCGTATTCGCCCAAGTGTTGGTCGATAATCTTCTTGACGCTGTCCGGCATGGTGGCGCTAAATAGGGCGCGCTGGGCGTCGGCGGGGATTTCCTTGAGGATGGTTTCCACGTCTTCCATAAAGCCCATGTCGAGCATTTCGTCAGCTTCGTCGAGGACGATTGCCTTGACCGCTCCGAGCGAAATAGAACCGCGCTTGATATGGTCTATCAAACGGCCCGGTGTGGCAACGACGATGCTTGCCTTGCGCTTGAGGGCGCGCAACTGGATAGCGATATCCTGACCGCCATAGACTGGGACAACCGTCACGTTTTGCATCTTGACGGCGTATTGCTGGATGGCATCTGAAACCTGGATCGCAAGTTCGCGTGTCGGCGTGAGCACGAGCATGGACGTTTCGCGTCCGTTGAAGTTGATGCGCGAAAGGAGCGGAAGCGAGAATGCTGCCGTCTTGCCGGTACCTGTCTGTGCTGTTCCGAGAAGGTTTGCGCCCTGCAAAAGTGCCGGGATGGCCTTAGCCTGAATGGGCGAGGGCGTTTCGTAGCCGGCGAGCTTGACCGCTTCAAGAACTTCCGGAGAGAGACCGAGATCGTCAAACGTCACCAATGATTCGTCGCCGACATCTTCTTCGTCTGCGGAGTCTTCATTTAAGTTTGCCGAGCTTGTCGAAGCTACAGAAACTTCATCAGCGGTTGTGTCATGCCTGGCTTCTGTCACCCCGGATTTATTCCGGGGGGGCATCTCCTTTTCAATATCACTTGTCACATCGTCATCGTCGATAAATTCGATTTTTTCGCCTTTCTTAATCTTGGAATTTGCGCCAGATTCCAGAACCTCGCCGTTGTCGTCAACGACAATGCCATCCGGATTTGCTGCAAAGAATGCGGCTTCGTCTGCCTGGTCTTCGTCTGCTCCGCCTGCGATGGCGTTCAAGAACGCATCCGCTTCGAGCTGCAATTTAGAGTTGTCGTTATTTTCCGGAACGTCGATTTCCGGGCCGCAAGAAATATCTTCTGCCATAAGTCACCTTCGGGATCCGTAAACTTCATCTGCAGCACATGCCGCGTCATCACTTTGCTCGAATCGAGCATTCAATAAGCCCCGAAGTGCACTCGCACTTATAAACCTGAAGTCTGTTGGGTCCCCTTAATTTTGCGCCAAATGTAGAAAATAAAGGTTTGAAATCAAAGGTTTTTAGAACCGCTGGTGATGAAGTAATAAAAAAGAATGTTGCCGCCGCGCCGGAATTTTTCATAGACAGTTTAAATGAATTATACTATATTATGCAAACCTCGGAGAGATGCCAGAGTGGTCGAATGGGCCGGTCTCGAAATCCGGAGTCTGTCACAGGACCGAGGGTTCGAATCCCTCTCTCTCCTTTGAAACAAAAAGCGAAGCCGCAAGGCTTCGCTTTTTGTTTCAAGTGAAATAATGGTGGATGAGAACCCTCGCAGAGGGTTTGATTGACCGCGCGAGAGCGAAGCGAACACAGCGCGGTCAAGGATTACGGCCTCCGGCCGTAACCCGGAGGGCGGCGAAGGAACAGAATGTGACTGAGCCGTCCCATCCCTCTCTCTCCTTGAGAGAGGGCAAAGTGAAAAAAAATGAGCTCTCCAACCCCTTAAGAAACGTCAAATTTTCCATAAATTGGTAATTTTTAGCACTTCTGTGGTCAAAAAATGAATTTTTGTAATAAAAATGTATTCTTTTCTAAAAAATATGCTATATTTATTTACGTGAACGTATCAGAGGGGAGCTTTGATTTGTTTGCGCAATTCCAAGCGCCCTTCTAAGAATTTAACGAAATAAACTGAGACAATAGGAACCGTAAGGAACGGTTTTGGTGTATTAGGAGTTTATTCAGAAGTCTCTCATTCCAACTCGTAAAATACTGTCGCCCTCCTATCGAGGGCGACTTCCCGTTTATAGAGCTCGCGGCATTTCACGGTTACAAAAAAGGCCAACCTTACGGTTGACTTTTTTATACCGCTTTGGGCGGTTACAAAAAAAGACCGACTTTTCAGTCGATCTTTTTTATACCCTATGTCGCGGTTTGCTCGTGGGTAACGAAAAAGGCTTGCTAAGAAGCAAGCCTTTTTCTTATACCCCCAAGCGGTTTCGAACCGCTGTTGCGGGAATGAAAATCCCGAGTCCTGGGCCACTAGACGATAGGGGCGTTTTGTGTGAGGACAAATATAGGATTTTATTGAATAATGTCAAGGGTGGGTTGATAATTTTTTTTGAGGGTGCGGGATCTTTTTATACCCTTTGTCGCGGTTTGCTCGAGGGTAACGAAAAAGGCTTGCTAAGAAGCAAGCCTTTTCCTTATACCCCCAAGCGGTTTCGAACCGCTGTTGCGGGAATGAAAATCCCGAGTCCTGGGCCACTAGACGATAGGGGCGTTTTGTGTGAGGACAAATATAGGATTTTATTGAATAATGTCAAGGGTGGGTTGATAATTTTTTTTGAGGGTGCGGGATCTTTTTATACCCTTTGTCGCGGTTTGCTCGAGGGTAACGAAAAAGGCTTGCTAAGAAGCAAGCCTTTTCCTTATACCCCCAAGCGGTTTCGAACCGCTGTTGCGGGAATGAAAATCCCGAGTCCTGGGCCACTAGACGATAGGGGCGTTTTGTGTGCGCCAAATATAGATGTTTATAGAAAATTGTCAAGGGTTTTTGTTTGATTTTTTTATTTTTTCTCTCGTGATTCTGAAAAAAAGGCTAAAAAAGATACTTTGGCGAGGTGTTTTGCGCTTTTTGCCGGTGGCTTTGCTCGCGAGTGCCGCCGACGCGGCGTTGCTTTGGGGCATTCGGTCGTTTATGGATATTCTCCAGGGCAAGCCGATTTTCTCGCTTACGCAATGGCTAGTATTGATGGTTGTCCTTACGGCGCTTCGCTTTGCTTTTTTCGTTTGGAAGTTGAGCATTTCTGAAAAATGGCTTTTTGGCGCGGGCTCCCTTGTTTCTGCATGGTTCCTGCATACGCTCCGCTCGCTTTCTCCGCGAGTGTTCCATACGCCGGAGGGCGAATCAAAAGTTGAGTCCGCATATGAATCGACTGTTGTTTTGCAATCGAACGGCGGCGTGTTTTTCCAGGGTGTTCAGGCTGTGCTCCAGCTTTTGGTCTTTTTACCGGTGCTGTTTTACATCTCATGGCCACTAACGCTGTTCTTGTTTGTTGTTGTGGTTCCGCTCGTGGGCTGGATGCAACGCCGTTTGCATAAAATGGGGCCTGCCGAAGAAAACCTATTGACGGAACGTTCTGGTTTTCGCGGCTCGCTTTACCTTGCTCGTAAGCTATTTCGCCGTTGGAGTTCCCGCTTTGAACGCAAGGAAGTCTCAAATGACTTGATTACGCAAGTGCGCAATCTTAGGGACGATGGTCTTGATGTCTCGCTCCGCAAGGGTGTGCTTTCGCTGATTACGGAAACGGTGTCGGTTCTGGCGATGGTCTTTGTGCTTGCATTCTGCGCTCTCCTGATTTCGAAAGGTTGGATGGACGGAACGGGTCTTGTGCTTTACTGCTCGGCGGTTCTCCTTTGTTACAAACCTGTGAAAGAGTGTGCCCGCGTGATGCCGCAGGCAAGGTCTGCGATGAGTGCGCTTCGCGTTTTGGAAAAGTTCGAGATGTTGCCTTCGAAAAAATCGGATTCTAGTTCTGCAGAAAAAACGTGTTCTCCAGATTCGGACTGCTTGCAAATTATGCATGGAGATTTTGCTTATGAAGGTGCGTTCGAAACGCTCTTTAGCAATTTTTCGCTTTGCTGGAATACTCAAAAGCCGGTACTTGTCCGTGGCCGAAATGGTGTCGGCAAATCGACGCTGTTGCGCTTGATTGCTGGGCTTGAAGAATGGGACTATGGAAAAATTTCAAGTTCGATTCCTCTGAAGAATAACGTATTTTTTGTTGCTCAAGATTTGGAATTGCCGCCAATTCACTTATTTAAAAAACTTCTTGCGCAAACGAATTCTACTGCGGTTGTCGGATTTGCCCATGCCGCGCGAGTGGACAAAATAATTGCCAAGGAGGGAATGTCGGGCGGAGAACGTGCGCGTGTCGCCTTGGCTTGGGCTCTTGCCTCAGATAGTTCCATGATTTTGCTCGATGAACCGTTTGCGTCTGTGGCGCTTGCGGACCGTGAATTGCTTTTGACGGCGTTCCTCGATACGTCGGATTTGCTTCACAAGTGGGTGGTTCTCGTAAGTCATGATGTCCTGTCTCATGAATTAGAACAACGTTTCAATGTCGTGGAGATGGGCAATGCCTAAGGCGGATTGTAAATTTTCTGCTTTTTTGTATCGCTATCGCGGATACATCTTGGGCATTATTGCTGTAGCTCTTGTTTGTGCGCCTCCGGGCGATGGAACCATAGGCCCCCTAATTGCAATCCCAATTTACGTTGTAAGTGCATTTTTACGAGTGCAGTCGCGGCGCTTTATTGGCGAACATACTCGTGGGCATGTCCATGCTGCCGATGAACTTGTGACTTGCGGTCCTTACGTTCACGTTCGTCATCCGCTTTACATATCAAATACGGGCTTAGCTCTTGGTGTCGCGTTTTTCCATTTAGGCGTGTCGCTTTGGGTGCTCGCGTTTATGGTTGTTGTAGTGGCTTTTGAAGTGGCGCTTTCGCGAATTGAAGACCGCTTCTTGGAACAGAAATTTGGCGATGTGTGGCGCGCGTGGGCTCGCAAAACTCCTGCTTTTGCTCCGCATCTGGGCTTGTGGGGTGGTTCTTCTTGTGATTCTGAACACGTTCCCGCGCAAAGAGCCTTTTGGCAGGCTTTTTTTGCCGATTCTTCGACATGGCTGTGGCTTTTCTTTTGTAATTTATTATTGATATTAAGGAAAGTGGCGGTTTTCTATGTTTAAGGTATTTGACATTGCGCGTGAGGCTCTCGGATCTGTAGCCAAAGCTGCAGCCAAGGTGCCTGTTATAGAAAATAAGTACCATGTGAACGCCCGTTTGCGAGGTCCGTGGCCTAAGGGACCTTTCCTTTGGATGCATGGCGCAAGTCTTGGCGAGTGCAAGATGCTTTTGAATTTGGCGAAGTGCCTTAAAGAAGACTTGCCGGATTGTCCGCGTCTTTTGCTTACGACGCAGAAAGTCGAAGTTGTTTCGTTTATTAAGGAGTCGGGGGTCGATGTGGTCGCTCACATTGCGCCTGTAGATGCTCCTGCAACGATGAAGTCGTTTATCTCGTCTGTGAAACCGCTAGGCCTGATTCTTGCCGAAAATGAACTTTGGCCGGGTTATCTTTCTTCGATGTTGCGTATTTCGACGAGGCCGCCAGTCGCTCTTGTTTCGGGACGTTTCCATCATGCGGTTCCTGGAATGGACTATGCCGCCATTGGCTTTGTGAGTATGCAGACAGGCTCGGACTTGTCTCGCTTTTTCAGTGTCTCGGCCCGTGCGAATAATTCGCGGATGATGATTGGCGGAGACTGGAAACTTTTGCCGTGGGTACGGTTGAACAAGGACGTTTCTGCTCCTGAAAATCCGACGGTTGATACGGTGTTTGTTTCGATGCACATCCAGGAAATGCCGAGTCTTGGTCGCATGATTTTGTCTTCGATCAAGCGTGGTGAATCTGTGGTGCTGATGCCGCGGCGCTTGTCTGAAGTGGCCGAATTCCGCAAGGCGCTCCAAAATCGGGAACTTGCTGTTGTCGATTGGCCGCAAGTGCAAAATGGCGCTGTGTCGATTGTGAGCGAGTTTGGCAAGACTAAAGAGGTGCTTGCTGTTTCTAAAACGGCGGTTGTTGGAGGATCGTTTGCACGTGGCCTTGGAGTCCACGATTTTTGGGAACCGCTCCAGAGCGGAGTTTCCACGTGTGTTGGCCCGTACGCCGAGGGGCAAAAAGAGGCGGTTGCAACGCTTGTACGTGAAGGCGTTATCGCCCAGCTGCAATCGGCGGATGAATATTCTAGGCGCAACAAGCCGGATATCCGCTTGGTTCGAACGTTCCTTGCTCATGAGAGTGCGAAGATTAGCGATTCTTATCAGCAGCTGCTCGTTTTCTTAAAGAATTTGTTAAAGTAACTGAAGTGTAATTTAATTAGGTGAATTATGAAAAAGATTGTTTTGGCGACGCCTCGTGGTTTTTGTGCCGGCGTGGATCGCGCTATTCATGTGGTTGAAAAGGCGATAGAAAAGTTCGGCACGCCGATATATGTCCGCCATGAAATTGTTCATAACAAGTTTGTTGTAGAAACGCTTAAAAGCAAGGGCGTTGTCTTTGTCGATGAACTCGACCAGGTACCGGAAGGTTCCGTGGTGATTTTCTCGGCGCATGGGGTTGCTGAACATATTTATGAAGAGGCTAAGGCCCGTAATTTGCAGGTGCTCGATGCGAGTTGCCCGCTGGTGCTCAAGGTGCATTTCAGTGCCAAGCGCCATTTCAATGCGGGGCGCCATATTATCTTGATTGGGCACGCTGGCCATGCCGAAGTGGAAGGTACGCTAGGACAGCTCCCGGAAGGCGCAATTACGCTTATTCGCAATGAAAAGGATGCTGAGACGGTCGAAGTGCCTACGGATAAGGAACTGGCCTATATCACGCAGACGACGCTTTCTGTGGCCGAAACCCGCAAGATTATCGAAGCCCTTAAGCGCCGTTTCCCGAATATCATCGGACCGGATGCGGGCGACCTCTGCTACGCGACGGGCAACCGTCAGGCGGCGGTGCTCGAACTGTGCTCCGTGGTGGACATGCTTTTGGTTGTCGGGGCCAAGAATTCTTCGAATTCGTCTCGTTTGATGGAGCTTGGACTGGAACAGGGCCTCCCGAGCCACCTGATTGCTGATGTCAATGATCTTGACTTGGCGTGGTTCGATGGCATAAATACGGTCGGAATTTCGAGCGGCGCGAGCGCACCGGAAGTGCTGGTTCAGGGTGTGGTCGACTGGCTGAAAGAAAAATTTGGGCCGGTTGAGGTCGAAAATCTTGTAAAATTAGTGGAAAATACGAAGTTTAACTTGCCAAAAGCATTGCAAGATTAACTTTAGCCTTGACAGTTCCAGAATTTTTAGCTAAAATTGCTGCCTGTAAAAACAACGGAGTTTAATATGAGCCGCATTTGTGAAGTTACCGGCAAGGCCGGTCTCGTGGGCAACATGGTTTCCCACTCTAACCGTAAGAAGTTGATGAAGCAGCTTCCGAACCTCCAGAAGAAGCGCTTCTACATTCCTGAAGAAGATCGCTGGGTCACGCTCCGCGTTAGCGCTGCTGGTCTCCGCACGATCAACAAGCTTGGTATCCAGGCTGTTGCTCAGGAACTCGGAATCTAATTTCTTAGATTAAAAGTTTAACGAAAGCCGCTATGCTTTGCATGGCGGTCTTTTGTGTATTTATTGATTGTATGCATTGTCATTCTGAGGGGGTAGCCCCGAAGAATCCAGTTAAGGTTGGCTTTGCTGATTCGTAATTGTGCAAAAAAAAATGCCCCGGCGTTTAGACCGGGGCTGACGAATTCTCTTTGTCAAGCCCTACTTGATAGGGCTTCTCCTTCTAGTTTTCTAAAAAAGGAGATTCCCTCCCCATACGCGGATCATGCTCACATAAGTGCTAAAGCACTAAGTGATCAAAGAGCTCGGTGGCGGGAATGACGAACGCATGTCGTTCGATGATGATGTTACTTCCTACTTTCTAATGAATTGCGGGATGCCTTTGTACTTGGCCATGGCCTGCATGATGCTGCCCATTTCCCATTCCTTCTCCTTGAGACGGCGACGGAGGAGGGCGACGAACACTTCCATGAGCATTTCGCAGTCGTACACGGAGCGGTGCATTTTTTCTTCGTCGATGGTCATCGAGATTTCACCGCGCTTCATGAACATGTTTGCCATGAAACCGAGCTTGTGGTTTGCGAGTTCCGGCATGATGGTCTTGGAAATGGCAAGGCTATCGACGACGGGATTGCCTGGCGTGAACTGCGGGTTCTGCTCGTAGGCGGTACGCAAGAAGCTGGCGTCGAAGTTTGCGTTGTGGGCGAGCAAGATGGAGCCCGGGCCGCAGAATGCGGTGAACTGCTTGAGAGCTTCGCCGACCGGCGGTGCGTTTTCGACCATTTTGTCGGTAATGTGGTTCACGTTCGTTGCTTCAGCGGGGATGAGCATGTTGGGCTTTACGAGCGTGTCAAATTCCGAGATGAGCTTCGGCACAACGCGTCCGTTTTTCACCTCGACAGTGAACTTTACGGCGCCGATTTCGATGATTTCGTCTTTACGGTTTACAAGACCAGTCGTTTCTAAGTCGAATGCGACAAATTTTGGAGGTAATGCAATCACGGCTGTGTTTCCTTATTTTGAATATTTTCGGGCAAAAGATACTTAATTTCGATGTCAATTGCTGTCAAAGGGAGAGGAATTATGAAATTATCCCACCCGTTTAAGCGAAAATGCTTGCCATACTTGATGCAAAAGAGCCATAGTGGGCGTCCACTTGCCTTTGATAGCCACAGGGAACCCGGTTTTACCTGGAGGGCGGGGCCGTGCGGGCCATCGAGCGCCATGCCGACAAAGCGGTCGTTCTTGAGCGATTTGAGTAGGTGGCGGACGTTTGTTGCTCCGTGTGTGTCGGAACCGCGGGTGACTTCGTAATGGAGCTGCCTGGCTGCTTGGGCGAAAAATTCACCGTCGTTTGATTCCGAGACGAGAATGTGGACGTTCTTGTCCTTGAAGGCGGCGGTGCTTGCAAGCAGGTCCTTGTGCCAGAGTCCGAGGATCCCCGGTCGGAAGTCGTCGGGCACGCGCAGGCGGATGCGGAGGCTCCTCATCCAGAGGGCGCCGAGCGTGGCGAGCAATTTTGTCTTCATTTGGGTGAAATTCACGGCTAAAAATTAAAAAAATTCACTTTTTTTGATTGGACCCCTTGTAAGGACGTCATAAAATACTTATATTGCGTCTGCAATTATGGCGACGTACCCAAGTTGGTAAGGGGCGAGTCTGCAAAACTCTTATTCGGCGGTTCGAGTCCGCCCGTTGCCTCTCAAAAGACCTTTCGTGAAAACGGAAGGTCTTTTTGTTTTCTCGAGGATTGCGGGAGGCGGGAACTGCGCACTCCATAAAAATGCCCGCGCATTGAATATGCACGGGTCATGAAAAATAACTGGATCCTTTCTCCCTTTGGTCGTCAGGATGACGGGGACGCGGGCTGAAAAGTTATTCTGCCGGAGGCGGTGGCGGAAGCGGATTCTTGCGGGGGCGGCCACGGGGGCGCTTGACCGGCATTTCTGCTGCGGCTTCCGGGTGCAAAGCCTTGTTCTTTGCCATGAGCGCTTCGCGGATCTTTTTCGCGCGTTCTTCGATGCGCTGGCGGGCGAGGTCGGCTGCGGACACAATGACGGTTTTCGGCTTGTCGCCAAGCTTTGCGCCGAACGAGCCCTTGAGGACGCGGCCTGAAGGCGGCTTGGGCGGTTCCGAGAGAACGCTCGTGAGCACGCGCTTCGGAGCTTCGACTGGGGCTGCTTTAGCGATGATTTTCTTGACTTCGGCGTCATCGGCCTTTGGAGCGGCGTTCGTGGCGATTTTCTTCAGGATGCTCTTGATTTCGGCATCGCTTTCGGCTTCACGCTGCTTTGCGTTTTCGGGTTTGTTGTACTTGGCCACGAGCGAATTGAACTTGGCGTTTTCGCTCTGTTCTTTGAGCTTCTGGCGTTCACGCTTGGACGGGCGCTTTGCGCCATTGTGCTTTTTGCCGATAAATTTTTTCTCTTTGCTTTCCGAGTTGCGGATGATTTCTTCGTCGGAAAGACCACGCAGTTCAGGCGGGACTTCAGTGATTTGAAGAGCCTCTTTTCTAGTGGAATCAGTCATGATTTCTGAGTCTTTAAGCGGTTTTGGCTTTGTCAAGGTTTTTTTTGCACTTTTTTTGCAAAAAATCTAGGGAAAAAATTAAAAAAATTTGAAAAAAATGTTTGTCAAGGTCTAGAAAAAAAATTCTTTATGGACTATTTTTGGTGTACATGCTTCGGTTTACACAAGAAATATCTCTCGCTCTGCGCTCTATCGCTAATGAAGAAGAAGCGCATGAAATGTCTAAGAAGGCTAGGGAGCAATTTGAATTCCTCGGAATCAGATTGGTTCCCCGTCGTGAAGTCACGTATCCAATCTTCGACAAGTACCCGCCAAAGGACGGGGATGAACTCGTGTCGAGGGTTGAGGACATGTGGGCTCAGCCGTATAGGGAATTCCAGTACGCGGCTTGTGACTACCTGTTCCGCCATCGTGCTCTTCTCGGTGGCCAGCACCTTAATTTTTTGAAAAAGCTCATCAAGACCAGAGCTTGGCGCGATACGGTCGATACCCTCGCTTCTTGCGTTCTGGGCGATTTGGCGCTCCGCTTGCCGGCGTTGCGTACGAAGATTGCCTCCTGGATCCGCGACCCGAACATCTGGGTACGCCGCAGTGCAATCATCTTCCAGGTGCAGTACAAGGACCGCACCGACTGGCCGCTCTTGCGTCAGTTCTGCCTCACTTGCGCCAAGGATGACGACTATTACATCCGCAATGGCATTGGTCGTGCACTTTCTGAATACGCACGCATCAACCCGACGGAAGTGCGTCGCTTTGTCCAAGACAACGCGTTTGCCGAACAGACCGCCCAGGAAATCCTGCGCCTTATCTAATCAGGGCGTTGGCGGGCTGCGAAATACGTAATGAAAATTGCGCAAAGCCTCGGCTTTTAAAGACTCTCGAAAGAGGGTCTTTTTTTTGTATTGTCATGCCCGCCTCTTTGTCATCCCGGACTCCGTTCCGGGAGGGCATCTCCCTTATTTACTTTTCTTTTCAGCCTTTCCCTTTTCCTTTAGCGGAAAGCTGAATTTGCCTTGAAGGACGCAACCTTTTGCCCCCGGGTCGCATTCCTGTTTGCGTTTTTCGCAGAATGTTTCGTTGAGGTATTTACATTCCCAGCTCATAAGAATCTCCTTCTTTAAGTGAGTTTGTCATGCCCCACGTTGATGGGGCATCTCCTTTAATTTAAACAAAAAATGGGCAAATAAGCCTATAATTTTGAGTGGGAATGGTCTAATTAAAATTCGCCTTAGTCAAAGTTTAGACTTCGGCGGTAAGGGGTGAAACCGGCGTTTTTGATGAAATTTTCGGCTTGCTCGATAGTCGTAAGCCCATGATTCTTAAGCACATTCTCTTCGATGACGATGCTGTTGATGTCGTCGGCGCCGGCGTGCAATCCGAGTTCCCCGAGCGAAAGTCCCATGCCAAGGAGCGAAACTTCGATGTGCGGGACGTTGTCGAGGTACAGGCGGCTGAGCGCGAGCAGCTTGAGGTATTCTTCGCCGCGTACATGGCGGATGGGGAATTTGTCGGTCTGCGGCTGGAATGTCCACACGACAAAACTCTTGAATCCGCCTGCGATGTCCTGCGTTTTGCGCACGTATTCCAAATGCTCGATGACTTCTTCGGCGGTTTCGGCACTGCCAATGACGATGTTTGCGCTGCCAGGGAGTCCCTTCTTGTGGCATGCTGCAAGCGTGTCGCACCACTGCTGTGCTGGGAGTTTCTTGGGACTCAAGATTTTACGCATGCGGTCAGAGAGAATCTCGGCGCCTGCGCCTGGAACGGAACTGAGGCCTGCATCCTTGAAAATGTCAAGCAGTTCGTCGAGCGTTATCCCGTTGAATTCCGCGATGCGGACAAGTTCAACCGGCGAGAATCCGCGCACCTTGACGCCCAATTCTTGTGTGAGCATTTTCAAAACGTCGGTGTAATAGCTGAGCGGAATTTCCTTGTTGACGCCACCCTGCAGAAAAATCTGGTCGGCGCCTTTGGCTTTGGCCTCGAGCGTCTTTTGACGGATTTCGTCTAAACTCAAAATGTACGCTTCGGGGTGCTTTGCGGGGCGGCAAAAACTGCAAAAACTGCAAGTCACTTCGCAAACGTTCGTGTAGTTTATGATGCGGAATGCGGTATAGCCCACGCCGTTACCTGGGAGCTTGGCCTTGCGTATAGTATCGGCGGCCTCGACGACTTCGGTCCACGGGACGTTTTTCAGAATTTCGAGCCCTTCTGCCGGTGAGAGGCGTTCTTGAGTGATTGCTTTATTTAACAAGGAATTCATCGTTGATGAAAAATAGCAAAGAAAAGCTTGCCTGCTTGTTTTTTTGCTTTTTTGTTCTCGTTTTTGCGAATTTCAACCTGTTTTTTGCAAAAATGTGCTACAAAAAAGTCTGAAATCTATATTTAGTAGCATGTTTTGAGCTTTTTTGCCTTCTTGGGGCCAGCGCGCTTTATTTATGGATTAATTGTCCATAGAACAACTATAGTTGCTTGTGATATGGTTCACATTTGGGGATATATTATGAATGGGTTTAGTTAGGTAGAATTCTGGTGTGTTCATGCTTGGTTTTGTGGAGCCACGCTGTTGTGTGGCGTATCTCCTTGCATGTATCAAATCAGTTTGGAGGACTTGTCCCTTCGGGATAAAGAGTTAGGAATGATACTAAAGGAGAACAGGTATGAATCATCTCAGTTTGAAGTGTGCTGCAATGGCGCTTGCTTTTGCGACATCTGCACAGGCCTTTACCGTTACGGGTAAGGTTAGCGACGAAAGCGGCAAGGCTATCGAAAAAGCCTCCGTAGAACTTCTTAAAAATGCTCTCAAGACAACGACTGATTCCAAGGGCGAATTTAAGATTTTCAAAGATGAAACGATTGGCCTGCATGCGGCTCGTCCGATGCTTGGCTACGTGAGTGTGATGAACGGCGTTTTGTCTTATTCCCAGAGCACAAATGAACCGGTGCGCATCCAGGTCTTTGACGCTGTGGGTTCCCGCGTCTTGAACGAGACCGTTTATGGCACGGGTACGCTTGACATGCAGTCTGTCGTGAAATCTCAGGGCTCTTATTTTGCACGCGTGAGTGTCGGTAGCGCTAAGAGCAATTTCCGCTTTACTTCCAATGGCAATTACGGGATTTCGTTTGGCGAAGCTGTGGCTCGCGGTCTCAAGAAAGAAGAATCTGGCGATGAACTTCGCGTGATTGCAACGGATTATGACACGTTGACGGTTGCGCTCAGCAACTTGGACACAAACGTCACTCTCAAGCTCAAGAAAACTGTCAAGGAACCGGAATACGCTTACGGTTGGGGACTCAAGAACGCTCCTGTGCCGACACGTGGTTGCGGCAAGGATACAAAGCTTGACTACAAGTATCGCGGTGATAAGCCGTATATCGAATTCAAGTGGAGCAAGGGTTCACGCACCGTGCGTCTCGACATCCCGAAGAACTACGACAAGAATAAACCGTACAAACTCATTTTCGGCATGCAGTGCATGGGCGGCTGGGCCGGTGGCGTGCAGGATGAAGGCTACTATGGCCTGAAACCGCTCGATACGGAAAATACCGCTATCTTCGTCGCTCCGGAAGGCAATGGAAACCAGGCCCCGTGGGGTCAGGATGACTACACGCTCTTCGATGAACTTCTTGCATACCTCGAAGGCAACTTCTGCATTGACTCTTCTCGCGTGTTCTCTACAGGCTTTAGCTATGGTTCCATGTTCTCTAACGGTCTTTCCTGGAACCATCAGGATGTGCTCCGCGCTGTTGCCGTGTACGAAACTGCTGAACGCAACATTTGGCTCCCGCAGCGCAAGCAGATGGGCATTGGCTGGATGGGCGTGCTCGGCTTGCAGGACAATCTCTGCACTCCGGCAATGGGTCGCTCTGCTCGCGATATCATCTTGGAACTCAACTCCGAAGGTGGCAAGGCCAAGAACGAGCGTGCTCAGGAATATGGTGGTAACGGCCCACATGTGTGCTATGACTACACGACTGTCGAAGAACGATTCCCGGTTCGCTGGTGTACGCAGAACGGTGGCCACATCTGGGACCACAAGGATCCAGGTTCGAACCAGTCTTGGGTGCCGAAGACGACTTGGGACTTCTTCAATAAGTTCTAATCTCTAAGAATCTTTCCTCCTCACTAAGCTCCCGGTTTCGGCCGGGAGTTTTTGCGTAGGAGAAAATTTGCCGTCCCGTTAGGCTTTTTCTATCTTTGGACACATGGAATTCAAGCGCTTTGAAGCTCTGATCGAGATGTTTCCGCAGGTGCAGATTTTCAGCACCGAGGGCGAAGATCTTGACCGAGTCATTACTCATTTTTTGAATCAACGTGAAAATGTCTCCACGATGTCGGAGGCGATGCAACGTAAAATCCAGCAGGCGTTGGCCCCGTTCTTCCAGCAGCGTTTTATCAGCTTGCATGATGCGGAAGCTCCGTTGGTGCGCAACCTGCTTTTGGACAAAAAGTTCTTTTTGCAGACGGATCGCTACATTGACGATATGGCGTGGCCGCTGACCGATCCGGAAAAGCTTGGCGAAGCTTTGAACATTGCTGACCTTGCCGAAGGAATTCTTGACCGCAAACTGCTGAGCCTCTCAAACGGCGAACTGCGCCGAGTGCTCTTGGCCCGCATGTGGATGGAAAAGCCGGAATGGGTTTATTTCAACGACTTGTTTGGTGGGCTCGATCCGGAATACCGTGCGCATTTGGCTGGCTGCGTGGCTGACCTTGCCAAACGTCCGGGCTTGAAAGTTGTGGTGCGCCTCGCTCGCGAAGATGAACTGCTCCCGGAAATTCCGGCGTTTGTTTATGCGGACAAGACGTTCACGCAGTATGCGGGTGAACTCCCGAAAGCCGCAGCTACCCCGAAGTTCAAAAAAGCTGAACTCAAGGATTACGAGATCGTCGACCTTCGTGGTGCGAAGGATAATAACAGTGTCATCCTGAGCGATGCACCGCAAGGTGCGCAGTCGAAGGATCCAGTGAATTCTAGTGCCGAGATTCTCTTCGATCTTAAGCACGTGAATGTTCGCTTTGGCGATACGCATGTGCTCAAGAATTTGAACTGGACGGTTCGCAAGGGGGAACATTGGGCCGTGATGGGCGAGAACGGTGCTGGCAAGAGCACGCTCCTCGGCATGCTTACCGCTGACCATCCGCAGATTTACAACAACGACATTACGCTCCTCGGTGAGCGCCCGGGGCATGGTCTCAATATCTGGGACCACAAGGCAAAACTCGGATTCTTCTCGCCGGAAATGGCTCTCCAGTACCGCGAAGATTTGAGCCTTCTGGATGTGCTTTGTACGGGCTTTACGCCGAACCTCTGCCGCGCCGAGAACATCACGTGGGAAGAAAAGGCAAAGGCTCGCGAATGGCTCACCTACTTGGGCTTTGAAGATACGTCGATTTCTATCCGTAAGATTTCGCCGATTGACAAGCGCCTGGTGCTGATGGCCCGTGCCGCCATTCGCCCGCCGAAAGTCCTTTTGCTTGACGAACCGACGCAAGGCCTCAAGGGCGAGTATCGCGAAAAGTTGTTCCACCTGTTGCAACTGCTTTCGACGGAAACGACAATCATTATGGTCAGCCATTACGAAGAAGAATGGCCGCCTTGCATGACGCATCTCCTCCGCATGCCGAAGTTTTCGCTGAATTAAACGAATGCAAAAAGGTCTTGAAATGAATTTCTTATTCGTTGCTCTTGGCGGTGCTCTCGGTAGCGTGTTGCGCTACTTCATGTCGCTTGTGATTCCGAAGGTCGCCGGGTTCCCGTGGCCGACCTTTGTCGCAAACATCTTGGGCTGCCTTTGCATCGGGATTTTTTCGGGACTTTTCCTCAAGTGCGACTCCCTCTCGCCAAACCTCAAGCTTTTTTTGGTGACAGGCTTTTGCGGTGGCTTTACCACGTTCAGCACTTTTGCCAACGAAAACTTGGCGCTTTTGCAAAGCGGAAAAATCGGGATGTTCATAGCTTACGCACTTGCAAGCTTTGTACTTGGCGTTGCCGCCTGCGCCTTCGGAATTTATAAATTATAAGAACTAATAAACCTAATACCTAGCCTATGCAATTGAATGAGCAAAATATTTTAAGTGCCTTGCGTGCGGTCCAGGACCCGGACTTGCACAAGAATATTGTAGAACTAAACTTTGTTCAGAACCTGAAAATTGAAGGCACGAAGGTTTCCTTTGATTTGCGCCTCACGACTCCGGCATGCCCGATTCGCGATCGCTTCAAGGACCAGTGCATCGCCATCGTGAAAAGCCTGGGTGCCACCGAAGTCGAAGTGACGCTTACTTCTTCGCAGGGGCGCGTGGGCGATGACAATTCCGCTGCCAAGGCTCCGCAGAATTCGCACATTGGCGAAGTGGCGCATGTGGTTGCTGTGGCTAGTGGCAAGGGTGGTGTCGGTAAATCGACTGTGACGGCGAACCTCGCTATGGCGCTCAGCCTTTCTGGCGCTCGCGTGGGTATTCTCGATGCCGACATTTATGGACCGAGTATGGGTCTCATGTTCGGGATAGACAAGGCTCCTGAAGTTTTTGAAGACAATACGATTGCTCCTGTCGAAGCAAAGGGTGGCATCAGCATTGTCTCGATGTGCATGTTCGCAGATTCCGACAAGGCGACCATTTGGCGCGGACCGATGGTTTCGCAGATGATTCAGCACTTCATCCACCATGTGCGCTGGGGCAAGCTCGATTACCTCCTCGTAGACTTTCCTCCTGGAACGGGCGACATCCAGCTCACGCTTACGCAGAACTGCCCGATGGCAGGTGCGGTCGTTGTGACGACTCCGCAGCAGGTGGCTCTCGCCGACTGCCAGAAGGGTATTGCCATGTTCGATAACGTGGGCGTCCCGGTGATTGGCATTGTTGAGAACATGAGCTACTTCATTTGTGATGAGTGCGGCAAGCACCACAACATTTTCCCTGCCGGTGGCGGTCAGAAGATTGCCGAAAAGTGGGGCGTACCGCTTATCGGTAAAGTCCCGATGGAACCAGCCGTTGCCGACTGCGGTGACAGTGGTACTCCGGCCGTGCTCCGCTACCCGAACTCCGAATCGGCGAAGGTCTTTATGGACGCTGCCGAAAAAATGGTCCGCACGCTTTCTGTGTTTGAATCCGAAGGCGATGGAGTCCTTAAAAACTTCAATTACGATTTTGAACAACTGCCGGTGGAGGAAGTATGATCCAGCCAAAGAAAGTATTCAGGACAAAAGAGGGTAAACTCGGCTTTGAATGGAACGACGGCAGCCGCACCGCCTGTGATGCCCGTACACTCCGCTTAGCTTGTCCGTGCGCACTTTGTGTGGATGAACATACCGGTGAAAAACTCCTCGATGATTCGACTGTTCCCTTGGATGTAAAACTCGAACATGTTCAGTCCATTGGGCGTTATGCCGTGGGTCTTTCTTTTAGCGATGGTCATCGTTCGGGAATTTACCCATATGATAAACTTAAGGAATTGACGAAATCCGCATAATAAACCATATTTGAAAGAGTCGAAGACGGTTTGTCCAAGACAAAAGGTGTTGTTTTTATGAGTGATTTTAACGAAGCTCTTTATTTTCGTGACTTGAATAGGTATCCTACGCTGACTCCGCAGGAGGAATCGGCGCTGTTGAAAATTATCAAGAACGGTGAAACCGAAGAAATTCGAAAGTCTGCCTTGCAGCGCCTTATCCGTGGCAACTTGCGATTTGTGGTGAGTGTCGCCCGCAAGTACCAGGGTCGCGGCCTTTCCCTTTTGGACCTTATCAATGAAGGTAACCTCGGTCTTTTCAAGGCGGCTAAGCGCTTTGACATGGACAAGGACGTGAAGTTCATCAGCTACGCTGTGTGGTGGATCCGTCAGTCCATCCAGAAGGCTTTGTTCGAACAGGTGGGCGCAGTCCGCATTCCGCCTAACAAGCTTGCCTTGGTGAACCGCTTCAAGCGTGCTTTGATGCAGAATGGCGGTGACTACGACAAGACCATCTCGATGGAAGAATTTGCTCCTTACGAACGCGATATCGTCGAAGTCATGGAAAAGATTGTCGATATCTCGCTCGATGCTCCGATTGGCGATGATGCCGGTGTCTCTAGTGCCGATTCTGTGAGTACGCTTATGGACGTGCTCGGCAGCGATGGCAACCAGGACGAGGACATGGAACGCGAAGAGCGCAAGAAGCTCATCCAGGAAACGCTTTCTTCACTCCCGCAGCGCGAAGAAGAAATCCTCCGCATGTTCTACGGCCTCGATACGGTCGAAGACACGACGCTCAAGGATATCGGCGAAGACTTGAAGCTCAGCCGTGAACGCGTCCGCCAGATCAAGAACAAGACGCTCCGTCGCTTGCAGAAGAGCAAGGAACACAAAGAAAAACTGGCCGACTTCCTGGAAATCTAATTGGAACTCTAATGTCGAATCCTTCATCTGCGCCTCGTACTGCCGCGTACCTCTTTCTGATTTTTTTCTTTGGGGCGTTGCTTGCGTATGGCGGATTCAAGCTTTATAACAAATACGGACCGTCCAAGACGGTCGTAGGGGAAATCCCGTTCGGGCTCGAAGCGGGAACGTCTGTGTTGAATGGCGATGCCCCGAATTTCAAGGCTGATGTCGAAAGGCTGCCGGTGCAGGCCCAGGCCGAATTCCGCCGTGCGGGTGAACTTTCACGTAGCGGGGCGACTAAGGCCGCTTACGAAATTTACGATGCGCTCGTGCTCCTTTACCCGAATGTAGATGCGGCGGTTTGGGGCGAAGTCAATACTTTATTCCACATGGATTCTGTGTCGGAGTCGATGCGTGACCGTGCTGAACTCTTGATCGGGCGCCTCATGGCGCGTTACCCGAATACGGGCATCAGCTTTTACCTGGACAGCCGTAAGTCGCTCCTTGCAGGGAACTTGACTGTAGCCGTTGAACTTGCAAAGATGGCAAGCTCGCGTGCTCCATCCATTTATGAAATCAGACTTTGGTATGCGGAGCTTCTGCTCAAGAATTCGAACATGAAGGAGGCTGCAAATGAATGCCGTGCCGCCATCAGCCTTTCTTCGGGCGACTCGCAGCGTGCATTTGAACTCTTGGCGAAAGTCTACCATGACGATGGTATTTTGGACAGTGCGGTACTCGTGGTCGATTACGCCTTGACGCAGTTCCCGCTTTCTTCGGAATTGATGCTTTTGCGCGGTTACCTGGCTGAATACAATGGCAAGTTCGACGTTGCCGAAAAGACGTACCAGCGCATTCTTGCGTTCCGCCCGGATTTCGAAAAGGCTCGCCGAGCAATGGCGACGATTGGCGAAAAGACTGCTCCTGGCAAGAACGGCCATTATGCGGGTTCGTCTCGTGATCGTGCCCAGGTGGCATGCGACATCCTTGCACCGCTGGTCGAACGTTATCCTGAAAACTTGCCGCTTCGTGAAGCCATGGGCATTGCTTATACCAAGGCCCACATGTTTGATATGGCCCGCCGCGAGTTCAACTACATCCTCAAGAACGATCCGGATTATCCGGACATCAAGTCCCGCTTGAACGAACTGGAACAGGTCCGCAAGGCGGCGATTGAGGAATACAACAACGGTCTTACAGCTAACTTGAACCGCGCCGTGGATAGCCTCCGCGAATCCATGATGCCCGAACGGAAACACGACTTCTCGACGAAATTGGGACATTATCTTGTTCGCTATGGTGCTTCTTCGCAGGAATTCTTTAAGAAGTATTCTGCATCGAATTTTAAACAAGTGAAGCGCTTTGTCTGGCAGGAAACTTTCTACGAAAATCCGTACCATCACACTTATACGGTCGTCTTTGATTCGTTGAACCGATTCAAGGAAGTCCATGTTGTCGTTTTTGATTCCGCTTCGAATTCGAACCATCTTGGTGTGGCGCCTGAAATCTTTACGCGCCTCCTCAAGCAGAATTCAAGAATTTCTGGCATCAGCAACAACACTGGTGAAACCGATTGTGGCGATGGCGTTGTCATGGATGCCGCTGTCTGGGAAACCCGCGATAACTTCGAAATCCTGGCCCGCATCGTCGGAAAGCCCGCCGAAGTGCGCATGGTTCGCCTGGATCGCAATACTTTGCCCCCGTCAGGCATGAAACTTTGCGATTATCTGCCACTTCTTATGGAATTTTAGCTCGCAATTATCTATTTTGTAGCTATATGTTCCGTGGTCGTTTTTTAGCTTTAGTTTTGTTCACTGCATTATTGGAAGGCTGCACCTGCTGCGCCTACTTGAACCACATGTTCAATGCAGAACGTCTCTATGACGAAGCGACCGAACTCCGTGAGGCCCGCTTGGATAGTGTTCCTGACGAAACACAGTCTTATGCAAGCGGTGAAGAAGCCCAGAAATACGAAAAAATCATTGAAAAGGGTTCCCGAGTTTTGGAACGCTTCCCCAAGAACAAAAAGCGTACCGCGGAAGCCGTTTTCCTCATTGCGGAGTCTTATAGGCACAAGGCCGACTGGCCGAAGGCCATTACCAAGTACGACGAATACGAACGCTATTTTGCCGATAACGATTCCATGCGTGCTGTAGAATATCAGCGTGCTTACTGCCTCTACCGCAACCAGGAATTCAATATCAGCCGATTTGCGCTGGAACCTGTCGTTGCCGACAAGAACCATCCCTATTATTTCCAGGGACTCAACTTGCTTTCGCTCTTGGATGAAAAGTCCGAAGCTCCGGAACAGGCTATCGCCGCTCTTGAAGCAGTGCTTGCCGATACAAGCGGAACCCCGTACATGAAGGGCAAGGCTCATTTCCGTTTGGCAGGGCTTTACTACAAGATGGAAAACTGGGACAAGGCCCATCAGCATTATAATGCCAAGGAAATCGAGAACCTGAACGATCGCGAACGCCAGACGGCGGGCGAGCAGTCGGCGGAATGCCTTGTGAACAAGAAGGAATATCTCAAGGCTGCAGATGAATTTAAGGAACTTTATAAAGTCGAAGCTTACGAAAAACAACGTGCGAATTACCTCGTGCGTATCGGTGAAATGACTCTCTTGGCGGGGCGCAATGCCGATGCTTTTGTGATTTTCAATAAGGTCAATACTGAGTATCCGAAAACGGTGCATTCTGCCCGGGCTTATTTCAACATGGGCGATTACGAGCAGACCAAGGTTCTGGATTACGAGCTTGCAATGCTGTATTACGATAGCTGCTATATTGCAAGGTCTATCAGCGAGTATGGCAAGAAGGCCCGTGAACGCCGCAACGCTTTAAGGCGCCTGGTCTCGATGCGCGATAAAAATGATGAACTTCGCGAGAGTAAGGATTCCATTCCCGACATGAAGTCTTTCTTCAATAACGAGTTCATGATTGCGGAACTCTTCTTGCTCAAGCTTTCTGAAGCCGATAGCGCTGTTGCAAGACTGACGAATGTGATTGAAAATTCTCCTGATACCGCTAACGTAATGCGGGCCGCTTATGCAAGGGCATTCATCTATGATGAATTCTTGCATGATCCGGATACAGCCGAAGAATATTACAAGGAAATCATCGAGAAGTATCCGAATACGGATTATGCTAAGCAGGCTCAAGCGAACTTGGGCTTGCGTGTGACCATGAAAACGCGTGAAGACGAGGCACGTGAACGTTACATGGCTGCCGAAAGCTTGTGGACTGCGGCTTCTGAAATGCCTGTGAGCAAAATGGATTTGGTGGACTCTGCCTATGCTCATGCCTTTGCCGCGTTTGATAGCGTCTATAAGGAATTTCCGCAGACGCAATCTGGAATTCAGGCGCTTTATATGAAGGCCATTTATTACCAGATGCTCCCGAATATGGATAGCGCTGTTGTCATTTATCGAGAACTCAGTAGTAAGTATGGACAGACCCAGTGGGGCAAGCGCGCTGTTTATGTGCTGAATACGCGACTCACGACGACTGATGATGATATCGCCAGACTTCGCAAGCGCACGGCGCAGAACATTGAAAGCCTCAATAAGAAATCTGCAAAATACTACGAAGAACTGAATGCCAAGCCCGAAGAAAAGAAGGCTGAGGTTATTAGCAAGGAAGACGAAATCCTCGAAAATACGTACAACAGCATGTACGACTTTGAATAGGTTTATGCATTCTCGACTTTTTGTTGCTGTTCTTCTTTGCGTCTTGGTGGCAATTTCTGGATGTTCCGGTTCCACACACCGCAAGGGTTACACTCGCGTGACGAAATCGTCACGTGTCCAGAAAAAAGCTGAAATTGGCTATACCTTTACGGGAGATGCAAGTTATTACGGTAAGGGGTTTGATGGCAAAAAGACCGCGAGTGGCGAGATTTTTGACCGCGACGACTTTACTTGTGCCCATAGGACGCTCCCGTTTGGCACAAAGCTCAAGGTGACGCGCATAAAGACGGGTGCTTCTGTTGTTGTGCGTGTGAATGACCGCGGGCCGTATGCCAAGAAGCGTGTGCTCGATTTGAGCGAAGCGGCTGGTAAAAAGCTTGGGCTTGATAAAGCCGGCCATGCACAGGTCAAGGCCGTTGTTGTAGAATAGTTGTTGTGAGTGAAAATGCCGCGACTTGTCATGCCTGCCTCTGAGCAGGCATCGCCTTTTTTTTACGACTTTGCGCAAAATGTCATCTTATGACATGTTGTGATTCTATATTAGTGCTCGTAATAACACTAAACACCAAAAGGTGAATATATGAATCGCAAAGTAGTTAAAGTGAATAAGCATGTAGTCGAAATTCCGGAACAGTCTCCGTGGGATTCCGGCTTTTCCATTTTCAAACGCCGCATTGGCGAACTGATGCAATTAAGTGGCAACGATGATAGCGTCATCGATGATGACGACTTGATTCCGTATTACCGCATGGGTGAAAGTGAAACGTTCGTGCTTTCCGCCCTCGGCTGCTCCGGGTATTAAAAACGCGGCAAACGCCGCGCAAATATTAGCGTCATTCCCGCTGGAGCCTGTCATGCCGGACTTCGTTCCGGCATCGCCTTACACAGTTCTACTTCGCTTTATAGCTGACAAAGCGGACATTGTTGCAAAAATCTTTGTGGATTCCCGTGAATTCCAACCACGGATATTTTTCGGCTTCGGCCTTGAGCATTTCACCTTGTTCAGAACCGATTTCAAGCAAAATAGATGATCCCGGCTTGAGTTTGCCTTCGGTCTGCTGCAAAAGCTTGCGGACAAGGTCAAGACCGTCTGCACCGCCGAACAAGGCTAGTGCGGGGTCGTACTTTGCAACTTCGGGCTGGAGCTTGTCTTTTTCGCTGTCCGGAATGTAGGGGAGGTTTGCGATAAGGCAGTCGATTTTGGGTAAGGTCGCTGAGTCTGCCGAAGCGCCGACGACTTTTGCGATAACGTCAGCGGTGACGGCGTTCAGCAAGTCGCCCTGTGCGAAGGTCAATGTGCTTGCTGCATTTGCGGAACTTGCCGAAGCGGTGGAATCGGTCGAAGATGCGGCGCTTTCCGCGTCGGGATTACCTGCGAGGTCGTTCGCTTCAGCATTTGTACGAGCGAGGGCGAGAGCGTCTTCGGAAACGTCTGTTGCCAAAACCTTCGCGCCTGCAATTTCTTTCGCACAAGCGATCGAAATGGCGCCCGTGCCAGTGCCGATTTCTACGATGAACGGCTTTTCAACGCCCTTGAGACAGTCGGCTGCCATGTCCACGAGCGATTCCGTTTCCGGGCGCGGAATAAGTGCACGGCGGTCGCACTTGATAATGAAACCGCGGAAGCTTGTGTCGCCGATGATGTGCTGCAGCGGCTCACGCGTTGCACGGCGTGCAACCATCGTGCGAAGCACGTCCAGCTCCGCTGGCGTGAGCGGCTTCTCGAAGTTCAGGTACAAGTCCATACGGTTCTTCATCTTGAGACCGTAGCTGATGATGTACTCGGCATCGAGACGTGCATCAGGAATGCCCTTCTTTTCAAAGAAGACCTTGGTACGGTTCAAAATTTCAAGAACTGTCATCTGCGGCTGTGGCATTGGACTTACCTCATGGATGGGATCTTGTCATTCCCGCCACCGAGCGGGAATCTCCCTTACTTAAGCGTTGAACTTTCCGAGCTTTTCCTGGGCGTTTGCCATCTGGAGACCGTTGATGATTTCATCGAGATCGCCTGTGACAACCTTGTCCAAGTTGTAAACGGTGAGGCCAATGCGGTGGTCCGTCACGCGGTTCTGCGGATAGTTGTAAGTACGGATCTTGGCAGAACGGTCGCCAGTACCCACGAGGGCCTTGCGGTTTGCCGCTTCTTCCTTTTCCTTCTTCGCGATGACGGCGTCAAGAATCTTGGAACGCAACATTTCCATAGCGTGGAGTCTGTTCTGCAACTGGCTACGTTCGGTCTGGCAGCTCACCACCACACCCGTCGGGATATGAGTCAAACGCACTGCGGAGTCCGTCTTGTTGATGTACTGACCGCCAGCGCCCGAAGAACGGTAGGTATCCATGTGGATGTCCGCTTCGCGGATTTCCACGTCGACTTCTTCTGCTTCAGGGAGGATTGCGACTGTAGCTGCAGACGTATGCACGCGGCCCTGCGTTTCCGTTTCCGGCACGCGTTGCACGCGGTGAACGCCACTTTCGAACTTGAGCGTCCCATAGACGCTGTCGCCTTCGATGAACACGCGGATTTCCTTGTAGCCACCCACCGTGCCTTCGCTCAAGTCCTGGATAGTCATCTTCCAGCCCATCTTGTCGCAATAGCCGCGATACATGCGGAACAGGTCGCCTGCGAAAAGTGCTGATTCGTCACCACCCGTACCGCCGCGAATTTCGAGCGTTGCGTTACGGTAGTCCCACGGATCCTTCGGCACCATCAAAATCTGGAGTTCGTCCGTCACTTCGGGGAGCTTCTTTTCGATCTCCGAAATTTCGGCCTTGGCCATCGCGACCATTTCCGGGTCGGAATCGCCGAGTGCGGCCTTGTATTCATCAAGGTCGTCCATCATCTGCAGGTATTCCTTGGCCTTCAAAACAGCCTTTTCGATACCCTTGTACTGCTTGTGAATCTTGTTGTAACGAGCCTGGTCACCGAGAACATCCGGATTGCCGAGTTCCGATTCCAGTTCTTCGTACTTTTCAATGAGTTTTTTAGCTTTATCTTTCATCGTGCCCAAAGATAGAAAATTGGAAACGCTGCGGCAAAAGTGTGCGAGGCGAGAGTAGTGAGAAAGCTCAAAAATTTATTTTCGCTTTTTTTGTGCGGTGTCGCCAACGGTTTGCGGGGCAATCAACCTTTGGTGTTAACCATTGATTGCAAAATGAAAGGCGTGCAGCGCGGCCCCTTGTTTTTGAAAAATAAACATCTTATATTATAGAAACCTCCTTAGTAGTGTGTTGCCGAGTTTCTCCTGTCTAGTGATACTCCATAGTTATTATATCGTTGCTTATATGAAAAAATAAAGGACATAGCTATGGCTAGACCGATTCGTGAAACTCCGATTCTCTTTGGCGAAGATGCTCGCCGCTTTTTAGAGGCGATGCAGAACGTGAGACCGGAACCTCCTGAAGTTCGAGCCCGCATTTTACGAGATTACGAATTCATGAAAAAGGCTTACGAGCTGGGTATGGCTGAAAAGCGTGCCCGCGAAGAAGCCAATGGAGGTGTTGACCCGTGGTTCGACAATACTTAGAAAAGACAAATGTGAGATTTATTCGATTAAATCCCCAAAGTACGATAAAAAAATTTACTTGTGGGGATCCTGATTTGGATGATTTTATTCGAAATCGTGCGTCAGAATTCCAAAAGCATTTTAAGGACAAAATGGAATTCAATCGATTCCGTAAAAAGCAGGGTTTTCCGAATGAAAAGTTGGCTGTGGTGAGGAATCCTCAAATCCGGTTGATTCTTGAATCTGTTTATGGTGGCTATTTTAGTAGGACTTCTTTTGGTTTTGGTGATGTCAAGTTCTAAAGATGTGCTTGAGTGGAACCGAGGTCCTTTTTATTGAACGCGATTCCAGATCCCAGTTGGATTGGGAGTTCCAAAAGATTGGTGAAGTATAAAATAACCGGTTACAAGTTCTTTTTGATGTACTCGTCGTAGTCAATATTGCGACAATTCCAAGTTTCTTTTACCAAGAACGTTAGCTCGATTTTGGGTTTTTCGGAAAGCTCTCCGCAGTATTCGAACAGGAATCCGACGTGCATGTCAAACGGGCGTGCTTCGTAGGCACAGTTGTCGTGGATTTCTGTGATGGCGATGGTGTCCTTTGAAATCTTGGTAAGCACGTGTACAGCGGGCGATGTGTCGATAACGTTTAGTACATAGAGCGGGCACCCGTCCTGAGTTCTTGAAACAGCTCCGTTGTTTTCATAGAGCTTGTTGCCCATGTTCATGGCTGTTCTTAAAAACAGTACGCCTAATCCACTGGCGTTTTCAGCGGTAAGCTTGTGCAGCCCGAGTTCTCTCAGCTTTGCGATGCTTGGACTTTCAAAACATGTTTCTTGTGATGCGTCGCAACTTTTAAAAGTCACGTTGTAGCCGAGAACGTTATCGTCGTAAGTGACTTCAGTGATACCGTAATATTTGAGGTAGCTATCTAGCGTATATGCGGGGACTGTGTCGGGATTGCCGACGACGTCAGGATCATTACCTTTGTTGCCTTCTCCTGCTGTGTTGCTTGAAGAGCTTGGATCAATGTATATTGGTGTGAAACCCTCATCATAGCGTGATGAAGATGAAACGTCTACCGAAGGCGCTGGACTTGTGTTACTGTTTGACGAATCGGGAATTACGCCGTTCGCGGTTTCGCCTTCTGAAGAACTGCTCGATTTCTCTCCATTGGCGATTTGGTTTTGTTCTTCGGCTGTTCCTGCAATTTTATCTGAACAGGCAAACGAACAGAAAGCGGCTAATGCCATTGTACTTGCGGTCAAGAATTTGTTGAACAACTTAGTCATTACCTTTCTCCTTCGCCTTTTTTGTGAGAGGGAATAACTGTAAATTTAGTCTATAAACTTGATCGATGTTTTTGTCGCCTGCGGCAATGCTCACGATTTTACGGCGACATTCGTCGAGTTCTTTGACGATTTGTTCGTAAGAGTCCTTGGATATGCCCATGGTGACGCCGGAAAAGTTGCGTTCGGTGCGGGCTAGGTCTAGTGAATTTGCTGCAATTTTGGCCATTTCGCGGTGCATGTCGCGGATGGCGAGCTTGGTTGCTTCGGGGGAACCCTTGATGGATGTCTCGGTCTGGGAGTATGTGTTTTCTCCCTCTTTTTTGAGGAACCCGGCTTTGACCAAAAAATCGAGGGACTGCTTGATGTCGGCGGCGGAAACGTCCGTGTAGCACATCTTGGCAAGTTCGCCTGGAGTGGCTCCCGGCATGAGTGGGGCGAGTTCTCGTAAAACCGGATTTCGCCAGCTTTCATAAAATTCAAAAAGATCGCCTTCGACGACTCTGACTTTGTGGACTCTAGCGATTTCGAGCATCTCTTCGTAGGCGGCCTTCTTTTTCACTTCGTCTGTTTCTTGGCCGAAGTTGACCATCGCCCTGAAGTAGTCCATCTCGAATCCGACAAGTCCCATGGCTTGCCCGGTGCGTTCGACACCGATACGGCTCAAATTGCTTTTCCCGTCACAGACGACCTTCATGTACGAAGATGAGGTAAAGCCTGCGGCCTTGGAAAATTCTCGCCACGAGAAAACATGGCGGAGCTTGCGCTCTTCGTAAAAGTCGCGCATGTACTGTCGGAAGTCGGAGTATTCGATAATCGCTTTCATCACTCCTAAATATAAATTGAAATTTACCGAAAAGCAATATTTCTATGAAACGGATTATTGTAAAATTAATCAAAAATAGAGGTTTTTAACTGAATTTTATGTTTTAGCGTTGTATATGCAACGTTTGCCGCGCACGGAGATGTGCGATGGGGCCTACTATTTTTTTTGAGAATAAACAGGGAATTATATCCTAATGTATTAGAAAAAGAGTATTTTGGTAGGTATGAGCGTTTTTGGATTTTATGTCGAAGTCAATGCTGGGTGCATTTTGATACTGATGCTCCTTTTGTACAGTATCAAGAGACTCCCGACGCCTCAGATTAAGTATGAGCTTTTCCAGAAACTGGTGCTTTGGCATATTGTCTATTTCTTAAGTGATTCTGCTTGGGCTCTTGTGAACGATGCGGCTTTACCGAAAAATACGTTTACCGTTTTGGCTGTGAATTATTTCAATGCCATTATTATGCCGATCGTTGCGTACAACTGTTTTATGTTTGCTGAAATCAGTACACGCCCGGAAATGACTCGTAAGCAGATTGAAACGTTTCAATTTAAATTACGCATCCCGATTGTTGTGCAAACAGTGACGTTGCTTATATCATTTGCTATCGCCCCCGGCTTTTGGCTTGATGATCAGTTGGAACCTGTTGACTTTTATTATTTCATTTTGTCCTTCTTGCCGTTGATTTATTGGGTGGCGGGGACTGTCCGCGGTTTGCTCCGCACGCGGACGATGCTAAATAGGGCTAATCTTGGAACGTACCTGATTGTGGCTAGCTATACGCCAGGCGTACTGGTGGCGGGCGGGGCGCAGATTTTCTTTGCCTTGACGACACCGATTTTTTGCTTCTGGTGTACCGCAATTATTTTGTTTGCCTATTTGCATATGCAAAATCAGTTGATTGCAACGGATGCATTGACGATGCTCAATAACCGCAACCGCTTGCACGATTATTTGCACCAGCCGCGTGAGAAAAAAGACTCGTTTGTGATTATGGTGGACGTGGACCACTTTAAGCAGATTAATGATACATATGGCCATGCCGAAGGGGATCGCGCTCTTGTCATTGTTTCGCAGTCGCTCAAGAAGGCTTGTGAACGGTTGGGCTATTCGATGTTCCTCTGCCGTTATGGTGGCGATGAGTTCTTGATGATTGCACAGACGGATGCGCCGGACGATGTGATTAAAGAAGTCCGCGAATGCTTGCGAGAAGAAGTCTCGATGCAGGGCGAGTCACGCTCTTATAAGATCGAGGTGAGCATGGGCTTTGCCCGCTGGGATGGAAATCCTGAAAGCTTCAGGGAACGCATGATTATCGCCGACAAGAGAATGTACGAAGACAAACGCTTGGCGTAGCTTTACCCCTCAAGCTTGTTTTTCTGATAATGCTTTGATGTGTAGGCGAGGAACATGACGTCGGCGATGGCGAGTGCGACGCCGCAGACGAAGAACACTTGCTGGTGCATCCCGAAGTGGTTTGCCATGGCGCCGCCCACGAGAATACCTGTTCCAATGCCGATATCCCATCCCGAGAGGTAGGTGCTGTTTGCCGTGCCACGCTGGTCGTGGCGGGCGAGGTTCACGCACATGGTTTGGTAGCCGGGGAAGATAAGCCCGAGGCTTGTTCCGATGAGGAATGCGGACAAGAAAAACGTAATGGGGCCGTGGCTAAAGGCGAGGATGAAGTAGGCGACGACGATTAGCGTCATGCCGGTACCCACAAGATGAATCAGGTAACCGCGGTCAATTAGGCGGCCTGTCATGATGCGGTTCAAGATGAGGCCCGAAGCGATAAGTGCGTAAAACCAGCCCGTGCCGCCGATACCAAGTTCATTAGCGTAAATGGCGATGTAGTTCGTGACCGGGCCGTACGCAAATCCGACGAAGATGAAGTTTGCAAATTGCGGAACGGCGCGCGTGAGGAAAAATCGGTCAAGCGAAAGCGGGGCGCAGACTTTCTTTTCGCGGGGTTTCACCTTGAGCGTCTGCACAAGCACAAGTCCAATCACGCAAAGGATTGTAGAAATGGCAAAAACGATCCCGTCGCCGAATGCTTCGTAAAGAAACATTCCGGTCATGGGACCGGTGGCGAAGGCTAAGTTCACGCTAATCCCGAAATACCCGATGCCTTCGCCTCGGCGACTTGCGGGCAGTGCATCAATAGCCACCGTATTACTTGCGGTACTCGAAATGCCAAAGAACAGCCCGTGTGCAAAACGCACGACCGCTAGAATCGGCAACAGCCCGACTGTCTTGTAGCCTAAAAAGCAGAGTGTAAATGCGAAAAATGTCCAAAAGTATAGCGGCTTTCGGCTGAACGTATCGACGAGGAACCCCGCAAAAGGCCTGCAGGCAAGCGCTCCAATCGTGTAGAGCGAAATGATGAACCCTGCGGTTGCGTTGTCTGTCTGGAATTTGTCGATGATGTACAACGGCAAAATCGGCAATAGCTGGTAAAAGCTAAAGAACAGCAAAAAGTTCGCCGCAGCGACGGTAATGAACGTGCGGCTCCAAAGTGTATTATCGGACGTGTTGGATTTCGTTTCCATGTAAGCAAAAAATAGTATATTGAGGGTATGGAGAAAATACATAAAATAGCATTATTGCTTTTTTTGTGCGTTTGGGGAGCAGTATCTTGTTCGGAAGAACATCCGTTTTCCAGTGCGTTTATGGAAAAGCCAGTTTCGACTTTGGATTTGGGTGAAATTGGTGCCGAGGGAATGGTCTATGTAAAAGCCTCAGGGGAAAAGACTTTCTTGGGGACGCGTGATGTTTTGGCAAAATCCTTGGAACGCCCTCAAATGAACGTTGATTTTACCTATGACTTTTATATCGGACGTCATGAGGTTATCTGCAAAGATTTTAATGAGACTATGGGGTTTGTGACGGGGGTGACTGTCCCTTGTCTTATGGATTCGTTGCCGGCTTCGAATGTGACTTTCTTTGATGCGGTGCTGTATGCGAATGCTTTGAGTAAAAAATACGGGCTTGATTCGGCTTATTCTTTTTCCAAGGTGGAATTGGATGCCGAAAAGCACTGTGTGAAGATGAAAAATTTTAAGTTCGTTCCCAAAGCAAGTGGCTATAGGTTACCTACAGAAGCGGAATGGACTTTGGTCGCTTCTGGAAACTGGAACCCAGGAAATGGCTGGAATGCCGTGAATTCCGGGGCTGTCGTTCATAAGGTTTGTTCTTCGAATGAATCGCAGAATCGCATCTGCGACATGGCGGGGAATATGCTTGAACTTGTGAATGACCGATATGCGTCTTTCAAGGATACTACGGTCGCCAATTTTGTGGGCTCGATTGATGGCGATGCCCTTGGATCTTGCGTGGTAAAAGGGGGGAGCTATTATTCATCCCCGACAACGATGAATTTGTACAATCGTGGCGATACTTACCCCATTTTAAGTTCGACGAAAGGTGATTACATTGGCTTTAGGCTTGCTCGTGGTTCTATTCCCGATGCCATGTGGTTTTCGGATAATGGGAGTACGGTTTCGGCGCCGATAACGCCGCTGATAGAATCTGCGGAATTGAAATCGATGACGGGTTCCTATAATGCGAAACTCGTGTTCCGAAATGATGCGCAAGGCAATCTTGTTTATATGAATTTCGGAAAGACAACGACCGTTGTTCAGTTTGAAGATGGTGTTGAAGTATTCCATCCTGATATTTCGCCCAATGGAAAGTATGTTGCTTTTTGCACATCGATGGAGGGCTCTTCGCAAACGTCTTTCATATACGTGCGTGATTTGACGGATGCTAGTAGCAAGGCTGTGAGAATGTCTTCGATGAAGGGTGCTATACCGAGGTGGCGTGTGAACCCTAATGGGGATACTGTGATTGTGTTTGTGTCTTCGGCGGGAGGCAATCGTGGCGACCAGTTCTTGTTAGAAGGTACGTGGCAGGTGAAATTCTCAAATGGGGAGTTCGGTACGCCAGAAAAGATTTTTGATGGCGCTTACCACGGTGGTGTCTTGAATGATAATCGCCTTGCGATTTCGTCGTCTCCTCTGTTGCGGGCCCGCTTGTCTGATGGAACTTGGAAAACAGATATGATTTGGTACAACGGTGAGCAGGCTTGCAATGCATCTTTGGCGAAAGATGGTAGCAACCGTACGTTGTTCCTTGATTTTGGCGGATCGGAAGGTCGTGAATTTGTAGGGGTTGATTATGGAGTTCATGAAAGGCTCCTTATTGCAGATAGTACGGGACGGTTGGTCCAGTCCGTACCTTCGCCTGCGGGTTATTCCTTTGACCATAGCGAATGGGCTGTTGGCATTTTAAAAGACTCTGCCAGTAACCTTGTCGTTGCGACTCTTAGCGATATCAATGGCGTTCATCGTGAAGTCGTGCTAGTGGATCTGAATGATGGTCGCATAGTCCCGCTTGTCGAGGGTGAAGAATTGTGGCACCCGTGTCTTTGGGTGTGGCAAGATAGTCCAAACCGCCCGAAACCTGTTGTGGATATGGATAGCGCTGGCGTTTATTATGATAGCGAAGTCCAGAACCCGTATTCATTTGCTGCTGTGGAAATGGGGATAAAGCTGAAATCCTTCTGGAAAGAACGTGATGATTTGCAGGCTGTCATTTTGGGAAGTTCAATGCTTTTGGATGCTGTTGATGATAAAGCAATGATATATACCAAAACTTTGAATATGGGCGTGAGCATGATGGATATCAATCTGTTTGATTACTTAATTCGAAATTATGTTATTCCGTATGCTCCTAATGTCAAGTATCTTGTAGTGGAGTTGTCGCCTGGACTTATGTTTAGAAGCTATCAGGAAGTGACTGCTTTTGTTCTTGAAAGTTCCCCGGGGATACTGTACGATAGGCTTCATTTGTCCGAAGCTACTAAAAATGAAATAGCGGAGTTTAGTCAACAGCAACAATTCCCGAAAATCCTGCTAGGGCAGCAATATTTAGACGGAACGTTCCTGATGCCTTCTGGGTCGTGGGAAGCCCCGATTGTGAATGTGGATCTTACCCCGTTGACTTTTGATGCGCTTGTTTTGCAGTATAACCTGAAAATTTGGGAATTGCTAAAGGCTCTGGCGGATTCGAAAGGAATCCAGCTGATTGCCGCGATCCCTCCGCGTAACCCGGGGTACAAGGATACAGAGGCTTTTGATCCGTATGGCCCGAGTTGGGAGGTGGCTCATCAAATTATTGACGCGGTCAAGAATATGGGGATTATGGTTTTCGATGAATACAAAGATGGCCATCACGACTATACCGACGCGATGGCCTATAATCCCAATCACTTGAGCTATCTTGGGGCGGCTCAGTTCACTGCAAGGCTAGAGGCCTTCTTGAGCGCGTTGCCTTAGATTATTTACGTTCGAGTGCTACAAGCGTTTCGAGGTGCGGGGTGCCGGGGAACAAATCCATCGGCAACACTTCCTTGACGCGGTAGCCGTAACGTTCCCATTCGGCGAGGGCGCCTGGGATTTCGTCGGTGCCACAGAAAATGTGGAGTACACGCACAGGCTTGCGCATGGCGAGAGCGCGGATGACGCCCGGTTCAGTACCCTTGCGCGGCGGGTCCAACAAAATGCGTTCCGGTTCGCCAGGGATCGGCCGCGGAAGTCTCATTTGCACAAACGTCTCGTCAATTTTCCCTGCGATGAACTTGTAGTTTTTCTTCAAGAATCTTGCAGAAGCCTTGGCGCAATCGATGGACGGGCCTTCCCATTCCACACCGAGAACGGACTTGGCGGCTTCACCGAGAGCAAAGCTGAAGAGACCGTAACCGCAGTAAAGATCCAAGAAATGGTCGCCCTTTTCGAGACCGAGCAAGCGGCTTGCGGACTTGATGAGGTTGTGAATTTGGCTTTCGTTAATCTGGCTGAAGCCCGTCACCGGGTACTTGAGCCTGAAATGGCCGAGGTCGAGCGAAAGTTCGCGCGGGCCGTAAAGCTGCTTGAAGTTGAGCGTGTCTGTCGGGCGCTTTGCTTCGAGATAGTAGTTGGAGCCTGTCGGGTCCACGTAGGCATGTGCTGCGGTCACGTGGTACGGGCTCTGCTGCAAGACTTCGGAAATCTGCTTGAGCTTGCGCACGATACTTGCATCGAGCTTTTTCACGTTGAAAATCACGATGCGGTACTTGTATGTGCCGCGGATGATGAGCCAGTTGAGCGCGTAAGCGAGCGGCTTGTAGGCTGGCGTGATGAGCTTGTCGAACAGCAGACGGTAAATGGCGTTGTGTTCTTCGGGCTCCAAGATGCTGTCGTATTCATTAAAGCGGAGGTCGCCCGGCTTCATTTCGACCTGGCGCTTGGACGTCGTGCGGTAATTGCGCGGCATGGGGCTAGCCACAATCGGCTGCGGACCGCGTGCAAGGCGGTTGACTTCCCAAAATTCGCGGATGGCTTCGTTCTTGACCTTGAGCTCGTCCTTGTAATCGAGCGGAGCAAGGGTTTCGCCGTAAGCGGAATCCGATTCCTTCGTATAATTCGGGAGGTTATGGGCTATTGCTTGTTCAAAAAACATGAAATCCTCTTTTTCTACCCTCAAATTTAAAAAGTTCCCGGAAAGTTTAAAGCCTATTTTTATGCTATGAGGGAGTAATTAGTGGTTAGTAAACAGTAGGTATGAGGCGTGAGGTCGGGGCTACGCCCCTTTGAGGCATGAGCAATGAGGTAAACGAGTCATCCTGAGCGGAGTGCAACGTAGCCGAAGGATCCAGTGACAGTTGTGCTCTTGGGGGAGGCCCCCTTAAGGGCGAAATTGAATTGCTTTAGAGCGTGTTTTACCTTGTTCCTCCTTTAATTATTTTGTATTATTTGTACAAATAAAAAAGGAGTGAGTTGTGAATTTTAGGCGTGTTGTAGGAATTTTTTCTGTTGTTTCGACAATTATGTCGTTTTATGCATGTGGCGACGACAAATCTTCTTCTGCAAATTCTTTACCTGATGAAGTAGCTGATAAAGCTGAACTCGAAACTTACGAATGCAACATGTCTGTCATTGGCGGAAAAGTATTCGTGAAAAGCTTGGGTAAAAATTACGAATGCGATGGCGAAGAATGGTTCGAATCTTACGACCAACCGAAATCGAGTGCGAAGGGTAAGAGTTCTTCGTCTAGTAAAGGAAATAGCTCGTCTTCTGGTAAGTCTTCCTCGTCTTCTTCTGAGAAGGTATCTTCGTCATCGAGTAGTGCGGTGGAACAGTCGAGTAGCAGTGTAATGTCTAGCAGCTCGCGCCCCACAGAAATCCTTGAACCCGAAACCAAAGTGAACGAAAGATGTTCTGAAACGGGAGCCTGCGACGCAATGGATAAGAATGATGTCGGCACGTGGCATTTTGTGCGCAAGGATGATTTTGGCGATGATGTTGAATACACTTACAAGGCTGACGGTCGCGATTTGATTGTAACCATTAAGAGTGCTGATGGCTCGGTAGATTCTAAGACTTATTCCATGTATAATATGGAGTCTGAAGTGGGTGTTGAAATGGCTTTCAATGCTGCGAAGTCCACCTGCAAGGACGGTGGCGGAAACGACAAGAAAATAAAGACTTGCGTGAAGGATACAACGGAAGTTTTGCCAGAGTGTGATCGGGAGCATGAAGGCTACCTTGCGTTAATAGGTTCTGTTTATAAAATTTGCAAGTCGAAATCTTGGACCAAAGCGACTGTATTAGAGTATGATACCTATGGTTTGGAATGTCTCGACGATGGACGAGCCGTATGTGGGAATGTTATTGATAGTAATAAGTATGTGTGTGAATCAGGAAAATTCCGTGAGGCAAATTCCATTGAACGGGATACTTATGGCTTGGATTGCGTTGAAGGACGGACCGTTGCTGGTAGAGTGAATGAAGAAAATAAGTATACATGCGAATTGGGAAAGTTCCGTGAGGCGAATAAAATTGAAATTGATACTTATGGTTTTGAATGCGTTGAAGGGCAAACGGTTGCAGGTAATGTAAATAAATATAACAGGTATACATGCGAATCGGGAAGGTTTCGTACAGCGAATGAATTCGAAATACATACTTATGGTTTGGAGTGTGTTGAAGGGCTTGTTGTTAAAGGTTCTGAATTCAGTTCTGGATATTATGTTTGTAAATCGGGAAAGTTTGTTGAGGCTGCTGACGATGAACGGTCTGTAGGTTTGGCGTGTATGGCTAATAACGAGGGGCAAATTGCTGAGGGGCGTCCTGTGTCTTATTCTGGTCCATCACCGTTGCCTATGTATAAATATTATTGTTCAAATCAGGAGTGGAAAAATATTACAAATTGGGATTGGAATGTTTCGAAAGAAATTCGTTTTAATCCTGAGGTAAAGTATGGCTCCATGATAGACGATCGAGATGGGCGTGTTTATAGAACAGTGAAGATTGGCGAACAAGTGTGGATGGCGGAAAACTTGAATTATTCGGACAGTATAAAAACGCCAAGCCTTAAGGGTAGAAGCTCGTGCTATGATAATAAAGATGAGTATTGCGAAGTGGCTGGTCGACTTTATACTTGGGCTGCTGCATTTGATTCTGTTGCTAGGCCTGATTTGGCGGAAAAATTGGCTTATTGTGAACGAACCGTTACCGTTTGCGATGTTTCAGCCAAGACT
The DNA here is from genome assembly GCF_002210405.1 of Fibrobacter sp. UWB3. NCBI lineage: Bacteria > Pseudomonadati > Fibrobacterota > Fibrobacteria > Fibrobacterales > Fibrobacteraceae > Fibrobacter > Fibrobacter sp. UWB3. Next base: position 40,155 of record NZ_MWQJ01000009.1, read on the forward strand.
CAAGGAGTGTGTCCTAAAGGTTGGCATCTTCCTGACACGACGGAATGGATAAATCTTTTGGTTGCTGTGGGAGGTGGTCGTGGAACTTGGGCGAATGTGCGTGGCGCTGAATTTCTCAAATCTCGAACAGGTTGGTCGGATTCTGGGACTCAAAATTTCGATGATGCTTTTGGCTTTTCTATGTTGCCTGCGGGATGGTGGGATGCTCAAGAAGGTTATTTAAAATTTGATGCGAGTGGTTTTTATGCTTATTTTTGGGAGGTTACGGGGCGTCATTTGGTGGTGGGGAGTGGTGCATACGCATGGATTACGAATGGTTATAAAAAAAGCATGATGAGTGTCCGTTGTGTCAAGGACGAATAGTCCTGCTACTTAAAAATTGAAAGCTGATGCCCTGTTCCATCATATGGACGGGGCGATTTTTTTGTGGGGTTTTAGGGGCGGAGCCCCTAGGCGAAAGGGTGATGGAAGACCTGGTGGACCTTATCGGTGTGTTCCAAACTGACTGTGGGGACGCCGGGGCTGAAATTAGGGGAAGACTTGCCCCTTTTAATAGAAAAGGATATTTTGGAATGAAGGAGATTGCTTATGAAAAAAGAATATGATTTTGCAAAAATGCAGGCTGTCAGGAATCCTTATGCAACTGCATTGAAAAAACAGATAACGATTCGTTTGAATTCGGGTACTGTTGAATATTTTAAAGCGATGGCAAAAGAAGTCAGCATCCCTTACCAGACTTTGATTGATTCGTACTTGACGGATTGTGCGTTGAGTAAACGCCGACTGAATATTCGTTGGAAGTGAACTACGACGCCCTGTTACTTAATACGGACGGGGAAATTTTTTTTTGTTTATGGTGGCCCCGGAACGGAGTCCGGGGTGACATGGCGATAAAAAAAGACCTCCCAAAGGGAGGTCTAAGAGCGGCGGACCGGGATCGAACCGGCAACCATTAGCTTGGAAGGCTAAGGCTCTACCATTGAGCTACCGCCGCGAGCATGCACAATTATACAAAAATACGTCGATTTTTAAAGGGGTTCATAAAAAAGTTGTTGGAAAAATATGAAAAAAATTCTAAATTTACGCTCGCATTAACAAACAATCATATCAGAGGTAGCATACTTGTTCCCTAATCCGCGCGATCGTCGCATGCCCAACCGTCCCAGCGATGGGACCCGTATCAACGAAGATATCCATATCTCTCCGATTCGTCTCGTGAAAGAAGATGGCGAAGCTATCATCATCGAGACGAGCAAGGCATTGCAGATGGCGAAAGACGCCGGACTGGACCTTGTGGAAGTCTCCCCGAATGCTAAGCCGCCTGTCTGCCGCATCATCAACTACGGCAAGTACAAGTTTGAACAACTGAAGAAGGCTAAGGCCGCAAAGGCCAAGCAGCACGTGGTGAAGCTCAAGGAAATCAAGATGCACCCGAAGACTGCCGAGAACGACTACCAGTACCGCATCAAGCAGGCTGGCGAGTTCTTGCAGGACGGTATGAAGGTGAAGCTTATCATGCAGTTCCGTGGACGCGAAATGGCGCACATGGACTACGGCAAGCGCCTTATGGAACGCGCCAAGGAAGACTTGGCTCCGTTTGGCGATTTGGAAATGGATTCGCGGGTGGAAGGCAACACAATGCTTTCTATCTACGGTCCAAAACGTGGTGCCGGTAAGAAACAAGACCAGGCACCGAAGCCCGTAACCGAGCCAAAGGCAGCAGGTGAGGCTTAACTATTAACCTACGAGGTAAAAATGCCTAAGATGAAAACTCACAGCGGTGCTAAGAAGCGCTTCCGCGTGACTGGTTCCGGCCATGTCAAGTTCAAGCGCGCTGGTATGCGCCACATTCAAGCTAAGATGAACACTAAGCGTAAGCGTAACCTTCGTAAGGGCGCTCTCGTTAAGAAAGTCGATACCTATCATGTCAAGCGTCTGCTTGTCGTAGCATAAGGAGAGTAAGAATGCCACGCGCAAAAACTAGAGTTCCTTCCCGCGAACGCCGCAAAAAAATCCTCAAGGCCGCCAAGGGTTACTATGGCCGCCGCAAGTCGAACCTTCGCCTTGCTATTGACGCCGTTGCCCACGCTGGTCAGTATGCCTATGCACACCGCCGCGACAAGAAGGGTGATTTCCGCTCTCTGTGGATCACTCGCTTGAACGCTGCTGTTCGTGAATTCGGCATCAGCTATAGCCAGTTCATTTACAAGCTTTCCAAGGCTAACATCAACATGAACCGCAAGGTTCTCGCTGACTTGGCCGTCGCCGATCCGGCAGCATTTGCCAAGGTCGTCGAAATCGTGAAGGCTGCTTAAGTCCTGACTTAGCGAAAACGCGAGAAATTCGCCCTGCTCCTTGCGAGTGGGGCGTTTTTACATTTAAGGCGATGGCCAAGTGTGAGCCGGAGTCGCCAGGCGTAAGCTGGCGATGTAGGCGAGAGTGAGGCTATACCCTATTTTCATACAAGCAGTTAAGCCGGAACGGTTGCTACTGTGAGCCGGAGTCGCCAGGCGTAAGCTGGCGATGTAGGCGAGAGCATGCGAATAGTCGGAGTCTCGTTTTTTGATCAATGAGCATGCGGTCGTGTCCCGCCGTCGCCGATCCGGCAGCATTTGCTAAGGTCGTCGAAATCGTGAAGGCTGCTTAAGTCCTGACTTAGCAAAAACGCGAGAAATTGTGCCCCGCCCGAAAAGGCGGGGTACTTTTTGCTTTTGATTGTATACAAATTATAGTGCTATTGGTTCGCTGTATTGGCTTTGGAGCTTATAAAATCGGTTTTTTGTCCGATTTATATGCATGAGTCTGAAATTTGAACGCTTTTTATGCTAAAAAGAGGAGATGCCCGCACAGTGGCGGGCATGACAAACGGTTCAGGCGGACATGACAGGTTCCGGTGGACGTGTCATGTGCTAGAACAAATCTACGTCGAGGACGGTCTTCTTTTTGCTCTTGGGTTCGACGACGGCGATGGAATATTTTGCCGTGCTGAGCAAGCGATTGACTGTTGCGAGGACTTCGTCTTCGGTGATGGCGCGGATTTTCTTCTCGACATCTTCCATCGTGTGGAATTCGCCGAGGTGGAGCGTCTGTTCCGCCATGCGCAACACGCGCTTCTCGGGACTGTCGGCGCCGAGGTGGAGCCCGCCGAGGATGTTCGTCTTGGTGCGTTCGAACTCATCCTTGATGAACCCGTGATGCAGGAATTTTCTGACTTCGGCAATGGAAAGCGCGAGAGCTGTCTTGAGCTGGTGCGGCTCGGTGGCCAGGGCAACGCCCCAGTCCACGCAGTCCTTGTAAAGGTCTGCGGTGGAATACACGGAGTAGGCAAGGCCTTTGTCTTCGCGGATTTTTTGGAACAAACGCGAGGCCATGCCTGCTCCCATCGCCACATTGAAAAGCGAGAATGCACAACGGTCGCGGTCGCTCATCAGTGATCGGTCGAAACTCAAACCCCAGAAAAGGTTCGATTGAGTGATGTCGCTTTTCTGTACAATCTTGATACCTTGATTCGGCGTATAGATGTCTTCGGGTGTGATTCCGTTAATCTTTTTTTGTTCAAATTTTTTAGCACAAAGTTCTACGAGTTCTTCGTGCTTGACTTTACCTGAGGCGCAAACGTAGAGCGGAATTTCGTCGGTGACTTGATGTCCGTACTTGAGCATTTGCTTGCGCGTGAGAGCTTGAACTTGCTTCACGTTCCCGGTGATGGAATGCGCAATACCGCAGCCCTTGAAATGGATGGCGTTGAAAATGTCACCTACGAGTTCTTCGGGAATGTCGTCGTAGCTGTGGACTTCCTCGATAATGACGTGGCGCTCCTTTTCCATTTCTTTCTTGTCGAAGCGCGGGTGCATGAGCATGTCCGAAATCACGTCAATGGCAAGCGGCATGTCGCTGCTTTCGACTTGTGCGTAAAAGCCCGTTTCCTGGCGGGTCGTGTACGCTTCGAGATTCCCGCCGCGGTCTTCGATGGCGTGCGCAATTTCGAGTGCGGTGCGGTTCTCGGTTCCCTTGAAAACGAGGTGCTCGTAAAAATGGCTGAGCCCGAATTCATCGTGTGCTTCGTGGCGGCTCCCGCGCGGGACCCAAACACCGACGGCTGCCGAATAGGCGTGCGGCATGTAATCCGTTAGAATGGTAATTCCGTTTTCGAGGACAGTCTGTTTGATATTTTGTTTCATTTTTTGTAATACGCGCGTCGTATGGGAGCTAAAAGTTTTATTTGCGGCTTAACTATAGCAATTTTGGGTAAAAATGTAACAAAAAACACATTTTTGGCACCCTTTTATTGTTGTGTAAATTTTTCTAAATTTTGCGCGAAAATAATGTTATGACTCACAGGAGAACGAAATGGGAAAAGACTTAAAGGAAATGGCTCTCCAATACCATTCCATGGGCAAGCCGGGCAAGATCGAAATCGTGCCCACCAAGCCGCACAGCACGCAGACGGACTTGGGCCTTGCATACACGCCGGGCGTGGCTTCACCGTGTCTTGAAATCGAAAAAGACCAGAACCTCGCTTACGAATACACGGGCAAGGGCAACCTCGTCGCTGTGATTAGTAACGGTACGGCTGTGCTTGGTCTCGGCGATATTGGCGCACTTGCTGGTAAGCCGGTGATGGAAGGCAAGGCTTTGCTTTTCAAGATTTATGCGGGCATTGACGTGTTCGACATCGAAATCAACGAAAAGGATCCGAAGAAGTTTATCGAAATTGTGAAGGGCATTGCCCCGACGTTCGGCGGTATCAACCTCGAAGACATCAAGGCTCCGGAATGCTTCGAAATCGAAGACACGCTTAAGGCTGAACTCGATATTCCGGTGATGCACGATGACCAGCACGGTACGGCTATTATTTCTTCCGCTGGCCTCTTGAACGCTATCGAAGTTGCAGGCAAGAGCATTCGCAACGTGAAGATGGTTGTGAACGGCGCTGGCGCTGCCGCTTGCGCTTGCACACGCCTCTACTTGTCTCTCGGTCTCAAGAAAGAAAATCTTGTGATGTGCGATAGCAAGGGCGTTATCCGCAAGGACCGCAAGGGCCTCACCGAAGCAAAGGCTTTCTTTGCAACGGAACGCACCGACATCGAAACGCTCGAAGATGCCATGAAGGGTGCAGACGTGTTCGTCGGCCTCTCCAAGGGTAACATCCTCACTCGCGAAATGGTGCGTAGCATGGCTGACCAGCCGATTGTCTTTGCTCTTGCAAACCCGACTCCGGAAATCAGCTACGAAGAAGCTATGGCAAGCCGTGGCGACCTCATCTTTGCAACGGGCCGTAGCGACTATCCGAACCAGGTGAACAACGTTATCGGTTTCCCGTACATCTTCCGTGGCGCTCTCGACGTGCGTGCAACGACGATTAACGAACACATGAAGCACGCTGCTGTCCGCGCGATCGCCGCTCTCGCTCACAAGCCGGTTCCGGATGTGGTGAACATTGCATACAACTCACAGCGCTTCACGTTTGGCAAGGAATACTTGATTCCGAAGCCGCTCGATCCGCGCCTCCTCACGGAAGTTTCCATTGCAGTTGCCAAGGCTGCTATTGAAAGTGGCGTGGCCCGCAAGCCGATTACCGATTGGGACGCTTACTACGATCGCCTCCGCGACATGATGGGTTATGACAACAAGCTCATCCGTCAGTTCAGCGATACCGCCCGCAGCAACCCGAAGCGCGTCGTGTTTGCCGAAAGCAACCTCAACATGCTCAAGGCTGCTGTCCAGGCTCAGGCAGAAGGCATTGCACACCCGATTATGCTTGGCAACCCGGAACGCATCCAGATGATCGCCCAGCGCGAACAGCTCGACCTCACGGGCATCAAGATTGTGAATCCGCGTTCTCCGGAAGAATTCGAACGCCGCCGCAATTACGCTGCAATTTATGCTGAAGAAAACGGCCGCAATGGCGTGACCTTCGAAGAAGCCCGCGACGACATGTTCGAACCGAACCACTTCGGTATGATGATGGTGAAGGTCGGCGATGCCGATGCGCTCATTTCCGGTGGCTATTCCAAGTACTCTGAAACGATTGAACTTGCTAAGGAAATTATCGGTATTCGTCCGGAATACAAGCACTTCGGTGCTATGCATATCCTCAGCACTAAGAAGGGTACGTTCTTCCTCGCCGATACGCTCGTGAACCGCGACCCGGATGCAGAAACGCTCGTCGATATCGTGAAGCTCACGCACGACGCTGTCCGCTTCTTTGCTCACGAACCGGTGATGGCTATGCTCAGCTACGCAAATTTCGGTTCTGATAAGGAAGCTGCTCGTGGCACCGTGAACAAGGTCCGCGAAGCCGTGAAGACGATTCACGAACAGTATCCAGATTACGTTCTCGATGGCGAAATGCAGGTGAACGTGGCTCTTGACAAGGATCTTCGCGATACGAAGTACCCATTCAACAAGATCAAGGGCCAGACCGTGAACACGCTCATCTTCCCGTGCCTTTCTTCTGCAAATACCACTTGCAAGATGCTCTTGGAAATGGGCGTTGGCGAATCCATCGGTCCTGTTCAGATGGGCTTGAACAAGCCGGTTCACTTCACCGACTCCGACGCTTCTGTCCACGATATCTTCAACTTGACCGTTGCCGCCGTCATCGACGCCATCGTTCAGGAAAAGAAGGACGAAGAAAAGAACAAGAAGAAGTTCGACAAGATCTGGTAAGCGTCGACTTTGTGTCATCCTGAGCGTAGTCGAAGGATCTAGATGCTAAAGAGGACTCGGTTAAGCCGGGTCCTTTTTGCTTGCTTGCTGGTTTTTGTATATATTAATTGTGTAGGATAAAAGGAGATTTTATATGAAGCGGAAGCTTTATGGAGCTTGTGGAATTGCTGCTTTGGCATTTGCGGCTTGTTCTGAAGATAATGGCTCGAATGCGTTTAATGAACAGGGGCCAGTTGCAGATGCTTCGTCGAGTTCTGTCGTGGCGCCTTTAAGTTCTTTGGCGGAATCTTCCGGCTCTGTAGAAGAATCCTCCAGTTCTCTGTTCGGACTTTCTTCTAGCGCTCCGGTCCCTGAATCGTCAAGTTCCGAAGCGGAATTGTCCTCGAGTTCGGCTGCGTTGTCAAGCTCTTCTGCAGAACTTTTGTCGAGCTCCTCTACTGTACTTTCGTCAAGTTCGAGTTCGTGTCGGCGGATGCAATGGAGGGGTTATGATAATGACTCGACTGTTGTGATGGAAGCCTGTGGGGATTCTGCGTGGCCCCAAGATGCTGTTGTAGATGGCGTGTGGCGTGTGGTGGAAACGGATTCTTCTTGTCCCTATTGTGGTGTTTATGACGAACGTGTTGGACAAGTTGTGAAAGGGAATTCGTCAATAGCTTGGAACGAAGGTGTTGGCGAAAACGGCGAAGTGCTGACTTCTACGGTGCTGCATTGCGGTGGAATTTGTGGAACGGCGGTCTTGGAAAAAGGAACTTTGACGTATCATCCGTTCGTGTCTGTCGGCTTTACGCTTGCAAGGGATGACTCTGGAAAGCCGGTTCCTGTCGATGTTTCGACATGGAATGGAATTTGCATTTCTTATTCTTCAGCTGCGGCTCCGTCGTTGGAATTGGATTTGGGTGATTCTCTAAATGCTGCGTTTGGCTATGCTCAGCCGACGGTGTCTTTGCCCAAGTCTTCCACTGGTACGAGAAGATGCCTTACATGGGATCAATTTAAATTTCCGTCTTGGTTCAAAGGCGAAGCGGAAGGCTGGCGTGAAAATACGGGTCTAGTGGCTTCTAAGCATCTTGTCGGGGTGCGGTTTAAATTACAAGCGTTAGAAGGCAATTATATTTTTCATATTGCATTTTTGGGGTCGAATGACCTAGGTGTCGAAAGATTCTACTGACATTGTGATGCGTTGATTGGGACCGCTTCGGCGGTCCTTTTTTTTATACAGTACGGCGTGTACTATATAGATATAAATTTTATTTTTACAGTAAATAAAAATGTGAAATTTTGATAAAAATTGAAGAAAATGTACTATAAAATATTGACTTTTTAAAATTAGTGACGTATATTTGTTTGTATGAAACCAATAATTGAATATCAAGATTATCACGCTTATCTGAGCGACTACTACGAAGAACGCAAGCGCACTTCGGCATTCTCTTGGCGCGAGTTTGCGAAGATTGCGGGCTTTGTTTCGCCGTCGTACCTCAAGGATGTTTGCTGTGGAAAGACGATCCTCAGCAAAGTGACCATGGGGCGCGTGGCTGCCGCCATTGGGCTTGCCGGTTATGAAGTGACCTACTTCGAGGCGATGGTCCAATTTGGCAATGCCAAGACGGACGATGCGAAGAAAAAGTTCTTAGAACAAATGCACTCGATCGCCCTTGATCATAAGGTGCGCATTGTCGATAAGGATGCTTTCGAGTATTACGACAGCTGGAAAAATTCTGTTGTGCGAGAACTTGCTCCGATAATGCCCGGTGCGATGCCTGGTGAAATCGCCAAGATGTGCACGCAAGAAATCTCTGCGCTTGAAGTCCGTAAGTCGCTTGCCTTTTTGGAACGCGCCGGGTTCCTCAAGCAAGTTGGCGAAAACATTTATGTGCAGACGGAAAAGTCTGTAGAAGGCTCTAGGGAAGGGCTTCCGCTTGCGCTCCGTTCGATGCACCGTGAAATGGGTCATTTGGCGATTGATTCGCTGGATCGCTTTGCGTCAAACGAACGCAACATTACGGGCGTCACGATGGGCATTGACAAAGATGCTTACGAACGCATTGTTCGTGAATTGGACGAATGCCGAAAAAAAATTACCGCGATTGCGGAAGAGTGCAACAATATCAAACAAGTTTACAGATTGAATTTACAATTGTTCCCTCTTTCTAAAGAGGTTAGCAAAAATGAGGAGGCTAAAGATGAATAGCAAATTTTATGCAGCGTGTGGTGCAATGGCGTTTGGCCTTGCTGCGTGCTCCGGAGAAAACGGAGACATCACGGGAACGTCGACGGAACCGAATCCGATTGCTCTGATTTCGTCTAGTTCGGTGGGCAATCTTTCGTCTAGCTCTTTTGGTAGTCGCACTGTTGACTTGTGGGATCCTCTTGCGGGTGATTACCATTTGAACACGGTTCTTTATGCGGCTCGCTTGTCTGCGAATGAACAGGCGGATGGCCATTGGTTCTGGGAAGCTCGCGGAGCGGACGAAAACGAAGGCGGACAGTCTTCTATTGTATGGCCTGTAGCGTTGGGAAGTGATGCGGACTCCCTGTCTACGGTTATTGACTCGTGCCAAGGCATTTGCGGTATCGCCGATTTGAAAAAGGGATCGATGACTATGCAACCCTTTGCCGCCGTTGGCTTTGTCATGGCTAGGGATGCGGCTGGTAACCCGACTCCGGTTGATGTCTCTGATTGGAACGGCGTTTGCATCTCGTATACGTCTGATTCGGATGCCTCGCTTGTGCTTGATCTAGGGGACTCGCTTGGAACGTTATTCTACGATGGCTTTGCCTTCCCGGCTGCGTCGTTGCCGAAAGCGGTTAATCCGGTTACTAAATGCTTTAACTGGAGCTATTTCAAAATACCTTCCTGGAAAAAGGAAAATCCTGATGGCTGGGGACAAAATACTGGCTTGAGGGCCGCTAAGCAATTGGTCGGGCTGATGTTCAGGATCCAAAATGAACCTGGGCAATATAAGTTCGATATCAAGTATTTTGGAACGAAGGCGGACGGTGTGCCGGAAGTAGAAGACCCGGAATCTGCAGGTGGTGCTGGAGTGGTCGATTCGTCAGGTGAGTTTGTACTGTACGGCTATGACGGAGTTTTGTGGACTCCAACTAAAGATCCGGACCGAGTTAAAACATCATATTATGCTGAAAACGTTTGGCCGGAAAATGCCGTGGAGGATGGCCGTTGGTATTGGTCTACGGACGAAGACGTAGGCGGAATGTCGTCTGTAAAATGGCCGGTGGCGCTAGGTGCGGAAAATTCGTTGACTCCGGTTGTCGAATTGTGCAAGGGCGTCTGCGGCGTTGCGTCCCTGAAGAAGGACGCTAGCCAGACGGATCCGTATGTGTCGCTCGGCTTTGGAATCGCTAAGGGTGCTTCTGGAGAACCGTTGCCTGTTGATATATCGAATTGGAATGCGGTCTGTTTTGAATATTATTCAGAAATACCCATAAGGGTTGAACTGGTTGTGAGCGATACGTCGGATGGCTTGCCGTGGGCAAAATTGCCAAGCTCTCGAATGGCTGTAAAACGATGCTTAGATTGGGGCCATTTTAAATTGCCTAAGGACAGTATTGCTCCTTATGAAGGTGAAATAAATGACATGAGTGACGTGACCAAGATGATGATGCATGGAAGTTACGAAGCGTCTCGTATTGAAGAAAAAGTGGAAAATGCTGCTAAGCAAACGATTTCTGTAAGGCTGAAGATTCAAGATGAAGTGGACGGTGATTATAGGTTTGGCGTTGGCGCCATCAACATGATGTTTCTTGATGAAAATGGTGCGCTCATACGCGATTGGCAAACTGAATGGTAATTTGTTAGGAGGAAAAGAAAAAGGGCTCGGCGATTGCCGGGCCCTTTCCCCTAAACAACAGGAGATAGGTCTCTCTGTTATTCCCTTGCTGCAAACACTCCAACATGCAAGGGGTTTTAAGTTAGCGGAGCTTGATCTGCTTGACGCTCTTCTGGCTGCCCATCTTGACGATGAGGACTGCAGCGCCGCGTGCGCTTGTGCTCAGCTGGACTTCGTTTGCACCAGCGTGTGTGTCGAAGCTCTTTTGAGCGATGACCTGGCCCATGGAGTTCATGAGCATTGCGGTTGCGTGGGTAGCCTTGCTTGCGTTGAATGTGGCGTAAACAGAACCCGGCTGCACGTTCACGAGCATCTTCGGGGCTGCGGTTGTGCTCGGCATGCAGATTCTGCTTGTGCCGCCTGCGATAGCGACGATCTTGCCAGATGCGGTACCTTCGAGCTGCGGTTTCTTATCGAAGTCATCGATGATTTCGGTAGAACCGTCGGCCTTGATGCCCTTGATATAGTCGATCGTGATCGTTCCAGAAACCTGAGTGCCGTAGAGGTTGAGACCGATGGCGTTCACGGAAGTGAGGCCTGTGGGTTCAGTGCGGAAATCGGTCCACTTGACCTGGAAAGTCTGGAACGTGGAAACGTCGAGCTGCTGGTCTGCCTGTTCCATGACATTTGCGTCAAACCAGTCCCAGCTGCCGCCGGTCATCATGAAGAAGTCCATGGAGGTCCAGCCGTATTCGCCGCAATCCTTTGCTGCGTTGGTGCAGGGGCCTGCTGTAGCGACTTCACCCTTCATGCTGATTTCGAGACCGACGTACTTGGAGAGATCCTTGGCGGTGCCTGAGAGGTTGATGCGGAGTGTGCCGGTTTCGCTAGAGTCGGATGTTACGCTCTTGTAGGTCACTTCAATGCCCTTGCCGCCTGCGGTTTCAGGAACTTCGTTTTCGTTGACCAAGCTGTCGAGGTTGCTCTTGTTGTTGCCTTCCATGCCGTATGCCTTTTGCAATGCGTTCAAGACATCCGGGTCGAGAATGGAATAGGTGCCCTTTTGACGGGTGATGATGGTCATGTTGCCATCGTTTTCTGCACCGGTGTCCCAAACGTAAGGAACGATGCCGTTTGCCTTGGCGTTCTTGGCGACTTCACCGTAGAAGAGGGCGCGGCCCTGCAAATGGAGCTTGAGGTTTGCGGCGTCGGTAATCTGACCGGTGCGCTTGATGGCGCCAAGTTCACCGATGATTACTGGAATGCCCTTGTCGCAGAACATCGTCTTGAGTTCGCCGAATGCCTTTGCAATCTGGTTCGGAGTGCCGAGAGCGGAGTTGTCGATGCTCTTGCTGTAAACGTTCCAGCCCATGTTGTGTTCCTTGTCATTCGTGCTGGAAAGTCCGGTGTAGTAATAATACTGCTTGCCCCAATCTTCGTCAGCGGTCATGAGGGAGTACTGATACGGATAGTAGTGGACTTCGGCCATCATGTAGCCTTCGCCAGCCGGGTCGGTCGGCCAGCTCGTGCTGAGCATCGGAGCGTTATCCATTTCGGTACGCGGAGCCTGCACAATCAAGGTACGGGTGTCGTTGTTGCCGCCTGCGCTACGCACAGAAGTGATGAATGCGTCGTAGTAGCCCTTCAAAATCTGCATACGGGAGTTGTCGAATGCCCACTGACCGCTTGCGCCCCACGGGTCGTTCACGCCCGGTTCGTTGGCGCCTGCGAAGAGGAGGTGTTCATCATAGTCTTTGAAGTAAGATGCGATCTGAGACCAGAAAGCGGCTTGGCGAGCCTTGGTCGTTGCGGAAGAGTTGGCGATGTCGCCGGAACCGCTACGCGGATTGGCCGTGCCTTCATAAACGCGGTCTTCGAGCCAGCCTTCGTCCCAGTGGGAATTCAAAACGACGTACATGCCTTCGGCGATGACCATGTCCACCACGTCCTTCACCTGCTTGAGCCATGCTGCGTCAATGGTCGGGGTGGTAAAGTCGGCGGCCTTGCCTACATGCTTGTAGGTGGAATTGTCGGCGGTGCCGCCGTTTGCGGCAATATCCTTGGCAAGAGCGTCAGAATGAGAGTACCAGGCGCAAGGAATACGCACGGTGTTGAAACCGGCGGCCTTGATGGCCTTGATGTAGCCTGCGGTCGGGAGCGGGTTGCCCCATGCTGTCGGATTTTCCGGCACTTCCATGGTGTTGCCGATATTATAACCCATGCCCATCGGTTCGACCAATGCGGTTGCCTTGGGGAGGGCGGCGAATGCTGATGCTGCCATGAGAAGCGAGCTGCATGCGATGCCAAAGGTATTCAATCTCATGTCTAAGACTCCTTGTTGAGACTTGTGATTGGGTGCCTTATTTTGTGAAATTTAAGTGATTTTAGAAATTTTTTGAGAACATACTTGAGCTTTGCTGCCCAATCTCAAACATCCCTTTTTCTCATACACTCAAGAATACACCCGTTGTACGGCTAGTAATATATATGAAAAAGGTTTGGAACGCAACTGAAAAATTATTTACACAGAAATAAATAACAAGTACGTAAGAACAGACGTGGTCTAAATCACATCTGTTTGAGAACTTTTTTTGAGAACATTTGGGACGGCGCGGGCGAGATTCGCCGCCTTAATGCGCCTCTAACCAGTTTTTGCCGAATCCGACGCTCGCGACGAGTGGAACTTTAAGTTCCATGGCGCCTTCCATTTCGGATTTGACCATCTGCGAAAGCTCTTCGACCTGGTCCTTCGGGCACTCGAAAACGAGTTCGTCGTGCACTTGGAGCATCATGCGGAGTGGGAGGTTCTCGTCGTTAATGCGTTTTTGGATGCGTATCATGGCAATCTTGATGAGGTCGGCGGCACTGCCTTGCACGGGGGTGTTCACGGCCATGCGTTCTGCCATTTGCGATTCCATGCGGTCGGAGCTGTCGATGCCTGCGATGTAGCGGCGGCGTCCGGAGAGCGTTTCGACATAGCCGTCGCGGTGGGCGGCGGCCTTGGTGTCGTCGATGAACTTTTGCACGCCCTGGTACATTTCGAAGTAGCCGTCGATGAAACTTTTGGCCTGTGCCATCGGGATTTTCAGGTCGCGGGAGAGGCGGAAGGCGGTCATGCCGTAGAGCACGCCGAAGTTCACGACCTTCGCGTCGCGGCGCATGTCGGCGGTCACGTCTTCGAGGCTTACGCGGTTGATGGCGGCGGCCGTGCGGGCGTGGATGTCGATGCCTTCCTTGTAGCTTTCGATGAGCGTTTCGTCTCCGCTCAGGTGTGCGAGCATGCGGAGTTCAATCTGCGAGTAGTCCACCGCGAGAATCACATTGTTCGGGTTCTGCGGAACGAATGCGGCGCGGATTTGCTTGCCGAGTTCGCTGCGGACGGGGATGTTTTGCAAGTTCGGGTCGCGGCTCGAAAGGCGGCCTGTTGCCGTACCCCATTGGATAAAGCTTGTGTGGATGCGCTTGGTGTCCGGGTTCACGAGTGTCGGGAGCACGGAAACGTAGGTGCTCTGCATCTTCTTGAGTTCGCGGTATTCGATGACGGCGAAAACAATCGGGTGTGCGCTGCGGAAGCTGAGTTCTTCGAGGACGGCGGCGTCGGTGCTGCGCTTTTTGATTTCGGGGAGACCGAGCGTGTCAAAGAGCACTTCGCCGAGTTGCTTGGGAGAGCCGATGTTAAATTCGCAACCCGCCATGTCGCAGATTTCTTTTTCGAGCTTTTCGATGCGGTGTTCCAAATCGGTCTGCAATTTCTTGAGAATCTTCGTGTCGACAAATGCACCGACACCTTCCATCTGGTAAAGCACCTTGAGAAGCGGCATTTCCTGGCTGAAGAAGTACTTTTCGTAGTCGTACTTCTGGAGTTTGGCGCGGAGCGGAGCCCAAAGGCGGAGCGTATACACGGCGTCTTCGGCGCCGTATTCGGTCGCGTCCTTGATGGGCGTGCGGTTGAACGTGATTTGGTTCTTGCCGCGTCCGATGAGATTCTCGATCGGAATCATCTCGTGCTGCAAAAGCTGCATGACCTGATTGTCGAGGCCGAGCCCGGTTTGGCCGGGCGAAAGCATCCATGCGGCGATGAGCGTATCGATGATGTTGGCGGAATCGATTTGCTTTTGCGTGAGTCCAAAGGTGCGGGCGAGAACGTGTAAGTCGAATTTGGCGTTGTGGAAAACGAGTGAACGCTTTGCACTGTCGGGATGCTTGGAACCGCTGTCGGAGCTGCCGCCGGGGAGTGTGCAAGAATCGTTCCAGAAATCAACGAACCACTTCTTGGTGGCGTTAAAGTCGAAGTTGCCGCCCTTGCCGGCAGGGTACGGGAAACCGATATCGTCGGTATGGCCGAGCGGGATGTAATAGCCTTTAGGGACGCTTCCATCTTTTGCTGCGGCGGCAAGGCAAAGCCCGACAATGTTGCATTGCATCGGATCCAGTCCGTCGGTTTCTGTGTCGATGCCGATTTCGGTTGCCGCGTCAAATTCCTTTTTCATCTGTACGAAGGTTTCTTCGTTGTCGACGCAGATGTAAGTGGGCGGAATGTCGGCGGGTGGTTCGGCAGGCTCACCAACCTTGTTGTTCTCGGCCCCCGTCGCTGAGTCGTCGGAATCGTCTTTGCGCACAAATCCTGTCTTGCTCGGAACATTTTCGAGCAATCGGATGAGGCTGTTGATTTCGTGTTCCCTGAAAATGCCTTCGAGCGTGTCGCTGTGGATACCGCAGAATTCAAGGGCGTCGAGATTGCCATGGTAGGCGCGCTTTGTCTGTAGCGTTACGAGTTCGCGGCTGAGGAACGCCTGTTCCTTGTTGTTCGCGAGATTGTCGTGCAACCCTTTTTTCTTGATGTTGTCGATGTTTGCGTAAATGTTGTCCATGTCGCCGTATTCGGTCAACAATTGGATGGCTGTTTTCGGACCGACTTTGGGGACGCCCGGAACGTTATCGCTCGAGTCGCCCATGAGGGCTAGATAGTCGCGGATTTTTTCAGGCGGAATGCCGTATTTCTCAAGGACTTGTTGCGGTCCAAAATCGATGCCGTCGGCGCTTTTTTCCAAATGGAAAAGGTGGATCTTGTCGGTTACGATTTGCGACATGTCTTTGTCTTTGCTAATGATAACGACATGGTCGAAACCTGCTTTGACGGCGGCTTCGGCAGCACTTGCCATCACGTCGTCGGCTTCGTAGCCGGGTTCCGACAAAAGCGGAATGCCGCTTGCTTCCAAGGATTCGCAAAGGAGCGGCATCTGCGCTGCCATTTCTTCGGGCATGGGGCCGCGATTGGCCTTGTAGTCTGGGTAAAGTTCGTGGCGGAAAGTCTTTGTGTGCGCGACATCGCGGGCAATCGCAAAATGCGTGGGCTTGTGCTTTGCTAAAATGCGGAGGACTGCGCCCCAGTAGCCGTGCATCATGGAAACGTCTTCGCCCTTGCTGTTGACGAGCGGGTTCTGGCTGTAAGCGTAGAACATGCGGAACGCGAGTGCGAAAGAATCGAGAAGTAATAAAGTCTTTTCTGCCATACTGGGAATGTAGCAATTTGCAAAAAAGAGCCGAGGCGAGGAAAAAGAAATTAAAACGCTTTGTGCAAATTCTTGATGATGTCGCTCGGGAGCATGCTGAATGCGCCGAGTTCTTCGCGCGTAATGCGACCTGCTTTCTGGTGCAAAAGTGCGCCTAGTACGGCTGCTTCGGGAGTTGCCAAACCTTGTGCGAGAAGTGCGACGATGATTCCTGAAAGAACGTCACCGCTCCCGCCCTTTGCCATGCCGGAATTCGCGACAGGAATGATATAAACGTTGCCATCAGGTGCTGCAATGTATGTTGGTGCGCCTTTTAGCAAAATGACTTTATTTGTATTTATGGCGATTTCTCTTAAGCGGCTTGGGATGGCCATGCTACTGTTTGGAAGATCTCCGAAGAGCCTTGCGAATTCTCGCACGTGGGGCGTCAAAATAGCAGGCTGCTGTAAATTGCGCAAGTATTCGGTGACTGCCTGAACTGTCGACTTCTCGTCGTGAAATACCATGCCGCATCTGGGTTCTGCGTCGTCCAACATTGCAATTGCATTTAATGCGTCGGCATCAATGACTGTTGGAGCCTTGAACTGCGGGAGTAAATCGAGAACGGCTCGGACAGTGCCGAGGTTTGTTGAAAGACCGGGCCCGATGGCGATTGCGCTTGCGTGTTTTGCGCGATCCAGTAAAGTTGGAATGTGATGCGGTTGCAAAGTTCCGCGATTCTCGTCGCCTGTTCCGTTTGCTCTATCGTCAAGACTGCAAAAAACGGGTTCTGAAAGTTTCGCCTGGATAATTGGCGTGATTGCTTCCGTCGTCGCTAGCGTGACAAGTCCTGCTCCGCTGCGGAGCGCTGCTTCTGTGCAGAGCGCTGCTGCACCCGGCATGTCCTTGGATCCTGCGATGATAAACGCTGTTCCTTGATGGCGCTTGTCTCCCCATTCGTTTCGCTGGGGCAGAAGTTGCGGAATATAATCTTCTGTGACGAGGTAATTCTTTTCGTCAAATTGCGGAATCAGTTCTGCGGGGTATTTAAGCGGGGCAACTGTGGCTTTCCCGAATGCGGGACCACCTTCTTTTGCGTATGCGTCTAAACGCGGGAACCCGAACAACATTGTTTCTTTGGCATGAATGCAAATGTTGTTGCAAATATGCATCGATGAATCGTAACCGGTTGGTGCGTCTGCCGCAATGACGGGGAGCCCGCTTTCATTTATGATTCGTACGGTTTCTGCAAATTCGGGGCGGAGTGTTCCCTTGGCGCCGTTTCCCAGCATGCCATCGACGATAAGCTGAAATGATTCGTGCAAAAAGCTAGGTGCTTGATTTGCTTTTTCGGTGATTGCCTTGGAATCGACGAGAGAACCGCCGACCTGTAGAAAATCGTCAAGCGCCAATTTGGCTTCGTTCTTGAATTTGCTTTCTGGCGCGAGACTAAAGACGGAACTCTTGATTCCTGCCTGCAAAAGATGCTTGGCAAGTACAAGCCCGTCACCGCCGTTGTTCCCGCCACCTATGAAAATGGCAACGGGCTTTGTGTAATGACAGACTGGGGCTTCTGCTATTTTGCATTGAACAAACTTGAATAGCGCAAGCCCAGCCTCTTGCATTAACGTGTATCCGCTTTGGATGATGTCTTTTTCAGAAGGCTCGCTCGTTGTCTTTTTTGCTAAAAAGATTTTAGACGCGGCATCTAGGCCACGCATGCTTTCGGTAGAAAGTACCGGCTGTAAATTTAAAGACTGGAGCGAGCGCATTTTTAACTTAGTTGAACCAATAGGTGACGCCGAACTTGAACATCATCGTGTGGGCGCCGTTTAAATGAATCGTAGACCACTTGATGTTGCCTTTGACTTCGCCACTTTCTTTGTCGTAATCTTTAGGATCGATATCGTATTTGTACTTAACGTCTGGGAATACTTCGTTGAAGCCCATGTACCAACGGAATCCAACGCTTAAATTGTCCAAAATGTTGTAGCCTGCACCGATGTTGAGGCCGAATTCAACGGGCGATTGTTCGATTTTGTCAAAATTGGAGTTGCCGTCAATGGGGTAATCGCCGCTGGTGTTGATGGAAAGCTGCGGACCGACTTCCAAGAAGAATTTGCTCGTGATTGAGCCGCGCATGTAGAACGCGAAGTCAAGGAACATCTGGTTATAGCATCTTTCAAAATCTTCATCGTCATGGCTGAGGTTGAAAAAGCGGAAAGCGATTTCTGGAGAGAACTGAAGACCTTCAATCATGTTGAAGCTTGCTGCGATGCCGAATTCTCCACCAAAGCCGCTCGGGGAATCCAAATCGTCTTCCTTGAGTTCTTTAAATCCCCAAAAATAACCGTAAATGAAGGAGGCTTTTGCTCCGATGCTGATGGGGTTCTTCTTTTTCAAGGTGGGGGCGGGCTGTTCGTCGATGGGCATGGCTTCGTTGTTTTGGGCTTCGGAAGCTACTGCCTGCTGGGTGGCTTCTTGAGCCGGGACGGCTTGCTGTGTGTACTCAGTAGCCTGATCTGCCGGCTGTGCGGTTGCGATTGCCGTGGCGCAGAGGGCGGTCAAGAGACCTGCTGCAAATTTCTTCATAAAAACTCCTTTGAAATGCGATCCTTTTTAATGGACCCCTAACTTGTAATGAAAATATAATAAAGAAGGCTTGGCGTTATTGTCGTAATGGTCGCTAATGAGTCTTTTTGGAGGAAATAACCCCTTGCCGTATTTTATGAAAATATGTATATATGAATTGTTGTTCATGTATTTAAACTATTAAAACAGGTATAAATATGCATAAAGAACCGAATACGCAAAATATTTCGCTCGATACGCTTTTTGAACTGTCTGAATTCTTCAAGTTCTTTGGCGATACGACGCGCATTCGCGTGATTCATTTGTTGCTTTCGGGCGAGATGTCTGTGAGTGCCATTGCCGAAAAGCTGAACCTTGAACAGTCCGTGGTGAGCCACCAGTTGCGCATTCTGCGCACGGCGAATCTTGTGAAGCCGACTCGTGACGGTCGCAAGATTTATTACTCGCTCGATGACGAGCATATCGGCGAAATTTTCAATACGGGTCTTGCTCACATTTTGCATAAGAAGAAGGGCTAAAAATGAACTATGTTACTGATTTTGTCTGGGAGTTTATCACGCTTTTTTCGGAGATGGCTCCGTTTTTGTTGCTTGGCTTTTTGCTCGCGGGAATTTTGCATGTTTGGGTGCCGAATCATTTGTATGTGCCTAAAATTGCAAAGTCGAATTTTGCATCGGTGCTTTGGGCGGCAATTTTTGGCGTTCCGCTTCCGATTTGTAGCTGCGGCGTGATTCCGACTTCGATTGCAATCCGCAAGGAAGGCGCAAGCAAGGGCGCTAGCGTGAGTTTCTTGATTTCGACTCCTGCGACGGGAGTAGATTCCATCTTGGCGACTTATTCGTTGCTGGGACTCCCGTTCGCTATTTTGCGTCCGGTGGCAGCGTTTGTAACGGCTTTGTTTGGCGGTGTGCTGACGAATTTTGCAACTCGCGGAGAAATTGATCTCGGCGAATCTGCGGGGAATGCTGCTGTGGGTGCGCATGGCGATTCGGCAAAACACGAACATCATCATGAACACCATCATGACCACGATGATGACGATCATTGCGAATGTGGCGACCATCATCACGACCACGAACATTGCGGTTGTTGCTGTGACGATGACCATGAACACTGTGAATGCGGCGGCCCTTCGGCAGGCTCAGGGACCTTCACGGGAAAGATTAAAGAGACGTTCCGCTATGGCCTTGTGAACATGGTGGGCGATGTGAGCAAGTGGCTCATGATTGGCCTTGTGCTTGGTGCGCTGATTTCTGCATTTGTTCCGAATGAACTGTTCCTTGCACTGCGTGAATACCCGATTCTTTGCATGGTTTGTGTGTTGCTTTTGGCAATGCCGATGTACACGTGCGCTACGGGATCCATCCCGCTTGCACTTGCGCTTGTGGCAAAGGGAATTACTCCGGGTGCTGCTCTTGTGCTTTTGATGGCTGGACCTGCAACGAGTATCGCTTCGATGCTTGTGGTCGGTAAGGCTTTTGGCAAGCGTACGCTCGCTGCTTACTTGTTCTCGATTGCGTTTGGTGCGATGTTCTTTGGCTTTATCGTCGATACGTTCTTTATGGATACGTTCCTCTCGGCGATGCTCCCGCAAGGTGCTGCGGATTGTCATGGGCACGAGGCTTTAGGCGTGTTCGATTACGTTTGCGCTGGACTCTTGGCTGCATTCATGTTGTATGCAAAGTTTGCGCACAAGGGCTGTGACGGTCATTGCGGCTGTGGTTGCGGTTGCGGAGATTCTTGCAAGTGCGCTGACTCTTGCGAGGACGATCACGATCATGACCATTGCGAATGCGGCGAATCTTGTGGATGCCATGAACACGGCGAACATGACCATCATCACGGCGCTTCGGCAGGCTCAGCGACCTTGGCGCATTCCGAGCCTGTCTCTAAAACGTATCGCGTGAACGGCATGAATTGCAGCCACTGCAAAGCGTGCGTCGAAAAAGCGGTTCGCCCGCTTGATGGAGTTGTATTTGCCGAAGCCGATGTCGCGAGCAAGTCGTTGCACGTGGAATGGCACGACGATGATGATATCGACATGGACTCTTTAAAGACCGCCGTCGAAGAAGCTGGCTTTGAATTTGCCGGCGAGGTTTAAACTTCGCCGATTCTAGCAAGCTTTAACAATGGCATTCCGGCTTCTCGGCTTTCGTCAAGATTGACCGTGAAATCAATGCTCCAGTCGTTGAATCCTTCTTCGTCCTGGAGCATTTGCTGTATCTGCATAATGTTCCCTTCGTACGTGACGATGGTATGGCTGAGAGCGCGACCTTCCACGTCCATGCGGAACTTGTGATGCTCGGCAGTGTAGGCGGCCATCGTTTCGATGAGCCGTTTTTCTGTCCACGGGGTACCTTCATCATCCGCTAAAAGTTCGCCTTCGGCAAGGTCGTCGGCGAGGCTGTCCAGAACATCCGAAAAGTCCTGCTTTTGCAAACTCATCATAATCTGGAAAATGCGCTGGCGAACCATGTTGAGGAAACGCTTCTTGTCATAAGTGATGTCAGCGGCAGCCTTGTCTGCACCGAAAGCCTTTTCGACTTCGTCTTCGGAAGCGCCTTCGTCCAAGCGCTTCTGGTAATCTTCCGGGTGCGCCATCTTTTCCCATTCTTCGAGCAAACTGGAGTCCACGCGGCGGATCATTTCGCCGAGGTAGTCCTGCATTTCCAAGAGTTCTTCGTTCTTGTAGCCGTCAGGCACGGTCTGCGAAAGCACTTTGTAAACGCCGTTTAAATGGCGAAGCAAAATCGCTTCCATGCGCTGCAAGTTGTACTGCTTCACATAACCGCTAAATGTCGTGAAATTCTCGAACATCTCGCGCACAATGGACTTGGGTTCAATGTTTTCGTCCACCCACGGATGAATGTCGGCAAAAGCATCGAACGTGTCGTAAATAAAATCACGCAGCGGTTTCGGGTATTCGACTTTTTCAAGCTCTTCGAGGCGCTGGTTGTATTCCATGCCTTGCGCCTTGAGTTCGTTCATGCGGGCATCGCGAGCCTTGCTCTGCTGGATGCGTAAAATGGCATCGGGATTCTCGAGGATGCTTTCGCACAAGGTAATCACATCGAGCGCGTATTCCGGCGAATCTTTGTCGAGCTTCGGAAGTGTGTCGAGCAGGTACAGCGAAAGCGGCTGGTTCATGGAAAAGTCATCTTGCAAATCCATGTTCACGCGCAAGTGGCTGTAACCCGGCGCTACAGCGGGCACGAATTCGATAATCTTTTTTTCGACGAGACTCCTGAACAGCAAAAATGCGCGGTGCTGCAATTGCTTCTTGCTGGCAGCACTTTCGTGGCAATCCTTGAGGAGTGCTCGCATAGCGCGGCAACCGTCCGTCGGGCGGCTCAAGATGTTCAAAAGCATTCCGTGGTTCACCTGGAAGCTTGATGTCAGCGGTTCCGGTGCGGATTCAATCAAACGCTTGAACGTGTTTTCGTCAAACGGAATGTAACCGTGCTCAGGCGGTTTCCTCTTCTGGAATTTTTTGCCTGTCGTACGCGACTTCGCTTCGAGTTTCAGATTTTCGATGACATGCTCTGGCGCTTGTGCGACCACGTAGCCGACATTGTCAAAACCTTTACGGCCTGCGCGGCCTGCAATCTGGTGAAAGTCGCGAGCGGTCAAAATGGCGGTCTTGTCGCCGCTGTACTTGCAGAGCTGTGTGAAAAGGACTGTGCGGATTGGAACGTTCACGCCCACGCCGAGCGTGTCTGTGCCGCAAATGACCTTGAGCAAACCTTGCTGGGCGAGCTTTTCGCAAAGAATGCGGTACTTCGGCAAAAGCCCTGCGTGGTGGAGTCCGATGCCCTGCTTGAGCCAACGCTTGACATCCGGACCATACGGGCTTGCAAAACGGACTTCCTTAATCGCCTCGTTAATCTTGACTTTTTCTTCTTTGGTGCAGAGGTCAAGACTCATAAAGTTTTGCGCATTGCTTGCCGCTGCGGCCTGCGTGAAGTGAACAACGTAAACAGGAGCCTTTCCCTCGTTCACAAGCTTTTGCACTTCGGTCGAAATTTCGGTGGTGCTGTAGCTAAAGTCGAGCGGCACCGGGCGTTGCGTGGAACGGACCGTCACGGACTCGCGGCCCGTGTGCTTGGTCATGTCGCGTTCGAAAAATTCTGTAGCGCCAACGGTAGCACTCATCAAGAGGAATCTCGATTGCGGGAGTGTCAAAAGCGGAACTTGCCAAGCGACACCGCGTTCCTTGTCGCTGTAATAATGGAACTCGTCCATCACGATGTCTGTGATGGTGAGCGTTTCGCCTTCGCAGAGCGCCATGTTCGAAAGAATTTCGGCCGTGCAGCAGATGATAGGGGCGTCGCGGTTGACGGTTGCATCACCGGTCGAAAGCCCGACGTTTTCGGCGCCGAATTCCTTGCAGAGCGCCATCCACTTTTCGTTCACGAGCGCCTTGATGGGGCAGGTATAAACGCTACGGCGGTTGTGTACAAGGCTATCGAAATGGAGCGCCAATGCGACCATGGACTTACCGCTACCCGTCGGCGTATTGAGGATGACATTCTTGCCGTCCAAAAGTTCCAAAATGGCTTCTTCTTGCGCTGGGTACAACGTTGTCCCACGGGCTTCTGCCCACGCCATAAATTGTTCCAAAACGTCTTCGGACGAAATGTCGGAACGGTGTCCATTGAACTTTTCAATCAGTTCATTCAAAAATTCTTTAAGAATCCGCTTGTTTTGCTCTGCCATAATGGCTCAAAGATAATATTAATCGTAAGAAGTTTTCTATTTTCGAATGTAAGGAGATTTGTTATGAAAGGAATCGTACTTGCTGGGGGATCCGGCACTCGTCTGTATCCGCTTACGATGGTCACATCGAAGCAGCTTTTGCCGGTCTATGACAAGCCGATGATTTATTACCCGCTCTCGACTTTGATGTTGGCGGGCATTCGTGACATTCTCATTATCTCGACTCCCACGGATTTGCCGAACTTTGAACGTTTGCTTGGTGACGGCTCTGCGATGGGGCTCAACTTGAGTTACAAGGTGCAGCCAAGCCCAGATGGACTTGCCCAGGCTTTCATTTTGGGCGAAGAATTCATTGGCGACGATTGCTGCGCGATGGTTCTCGGCGATAACATCTTCTACGGAAACGGCTTTAGCCAGCTTTTGAAGGCTGCCGTTAAAAATGCCGAAGAAAACGGCCGTGCAAGCGTGTTCGGTTATTACGTCGAAGACCCGGAACGTTTTGGCGTTGTGGAATTTGACGACCAGGGCAAGGTAATTTCTGTCGAAGAAAAGCCGAAGGAACCGAAGAGCAATTACGCCATTACTGGCCTTTACTTCTATGACAACCGCGTGGCTGGATTTGCCAAGGTGCAAAAACCGAGTGCTCGTGGCGAACTTGAAATTACTGACCTCAACAAGACGTATCTCGACAAGGGCGAACTCGACGTGAAACTCCTCGGTCGTGGTTTTGCTTGGCTTGATACCGGCACGATGGATAGCCTCATCGAAGCGGGCGAGTTCGTGAAGATGGTCGAAAACCGCCAGGGTATCCAGATTTCTGCCGTTGAAGAAATTGCATATAAGAACGGCTGGATTAGCAAAGAAAAACTTTTGGAATCTGCTGCAAAGTACGGCAAGTCGCCTTACGGCCAGCATCTCAAGAAGGTCGCCGAAGGAAAGATTCACTACTAATTTGTCGACATCGTTGTTCTAGTTGCTTTTGAGCTCGGCTTTGCGGCCGGGCGTGACTCAGGCAGTTTGGCCTCACATGGGGCGCTTGCTTGGACCGCTTTGGTCCGAGGATAGGCGCATCAACTACTACTCTTGCGCGAACGAAATCTCTAGCAATGCGTATGCCTACGACCATTCAACAACCGCCTTGGAAGGTATTGGAGTCTTTGTCCACGAGTTTAGCCATCTCCTTGGCTTGATGGACTGGTATGATTCAGGTAAAAATAGTGGCCGTGAATCCGCTGGCTATTGGAGCGTTATGGCGTATGGGGATAACCTTTGCCCCAGCAATTCCGATCGCGTGACTTGCTGTGCTCCAGTGCTTTATTCGACATTCGAAAAAATGTCGATGGGCTGGCTCACTCCTGTGGAACTCGGGGAAAGCGGGCCGTTGCGTTTGGATAAGATTGACGAAAATGTGGCTTATAGCGTTACGAATCCGAACAATCCTGATGAGGCGTATTACCTTGAATATCGTTCGAAAAAAGGGTGGGATGTCGATCTCCCGAATTCAGGAATGTTGATATGGCATATTGATTATGATGCAAGTGTTTGGAGCGACAATGAAATTAATTCTAATGGCGACCACATGCATGCGGATGTTATTGAGGCCGTTCCCAGAACGAGTGGGTACGGCTCGTCGAGTGACCCTTTCCCGGGTAGTGGCAAGGTGACGGAATTCAACAAGTTCGTTTTTTGGGATGGAAAGAATGCGAATATCGCACTTTCGAGCATCAAGGAATCCGGAGACCATGAATATGTTCTGTTTAATGTCTGTATGAACGCCTCGACTTGCCCGACGATTGAATGGTCCAGCTCTTCTGTGAAATCGTCTTCTTCCGAAGAAGTTGAATCTAGCTCCAGTGAAGCTCTTGTGGGCATTTCGACGAAAATTGTGGCTCAGGGAGTCCGCGTAAGCGCGAAAAACGGGTCCATTTATGTCTATGCCCCGCAAAAAGGCCGGAAAATTGTCAGAGTATTCTCGCCGATCGGTAGTCTGTTGCTCGAAAGAGCGATGGATGGCTCCGAAATGGTTGTAAATGACGAAATTCTTGGAAAAATGGGCTTGATTTTGTCTGTAAGTCAAGGAAATAATGCCTTGTTTACGGGGACTATTGATATGCGCTAGCGATACCACCCTAGAAATAAGTTTTCTGTCATTTGATTTGAAGAACTCGGCTTGCTTGCTGGGTTCTTTTTGTTAAAACTATAAAATCTATGAATTTATTGTGATTTTGTTTAGCTTGTATACTCTTTTGTAAGTAAAAGTTATTTTGTTAAAATAATTTATCTAAAAATTTAGGTGTATTATATAGACTATGTCTTGAAAGTAAAGTAATATTAGTTTATTTTGTATGTGGCTTTTTTTATGAAAGGAGATAAATATGAAAAAAGTTACTATATCTGCTGCCGTTTTGGCATTGGCTATGATGGGCTGCTCTGATGCAGGTCTTGATAACTCTGTTGCTTCTACCAATGAAGTGAAAAAGGAAGCTCAGAATCAGAACTTCTTGGCTAAGAATTATTTCGAGCAGGGACTTTGGCAGGGTATGGTTCGCCATGAATACCCTGGCTTTGCGATTGATGTAAATACATATGCAGAAGGTGCTCATGGTGTTGGCGCATACTCGTTGGCTTATGGCCCGGTTCCTACTGTGGCTAATGTTCTTACAGTAGCTGTTGCTTATTGTGAATTTGATGCTAATGCAACATATGGATATTCTTGCGCTAAACATTCTGCCGACTTCGTAAATGGTATTGGCTTAACTCCGATTGACCCCATGAATCCTCATAGTACTGCTAAGGATGTGAAAACGCGTACATCAAATCTGAATAATGTTCCTGTTGGTGGTATTGCTACTGTGACGGCCGTTGGCGTTGTTTGGAATCAGGGCGCACCGAATGAAGATGTCTTCGGTGTAACGCATTATTCGGGTCCTCTGAATGATTATACTGCTGGCTTGGTTTATCAAAAGTATCTCTTGCAGGCTCAAGATAATATTATGAATAATCGCTGCATAGACTGGATGCCTGGTCAGAACCCTTGCTATTATCATTGGCACTAAGCCCTGCTGTTTCTGGTTTTTGCTAGACTCCTCATTATCACAAGGAACTCGGCTTTCTTTGCCGGGTTCTTTTTTATCTCGCATTTGTTCTTTTCTATATTGTTCCTGAATAATTGGAGAAATGCATGAAACGTTCAATTGTGATTACGGGCGGTGCAGGCTTTATTGGAAGCCATGTCGTTCGCCTGTTTGTCAACAAGTATCCTGAATACAATATTATCAACCTCGACAAGCTCACGTATGCGGGCAACCTCGCAAACTTGAAGGATGTCGAAGGCAAGCCGAACTACAAGTTCGTGAAGATGGACATTTGCGACTTTGACGCTTTCTACAAGCTCATGCAAGATGAAAAAGTTGATGGCATCATCCATCTCGCAGCTGAAAGCCATGTGGACCGCTCCATCAAGGACCCGTTCACTTTTGCCCGCACGAACGTCATGGGAACTCTCTCCCTTCTCCAGGCTGCAAAGCTTTACTGGGAAAGCCTCCCGGAAAAGTACGAAGGCAAGCGTTTTTATCACATTTCGACCGACGAAGTTTACGGTGCTCTCAAGATGAACCACCCGGAAGGCATCACGCCTCCGTTCACGACTACGGCTTCTAGTTCGGAACACCATTTGGCCTACGGTGACGACTTCTTCTACGAAACGACGAAGTACACTCCGCACAGCCCGTATTCTGCATCGAAGGCTGGCTCCGACCACTTCGTGCGTGCGTTCCACGACACTTACGGCATGCCGACGATCGTCACGAACTGCTCCAACAACTATGGCCCATACCAGTTCCCTGAAAAGCTCATCCCGCTTTTTATCAACAACATCCGCCACAAGAAACCGCTCCCGGTTTACGGCAAGGGCGAAAACGTTCGCGACTGGCTCTTTGTTGAAGACCATGCCCGTGCAATTGACGTGATTTTCCACAATGGAAAGATTGCTGAAACTTACAACATCGGTGGCTTCAACGAATGGAAGAACATCGACATCATCAAGGTTGTTATCAAGACTGTCGATAAGCTCCTTGGCCGCGCCGAAGGCGAAGACCTGAACCTCATCACGTATGTGACGGACCGCCTGGGCCACGACGCCCGCTACGCCATCGACTCCACCAAGCTCCAGAAGGAACTCGGCTGGGAACCGTCGTTGCAGTTCGAAGAAGGCATCGAAAAGACTGTACGCTGGTACTTGGACAACCAGGAATGGCTCGACAACATCACCAGCGGCGACTACGAAAAGTATTACGAAAAAATGTACGGAAATAGATAATGGGAAAGTTTAATTTCATTAATACAGAAATCGAAGGCGTCAAAATTATTGAACCGACTGTGTTTGGCGACGCTCGCGGTTACTTTATGGAAACCTACAGCAAGCGCGACTTTGCCGAAGGTGGCATTGATGTAGATTTTGTTCAAGATAACGAATCCCGTTCGCGCAAGGGTGTTCTCCGCGGTCTTCACTTCCAGAAACAGAATCCGCAGGGCAAACTCGTCCGCGTGATTGAAGGTGAAGTCTTTGACGTGGCCGTGGACCTTCGCAAGAACAGCAAGACTTTTGGCAAGTGGGTGGGCGTCACGCTCTCCGCCGAAAACAAGAAGCAGTTCTACATTCCTGAAGGTTTTGCTCATGGTTTCGTGGTGCTTTCTGAAACGGCTGCATTTGTCTACAAGTGCACACGATTCTATGCTCCGAATGACGAAGGTGGTCTTTTCTGGAATGACCCGGCTGTTGGCATCAAGTGGCCGGTGGGCGATGGCTTTGAACCGCTCCTTTCCGAAAAGGATACCAAGAATCCGCTCCTCAAGGACCTTGGATTCGCTTTTGACCTTTAGAATGTAAACTTATTTTTCTATTATTTACATATCATGAAGAATATTCTTGTCGTTTGTACTGGAAACATCTGCCGTAGCCCAACAGGGGAGTATCTTTTGAAGAAAGAACTCGGTCCGGGCTTCAATGTGATGAGTGCCGGTCTCGGTGCTTTGGTCGATAATCCCGCTCACGAAATTTCCCAGAAAATTGCGTTGCAACATGGCATAGACATGAGTGCACACCGAGCACGCCAAATCAATTTGGATATCCTCAAATGGGCCGACTTGGTTTTGGTGATGGAAAATGGCCATAAAAGAGAACTTTTGCACAAATATCCTTGGCTTGAAGGTAAGGTTTTCCGCTATGGTGAATCTCGCCAGGTCGATATTCCTGACCCGTACAGAAGGCCTGAAAATGCTTATGTGTTGGCCTGGAATTTTATTTCCAAGTTGACTCCGTATTGGGTTGAAAAGATTAGGCAAAGTGAAGCCGCAAAATAATTCTAAAAAGGTAACGTATGAATAAAATTGGTATAGGTCTTTGTGGAGTAGCCGCTATGGTTTTGAGCGGTTGCTTTGCAGCTCCTCAAATGCGAATGGATCTCCCTTCGGATTCCACAACCTATAATGGAATTACTTTCAAGTTGCATTCCATTGAAAAGGGTGATATGGGCGAACCGGTACAGGTCGCTGCAAATCCCTCGGAAGGTAAGTTGGAAGAATTGATGGTGGACACTCTTCCTGACTTGGAATACAGGATTGGACCTCTGGATCAGGTGCAAGTGGTTGTCTGGGAACATCCGGAATTGACATCTCCGATGGGCCAGTACCAGCCGGCTGGTCAGAAGGTGACTACCGAAGGTACGCTTTTTTATCCGTACGCAGGCGAACTTAAGGTTGCTGGCCTTACCGCCCAGGAACTCCGTAAGGAAATCACCAAGCGCCTCTCGGACAAGATTCTTAATGACCCGCAGGTCGATGTCCGCGTGACGGGTTACCACAGCCGCAAGGCTTTTGTCACGGGTGCTGTGAATAGACCGGGTTATGTGAAGTTTGATGAAAACCCGATGACCCTTCCCGATGTGATTGCAGACGTGGGCGGTTTTAATGAAAGTGCTGACCCGGCGTTTGTTCAGATTCGTCGTGGTGAAAAGATTTATACCATTGACTACGTTCGTGCATTCAAGGAAAATGTCGCTATTGACCATATCCTTGTGAAACCGGGTGACCAGGTGTTTGTGCCTTTGAAGGCTGACACGGAACGTGATAGAAAGGTCTATGTGCTTGGTGAAGTGAATAGGAGTGGCATTGTCCGTATGGATCACAACCTCTCCTTGGCCGAAGCTCTCGCCGCTTCTGGTGGCATCAATGCCATGAACGCTTCTTCGAAGGATATCTATGTTATCAGAAACACTTCGGAAAAGCAGATCGATATTTACCAGCTGGATGCTAAGAATGCTATGGCACTTGCAATGGCTGACCGCTTTGATATGAATCCGCGTGACATTGTTTACGTCGATGCTTCTGGTATTGCAACGTGGAACCGTCTTCTCAGCTTGATTATGCCGACCGTCAATACGGCTAATACTGGTACGAATATGTTCTACTATGTCCAGAGAATTCATAACGAAGGCTGGAAATAATAAATAGGGTAAAGTTATGATCAACCTGATTTTGTGTGGTGGCAGTGGAACGCGCCTTTGGCCGATTAGCCGCTCCCTCATGCCGAAACAGTTCGCCCGTCTCTTTGACGGTGCGTCCCTGTTCCAGCGTACGGTTAAGACAAATTCTCGTATTTGCAGCGCACAGTACATCGTGAGCAATGCAGAACAGTATTTTTTGGCTAAAGATCAGCTCGAAGAAGTGGGCGCTAATGATGTTCGCTTCCTTCTCGAACCTGTGGGCCGCAATACGGCTCCGGCAATCGCTCTTGCTTGCCTTGGTCTTGACCCGAACGATATTGTTCTTGTATCTCCGTCGGACCATGTGATTCGCAAGGCTGAAGCGTACGAAGAATGCTTGCGCAAGGCCGAAGAATTTGCAAAGAAAGGCTTTATGGTGACGTTTGGCATTACGCCGACGGGTCCGGAAACCGGTTACGGTTACATTGAAGCCAATGGTGACGATGTCAAGCGCTTTGTCGAAAAGCCGGATTTGGAAACTGCAAAGAAGTATGTCGCTTCTGGAAGATTCTTCTGGAATAGCGGTATCTTCTGCTTCAAGGCATCGACTTTCCTTGATGAACTTGCAACGTATTCTCCGGATATCTTGACCGCTGCAAAGATCGCTTTTGCGAACGCCAAGAAAGAAAACAAGGATTCGCTCATCCGTGTTGACCACGAAGACATGATGAACATTCCTTCGAATTCGATTGACTACGCCGTGATGGAAAAGTCTGCCAAGGTGAAGGTTGTGCCGAGTGATATCGGCTGGTCTGACCTCGGCGCTTTCGATTCTCTCTACGGGGAATTCGACCATGACGAAAATGGCAACAACGTGAACGCAAAGCACTTGGCTATCGGTTCCAAGAATTCTCTCGTGCTCGGCGGCCAGCGCCAGATTTGCACGATTGATTTGGACAACATGCTCATTGTCGATACGCCGGATGCTCTTTTGGTCGCTCCTCTTGCTAGCAGCCAGAAGGTCAAGAAAGTCGTGGACGAACTCAAGGCTCGCGGCTCTGACTTGCCGAAGGTCCCGCAGACGGTTAATCGCCCGTGGGGTACGTACTCCGTACTTGAATCGACGGATCGCTACAAGATGAAACGAATCGTTGTGCGTCCAGGCGAACGCCTCTCGCTGCAGAAGCATTTGCACCGTTCGGAACATTGGGTCGTTGTGAGCGGTACGGCTACATGCACTGTTGGCGACAAGGTGTTCTACGTGCGTCCGAACGAATCGACTTACATTCCTTCTGGAACGGTTCACCGCTTGCAGAACGAAGGTAAGCTCCCGCTCGTGATTGTTGAAGTCCAGGTCGGCGAATACACCGGTGAAGACGACATCATCCGCATGCAGGACGACTACAAGCGCTCTTAGTAGTGGGCTGTAGAATGCTTAGAAAGGCGGGCCTTGTGGTCCGCCTTTCTTGCTTTGTCATCCCGGACTCCGTTCCGGGATCACCTTTGTAAAAACGAAAAAAGCGAACCTCAACGGTTCGCTTTTTTAATCTTTCGTCTAAACTAGAACTGGCTCAGGAATCTCTGATCGTTGGCGGTCAAGAGGCCGATTTCCGGAATCTCGTGACGGAGCATGGCGATACGGTCGAGACCGAAACCGAATGCAAAGCCAGTGAACTTTTCAGAGTCGATGCCGCAGTTCTTGAACACGTTCGGGTCCACAGAGCCGCAACCACCGATTTCCATCCAGCCCGTGCCCTTGCAACGACGGCAGCCCTTGCCTCCGCAGAACACGCAGCTCACGTCCATTTCTGCAGACGGTTCCGTGAACGGGAAGAAGCTCGGACGGAAGCGAGTCTTGACGCCTGCGCCAAAGAGTTTGTTCATGAACACCTGGAGCACGCCCTTGAGGTCGGCGAAGCTAATGTTTTCGTCAACGACAAGACCTTCGCACTGCTGGAACATCGGAGCGTGGGTAGCATCGTTATCGACGCGGAACACGTGGCCCGGAGCAATCATGCGGAAAGGCGGCTTGTGCGTTTCCATGTAGTGAATCTGGGTGCCTGACGTGTGCGTGCGGAGCATGACCTTGTTGTCCACGTAGAACGTGTCCTGCATGTCGCGGCTCGGATGGTCAGGCGGAGTGTTGAGAGCTTCAAAGTTGTACCAATCCGTTTCGATGTCGCGACCGAAGTCCACATCAAAACCCATCTGTGCAAAGAAGTCGATGATTTCTTCGCGGACGTCGTACAGCGGATGCGTAGAACCGGCAGCGATGCCGGTACCCGGGAGCGTGATATCGACAGCGCCGCTAGCGAGCTTCTTCTGGAGAGCGGCTTCGTTTGCGGTTTCGATTGCCTTGTCGATAGCTTCAGAGACGGCAACCTTCAGTTCGTTCACGAGCTTGCCGTAAGCCGGGCGTTCTTCGGCGCTGAGCGAACCCATCTGCTTCATGAGGTCCGTGACGGCGCCCTTCTTGCCGAGGTACTTTACGCGGAGATTATTGACCGCTTCTTGATTGGTGAGGTCCGTTTGTGCAAGTTCTGCATCAAAGGCCTGCTTGACATTGTTAATAGCTTCACTCATAGTACGGCGAAATTTAGAAAAATAGTGCATTTCTTGCACGAGTAAATGCAAAAAAAGCTCCCCGGCGGGGGAGCTTGGTGAGAAAAGTCATTACCACCAGTTGAAATGGCAGTTCGATGCTGATGCGTTCAGAACCACTGATACCGTGGCGCCCTCCTTGCAGTTATTTAGGTCGATAGAGCCTGATGCACTCCAGTTTCCTGATAAGTGGTTTGATCCAATGTCGACCGTAAATGAGGATGTTCCTCCATTGTCACAGGCAAATTGACAACCACTAGGATTGCTTAATCCTGATTTTATTTCAACTGTATTTGTTCCGTTATTCAATTCGAATTTGCTGTCTTTACTTGATACTACGGTTACTGTTTCGCTGCCTCCAGAGCCTCCGCTGCCTCCAGAGCCTCCGCTGCCACCGGAACCATCGCAGGGGTTAGAACCGGATGTTTGCAGTTCAACCCAAATGCCGTTGCCGTGGAAATAATATCCACCATCAGCTTTAGTGATGTTTTTTGAGTTTAGGAAGTTTGCACAATTAGTTGAATTGTCCCAACAACCATTATTAGATGGCTCAACATCTTCATGCCATCCGTTGATAGTCCATGCGTCGCCTTTGTTGACATTAATTCTTGTTGCAGATGTAAAGAACACACAACCTGTGAAACTACCATTTGAAACATTTCCCGTTGTAACATTGCTTTCGCAGCCTGCTCCACAGTATTGTGCGCAATTACAGGTTGCTCCTTCAACGAATGACACACTGCAATACTTTGTTTCTTGACCAACAGAGTTCTTTAACGTAACCATGTAAATTGCCGTGTCATTTTTTGATTTGCTTTTATTTGTAACTGCTTGCAATGTGCAATTTGAATTTGAACAGCTACTGTGATATGTTCCATCGGCGCCAGTTCCTGCAATTAAATAATCACAGTCAGAATCATCGCATCCTGTAATTCCTGTGAGCCTAATCTTAACGTTGTTATCGCTATTTACGGTTGCCTTTATATTGTCTGCGCAACTAAATACAGGCTTGGTCTTTGTCACTTCTAATTGTGTAGAGCAGGATGTGCTTGCGTTATCACAAGTGCAATTGAGCGAAAGTGTTTTATTTCCTTCACTGCTTGCTGTTTTTTCAATATCGGTATCAGGCTGTGGATTGTATGGAGGAACTTGTTTTTCTCCATCAATTTTAAACTCGCAACTCCAGCAGCTGTTTATTGCAGAAGCTTTGGTTGCTCTGAATGTGTAAGTTTGGTCCTTGTTTACTGTCGTCGGGTTCACAGAGCATGAAAGTATTGATTCTATAGTCACGTTCCCTGTGCACAAAGTATGTGCACCCCTTGTCACGGAGTAGCTGTAAGTCCCTGGAGTTGTAGGAGCGTTTCTTGTGTTGTTCCTACAATTATTTTGATTACAGTCTATCGTTTTGCTATCACCGTTTAATGTCCATATGTACTGAGTAATTCCATTGACTCCTGACACGTTCATCGAAATCACTTGTCCTTCGTACAAGTTTCCTGATATGTGGCAAGCGCCTGATTCTTCGTTCACTGTAACAGGAGCATCGCAAATCTTTTCGTTATTGTAGTAAAGGCTGTAAGTGTAGTCTCCGGCGGCAAGCTTTCCCAAATCCTTAATATTCGTTAAGCCAGACCAGTTGCTCAATGTTGCTGTGCCTACTTGTGAATCGCCTCTTTTCAGCGTAACTGTATATTGCTTATCAACACTTTCGTTGTTTCGAGCAAGGAAATACACGTTGTCCGAAACGGATACCGGATCATAGGTGAAGTCGGTCGGGCTTGTTGAAATTCCGCACGTTACTATTGGGGGAAGGTCTTCTGCGTTTCTTTGAACTTTGAAACTTGCGCTGCAATCGTCAAAAAGTGCAGGGTTTGCGGTGCTCTTCACTGTGTAAGTGTGTTCACAACCTTCGGTCGTATTGCAAGATTCGTTTTGGTTTGCGGAATGGCGAGCGGCAGTCTTTTCCGTTCCTGTTGCAAACGGAGTGTATCCGTTGTCCAAATAAATCTCGTAGCCGCAGCCGTTGCCTGGGCATCCGCTGAAGTTGACGTTAAATGTCGGGAATCTTGCTCCGCTTGCTACAGCGCTAACGACCGAGCAATCAACGCCGATGAGTCCAATAGGGTCCGGAGAGACCGAGCATTGCTTTGAGAATGTTTGGCCGGATGTTCCTGTGATTGTTGCGTTAAAGACG
Organism: Fibrobacter sp. UWB3; assembly: GCF_002210405.1. Taxonomy (NCBI): domain Bacteria; kingdom Pseudomonadati; phylum Fibrobacterota; class Fibrobacteria; order Fibrobacterales; family Fibrobacteraceae; genus Fibrobacter; species Fibrobacter sp. UWB3. Next base: position 74,698 of record NZ_MWQJ01000009.1, read on the forward strand.
TACGATTTCCCCTGATGACTGTAAACGGTTGGATCAGGAATGCTGAGTGTTGCCATGTCGCCATTCCATACAATACCATCGTTACCTGTGGCATCTTTAGTTTGATTAATGAGGGTAGAGCCGTCGACAGTTGCCGTAATCTGTTGTTTTGAAATTAGGCTCTTGTCCTTGTTTGTCACCTGTGTTGTCACGTTCCAATTGTCACCATCGTATTCCGCTTTACAGTAGGTTATGCCGATGGCTTTGGCGCAAGTGCTTGTAATCGATGTTACCGTAACACTTGTAGAACCGTGATTTTTCAAGACAATCTGTTTTACGTTTTCAGGGTCGAAACCGTTTGAACCTGTAGCAAATTCTTGCATGATGTTGAACGATCCTGTTGTTCCGCTCATGCTGACAGAATGGCTTTCGTGATCGTATTCGCCCCAGTTATCGCTTTCGCTGACCAACCAGATTTCCACTTCGTTGTTGTCGGTGTTTTCAAGCGTTACGTGGAGCGTTGCCGCTCTAAGGTTTTGCTTGTTCTCGAAAACGATGGTTTCTTCAAGGCTTCCGATGCTTTTTGAACCACTGAAAAGGTCTTGGTGCGCTAAGCACTCCGTAAATTCTCCAGTCCAGAAAGCACCGCAATGAGCGCGTTCCTTGTCGGATGTGACCCCCCAGGCCATGGCGGTTTCATCGACGTTTGTGCAGTTACCGAGCCATGCTTTTGCTGTTTTGTATTCGGTTCCTGCTTCGGTGTAGCCGTGAGCGCCTATTCCACTCTTGTCGAACTTGTAACCGTCATAGCAGGATTCGCCAGAGCAAGTTGTGCTGGCGGCGTTATTGTCATTGCCGTTGTAGTAATAATAGAGCGGTGTACAACCCTTGGAATCGAACCATCCAGAATGGCCAACCCAAGGTTTAACGAGCGTATCTATTTTGATGACTCCATCTGTTGCTACTGCTGCAAACGAGCATTTGACGGTGGGGTAGGTATCATAGCATTCAGAATTGTAAGTGGCGCTCTTCCAGCCAATGCCGTAAATCTTGAAGTTCGGGTCGCCGAGGCTAAAACCGACGTATTCATGGGCGGCATCGGCTAGCGGATTGTTGAACTCCGAAAGCTTGAATGAACATTCATATTCTGTCGAGGAATCGCCATAGAAGTCGCCGATATTTGCGCGCACCTCGATGGTCCCTGAATTTGTAATGGTTATAGTCGCCATGACCATCTTTGACGTGGACACATACGCCTTGTATCCATTGCTATTGGTCAATGTGGATGTCAAACTTGTCGTGCCTTTCCAGAGCTGAGCTTCGAGAGCGCCACTGCTGTTTTCGTACAGGTTCAACATGAAGTAGTCATTTCCGTAAGTGTTGGCACGGAGCAAGAATCCGGAATTTTTGATATTGGCAGAAGTGTTGTCATAGCTACTTGTTACACGTGGTACGTTGATTAAGGCTTTGAGCGTGCCTAAGATACCGGCGTTTACCGTGCTAAGGACCATGACCGGATTCCTAGCGGATTGTTTCTTCTTCTTGACTGCTGATTTGTCGATGTGGATTTCACCACTGGAGCCGACGACAATCTGCGATAAATAACCCGAAATCAAGTGCCATTTGGAGTTCGGATACAAGCTGTTCCCGTCAACGGCGCCTGTACATGTAGAATAGATGTCGTTGTCGCTGCATTTGTCAATGCAGTATTGCACATCGTCTCCGCATTCTACGCTATTGCGCTTGAACTCGTCAAAGAAACAGTGCTTGTCGTTTTCGCCAAAGTATGCAATCAATTCGGTGTTGTCATCTGAAAGCGTAAACGCATCGAATTCCTTACTCGTGTTTGTTCCGTCGGTTGTTGGACAACTTCCGCCGCTACATTTCCAATAACTGAACTCGTTGGCGTCATCATTGTCTTCAAGGGCGGCTTTCACACTTTCGCCTTTGAAAATCGAGAATGTACATGTCTTTGTTGAAGTTTCGTCATTGTTTCTAGCGTCTTCGTAGCGGCACTGTTCGTTTCGGCTACCGTAATTGCTATCGATATACAAGTTTATTATAGGACTTTTGCTAGATCCCACATTGCCTTTGAAGCCTACGGTGAACGTTCTTTTTTGGGCCTTGGCGCTTGCTCGCAAGGTGTAGTTCTTGTTTGCCTGTACGGCGTTTGCCGCAATCGAGTTGTTTGTTTGTGGAATAATCGTTTCGCAGTCGTTGCTGCCGGTGGCTGCGAGGGTTACGCTTTGTGTGTTGCCAACGGTAATCACCCAAGTGCTATTGTCCACCAAGTTGATGAATGATGTTCCGGAGGGTTCTACCCACACTCCAGAAACATCACAGTCTGGCCAGTAAGTTTCGTAATTAGAGGGGCAGTTGCCAGAATGGTTGTCGCAATATTCCTTGATGTCTGTAGATGTCGCTTCTTCGCGGTTCAACTGCGCACTTGAAGCGATGTAGAGCTCTGTTGAGGAGGGCGAGCCAGGAATGTAGCCTTCACCAGGGAGCAACTGGAACAGTAGAGTTCCTTTCACGGCATTGGATGTTTTTATGGTGGCTATCGTCGGTGTGGCTGCTGAAGAGTTGGCGGCTAGTTTAAGATTGCATGACATCCCGTTGCGCGTGACGTTTTCGCCCAGAGAAACATAGGACCATGCTTCATTTTCGACGTCAGGGCAATAGAAGTTCACGGTAAGTTCTGCCGCATGTGCAGGGACGACGAGCTTGACTTCTTCCAGGTCATCGGCGTCCATTTCTTCGGATTCTTTCTCGAATGTGATTGTTGTTGTTCCACGGGTGTCTTTTCCGACATGGACCCAGAAAGGAATGCTGGGGTAACCGTTTGCGGTCGCGGTGCATGTGTAGAGACCTCTGCTGAGAGCTGTTCCAAAATAGAGGTTCCCTGTTGTAGACAGCGCTCCTGGCCCGCTACAAGATACGTTTACGTCTGATTTTCTCAAGGCAGTACCGTTGCCGTTGAGCGTTTGAATGTTGTAATAGTCGCTCAGCTGTCCATAGGGGTCGTTCGGCAGGTAAATGATACGCGGAAGAACGATGAATGATGGAGAAAGCTCTGTTATGTTGGTGCTACTTGCTTGTGGAGGAGTCTCGGAACTTTTGTTCTGGGTTTCAAGTCTTACGCCCAATTGCGGAGCCATTGAAATATAATAGCTATCGAATAGTTTTTCTGTCGATTCTGAGGAAGACGATGAGGATCCTGAAGTTCCCGTTGCTGCGCCTCCGCATGAACTTGCGCCTACAGAAGCGTTGCAGATGACGGCATTAGCCGACAAGTCGTTCATCATATCTTCATTGAACACTAAGGAACGTGCTTTGAAATCGCCGACCTTCGCGCAGTTGTCTGCGGTTGCATAAACCGAGCCGCTGAAAGTAGAATTGTTAAACAGTAGCCCGCCAATATCTTTTTTGGTGTAGATGAAGTAATTGTATATGCCATTGTCTTCTGCTGGTAAAAGCGTGGAGCTTGCTCCTTCTGCTAGATAGAGGAGTACATAGGAATCGGCCGTGGTCGGGGGCAATTTTTGCATTCCTAAAGCGTCTGTCACGACAATGATAAACTTGCCCTTTAAGGGAGTTTTAGGATCTTTAATTTCGCCACGATTTACAATTTTAACGACTTGATAACCATTGTAAAGGTTGTTTTTGTATTTGTTTTGATTCTCGGTATTTCTTTTGTAGCAATTGTTGAGGTAGCGGCTCATGTTGTCGCCCCAGGTTTTTACGGTGTCGCAGTCTTTGTTTGCGTACGATATAAACTGATTGTAGGCGGTGACGAGAATGTCATCGACTTTGTAGCTAGCCCCGTCGCAGCCTTCTTTCTTTTTCCAGAGCTTGTTACAATAGGTTTTGACGGATTCGGCGCATTCAAAAGGTTGGCTTGCCGGCATTTCGCTCGATACGGTTCCCTGGGATTTAAACCACGGGGTAACTCGGCATTCGGGGCGCCACTTATCTGGAGTCGCTTTGCAGTATGGCGAGCCTGTCGGTGTGCCGTTCTGATAATTCAAGAAGTTATTTTTTTCTGCAGTGTAGCCATACGATCCCCAATAACCGATTTGAGGCGTGTAAAAAACTTTGTTCCCGGCATAATAGTTGGCGTAATACGCTTGTGCGCCCCAGCCCCAGCCGCCAGCGTTTGAAACGATGTAGTCGACATCTTGACCTTTACCGTTGTAGTAGTAAAGGTAGTAGGCGTCGTTTTTGTTCTTCATGTGGGGCTTTAAATCTGGGTATGGGCGGGTTGTCTTGTTATCCCATTTGGCTTGAGAACCGTAAGTATTGGATCCTTTATAATAGGTGTTCTTTTCGATAAACGTTCTGTTGTTTCTGAGTGTCACGTAATCTGCAATGGGGTGGGCACTTTTGATGTAAACTTTGGAATCTTTTTTGTTTCCTAGAATAATCTTGTTGTATTCGCCTTCGTTGTCTTCACCGTTTGTAATCCATATGGGGTATGTCGATTCGGCCCAAAGATTTCCACCGACGAGGAAATCTCGTGCGGGATTTTTTTCGCTAATGAGAACCTGGCCGTGTTCCCCAAGGCACATGTTCCCTGCGACACGGGAATCGTGTGCTGAAAAGTTTGTATACCATGTGCCGTTGACTGTCAGATTCTTCTGGAATTTTTGATCGCCTGTGGTTGGTGCTTCAAGGTTACCTTCAATGTAAACGTTACCTGTGACGTTTGCGTTATAGAGGCCTGCTGCTTCAGATGTTGTCGGGAATGTGAAGTGGGCTGCGTTGCCGCCGACGTAGAAGTCGTTACCAAGGACGCCGTTGTTTGCAAGGAGATTGCCTCCGATGCATGCCGTAGTGCCTGCACCGATTGAACTTCCTGATACATTGGCGTTTCCTGTAATAATGAGATCGTTTTCCGTATATGCAGGGTTGCTGCCGTTGTCGAGATTGCCGTTAACAAGCAAAGAGTATGCCTTCATATGGCCTTGTGTTTGAGTTGTTCCACCAAAGTAATTGTACCTGAACGGAATGGCGCTGTATTCTTCTTCTTCAAAAAGCCTGACTCGATACAAACCGTCTACGTTAAAGATGGCCGCTTCATTCCATTGCGTGTTGTCCCCTGATTCGCCAGATGAAAGGATTTTTAATTTGAACGTGGTCTTTTCAGTATTCACGCCCGTAAGCCATACATGGTAATTTTGCCCAGCGCGTTGCAACGGGCGTAACCTTGCGTCAAGGTTTATAGGCTTATTTCCGCCATCAATGAAAGCCTTTATCAATGCGCCGACATCGTTCGCGTGGAAGGTCATCCACATTCGGGCGCTTTCGATGCCTGCTTGCGAACTTTGATAAGCCTCTTGTTGCCGCATTCTACTGACGCTAGAACGCCCTTGGCTTGTGAGCAACTTATAGGTGGCCGTTGCTGCAATTGTTGCAATAAGCATAAACATCAGCACGGTGATAAGAGATACACCGGATTTCATATTCTTTTGCTTAAACATAAACCCTCCTAATCGCGTGGACCGTTGCTCGGTGCAGGAACGACCATTTCAACATGTCCGGACTCTCCTCTGTTTTTGATATCCAGACTCAGCAGAAATGCCTTTACGTTCTGCTTGTCGCTTTTGTTGGCTTCGAAATCGTAATTTTCGAATTTGTAGTTTGCACTGGGTATCTTTAGGACTTTCAATTTCGAGATGGATATTTTCCCTTGTGAAACGAGAGGAGAATAGCAAGCGAACGTGAATGCGAGACATGCTTTTGTAATCTTAATGGGGACTGAAAAACGCATGGTGCGTTCTCCGCTTCCTTCGCTCTTGACGCCCAAAGGCGGGAAAAATGCGAAATCTCCAAATTTTATAGCGGGGTCGCCATACGTAATGGGGTTGCCTGTCTCGAGACTCCTCAAACCGACGGCCATGTGGTCTTCGCCAGGGACAAATAACTTGCTTTTATCTGCATTTTCGTCTGTGGGCAGAATTTCGAATGAAATTTCATACTCGTTGTCCGGTTCAAATGTGAGGTTGCTGCCTTCACTGGCGCAAAGGGTCTGCCACGAAAAATCCGGGTACGTCTCGTTGCGGACGGCGATAACTTCGTTGATCTTACGGGCGCCTTCGCTTTTTATGGTTTGCATGCTTTGGTCATAGTTTTGGAAGAACCCGGATATGGTCTGCGTATTTCCGCCTTTGTGCGTTTCTCCTGCTTCATTGGTCACAATAGGCATTTCGCGGTCTCCGTCGTTTCTACCGACAAACCTGAATTCGGATTCACCAACGCCAGGGAACAGCTGGACGTTGTCCCCTACAACGCCGGGTTTTCCCGGTGTGACTTTGAACTTGCTTACATCTGATGCCATTTCGATATTGTTGGGTTCAGATGTTGCTCCGTCGGTACAAGGGTCGTCTTCTGGGAGATTCGATTTTTTTTCGAGGATTCTGCAGTTGCGCCAAAGCGATCCGTCACGGACAAACCAGGCGATTTGTTCGACGGCGGAGTAATGGCCGGATTCGTCGTAACGTAAACGGCGGATGGTAAGGCTGTCGAACCCGTTTTTGGTCACTACAGAAAAAGATGACGAATCTTTATTTTCGCTGTTTGGGTCCATGTAAACGTTCGTGTAGATGTTGCTGAACTTGTTGCCGTATTCAGCCCCAGATTCCGATGCCCCTGCTTCCATGGCGGTCTTTGCCCCTGTCTGTGCGACATCGGCTTTGAATATGGCGGCCACTTTCTCTGCGGTTTCTGAAGCTTGCAACATGCTCTGCGTGCGCATGCGCATCTTGGTGCTGTCGCTGAAAGCCTGGCCCGCGATAAGGACTATGCCTCCAAGAAGGGCTATGTAGACCATCAGCTCGATGAGGGTAAAACCGGATGCTCGTTGCATCTGTACATTCGTACCTTTATTTGTCAAACGACTAAAAAACTCCATTCTCGACCCTCGCGACACCTTTTTTAACAATTGCAACAATATTGTGCAATTATGATGATATTTTCTAATCTAAAAGATAAGTTTTGTGTATGCAAAAGTGTTAAAAAAATCTTTTTTATTGTCTGATTTTGCTAAAAATTTGACGAAAATCAACGTTTTTTCGTGTCTTGACTTGATTCTTTTAAAGAAGTGTTGATTTTATGTTTTTTTACATATATCCCGCAGGCGTAAACTTTTAGCAATTTTTTGAATTTATCTTTTCACATATAATATAAAGAGTTGGATTATTCCACTTTCGTGGGATAAAGTTGGAATGTGTATGATATTTAACTATGTGGGTGATTTGTGCCCGAAATATAGCCGTAAGGCAGGCTTTACCTTGGTGGAATTGCTTGTCTATATGGCAATCCTTGGCGTTGTTGTCCTTGTTGCAGGGCAAGCTATTACCGATAGCACTAAAATTCGCGTTCGCACACAAAATATGCTGGCCTCAAGCCAGAATGCCGAGAACGTGGCAAGTTTGTTAAAAGACGATATCGCACAAATGGGTGCTAAGGAATACGAAACTGAAAAATATTCAGGCATTTTCAATGTTGTCCAAAATGCATTTATGGACCCAAATAATGCAGATGCTTCTTTAATAGACAAGTCTTCGTATTTTTTGCAAAAGGGAACGGGCGAATTTGACAGTTTGTACTTTAGAAAAATCCGCTATGACGATGATGGTAAATATGTAGGGCTCGAGGCTGTCTCGTGGTACGTGCACGATGGCGTGCTTTATCGCCGCTGCAAACGCCTTGAAAGTGCTGCGGGTGCAATTGACGATGCAACGTGCCCTGCGGATGGCAATACAGAAGTGGCGATTGCAAATGACATGTCGCGCTTCAAGGTTGTGCCGGCGAAGCCCAAATTGCTAGAAGCAAGTACGGGCAAGGTGATGTTCCCGCCGGCTGGGGATGTGTCGGAATTTCGCTTGATTTCCCGTTATGACGGCACAAAAATGCTTCGCTTGAATTTGACTCCCGAACTTGGGGGCAATCCGGTCAAGCTTTCTGGATTTGTTACAAATTACGATGTCGATGCAGAAGCTTATTCGACCGTGAATAGAATCAACCAGCTTTATGCCGCTCAGGCAAATAGCGGTTCTGGCAGCTGGTCGGAACTGTGTTCCGAAATGACTTTTACGCCAGGGGCGGAGTACGAGATATCCTTTAAGTTGCCGATTCTCTCGTCTACGGATGCTTCCCAAACGATTGTCCCGGGGCGTGACCATTTGGCGGTTGGATTGCGTACAAAATCAGGTGAAAAGATAGAACGCTTTGACGATTTTATGTTCGCTCCTCCAAATGATGAAACATCGGCGAATATTACTCGAAATTTCCGCTTTTCTGTAAATCAGGAAGTGAAGGCGTGTCTTGCATTTACGTTTGTGTTCTTCTCTCCGCTTGCAGAACAGGGAACACTGAATATTTCCAATTTGACGGTGAAAAAAGTTCAGGATATCAATTACGAATTCGATGCGGACTATACTCCCGAAATTGCAGACAAGAAAAATGTCCGTGCGTTCTATGTGGACTTGAGAATAAACAAGCACGGCGAACAGGGTGGATCGAGTTACGTTTTTGCAACGCCGAGCAATGGCTCCGCTGTAGAATAATTATAGGGGTGTGATATGATGTGTGGTAAGAAGGGTGTATCCCTTATAACGGTTTTGATGTTTATGCTCGTTGCGACAATTGCTGCAACGGCTACGTTCAAATGGCTTAATTCCGAAGGTCATTCAAGTGCGGCCCGCATGATGCGTAATGAAGCGCGCCAGGCGGCGGTGGCGGGGATTACTGCCGCTCGTTCGTGGATGACGTATCACGGAAACGAGACGGGTGCCATTATTCGCCAGTTCAAGGGCAATGGCAATAAGCCTATCCACTTGAATAATGTGCTCGGCAATAATATCGAAAGTGCAAATCAAAATTTTGACGTGTGGCTTGTCGGTGCCGAAACGGAAAGCTCGCCGTATGTGGTGAAAATCCTTTCGACAGGTGAATCGAGGAATGGCTCCAAACATAGTGAAGTCGCGATTATGAAAATTTCGGGGCTTTACCAAGTCAAGGTTCCCGAGAAAAAAGTGAGTATTTCGTTTGACCGAGCGTTCTTTGGCAAGACCACGGGTATTACGGGCGATGACTCGCTGGAATCGGCTATTATCAATGGCGATTTTGGACATCAGAACAACGTTCCTGTAATTTCGAAACCGCTCCTGGTGACGGGTAATTTCTCGTTTCAGGGAACAACGAACATGGGAGGGGACCTGTATGTCGGTGGAAACTTTGAAAATAGGGGAGGGCTTTTTTTCGGAAATCTTGAAATGGACCCGCATTCCAACGATTACGCCAATTGCAAAACGCCTGATGCCGATACGCTTGTCGTCTATATCGGTGGCTCTATAACCACGTGCGAAGGTAACGTCATTGCAGTATGTGGCGACCTTTATGTAGGTGGAAGTGTGCCGGTGAATTGTGATATAAAGGTCGGGGGAAACTTTACCGTCAATGGGCACATGGAACGCGGTACTGGCGATATTTCAAAAGGTATTGGTGTAAAAAAGAACATGGTCTTTACGGATAATGCCAGTTGGACAAAGAACGAACTCAACTATTTTAACAGTACTGGTGGCGGAACAGTATCAACGTTTAAGGTTACAAATAATTTGGTTCTTCCGCCGACGATGGATGGTCGAAAAGATGAAAATGGTGGCTATGCGATTGACTTGACGGGTAAAGTCATGAGCTATACGACTGCCAATACTATTTTGAGGGAGCAGGGGAATAACAACAACCCGAAGAAATATGGTGTCTTTGTTGAAGGTACGACCGCTGAACAGGCAAAAGCGAGGGACCGTGGGAACAGACGCTATTTCTCGTTTAACGCGGCCAAAGGTATAGAAAATCGCAAGGTGTCTAGGTGGAGTGAATCAGACCCGCTATTGAGAAATATTGGCGATAATTATTGGAACAAGTTGAGAAAGATGTATGAATATCAAGGGCTTATTGGCTCTGATGGCGAAGTCCCTGTGCCGATTTTGTTGAATAATGAAGATACGTGGACGACAAAAACGCAAAATGCTTTTTGTCATTTGGGCACAACGTTTAACTTGAATAATGAAAATATCGAAAAGATAAACAAGTGCTATAAAGATGCGGGTGAAAATGAACTATATAATGGTTTCTTGATTTTGGAATGGCATTCCTCCGAAAAGGTGGACCCGACGATTGCTTTAGACGGAAAGTTTGTTTTTTACGCTCCTCAAAAATTGGCTAATGGCCATGAATTGATTTTGCCCTCGACAACTGATAATTCCGTGGTGTTGCTGTATTTGAAAGAAGGTTCAGGAATGCTTCGCGGTATGGAAGGTTTTAAACAGAACTTCTTTATTTATTCTAGAGGTGACATTGAAGAAATGAAGGAGTTGAAGCTCGAGGGCTGTGTCATTATGGACAACGGCTCTACTCTGCGAAAATACCAAGGCAAGAACCACTTGAAGTATAAGGCGGAAGTTGTTCAGGCTGTGCAGGCTGCAGGGCTCATTATCGGTAACGAAGAATTTGAAAGGCTTGCGAATAAGTCCAGTGGCGCTACTTCGACATCGGGAAGTTCTGATGTGAGCGATACGGTGTATGTCTCTGTGGCATCTCAGTTGAAGATTACGATGGAATCTGAATATAAAAACAATGAATCGTACGGGAATGGTGATGAAAACGTAAAACCGTCTATTCTTATTTTGCCGCGAATCATCTATTTGCCCAAAGATGCTAAAGGTCGCCTTTCGGACTATTACAATGTGGTGAACTTGAATGGCGCCAATGAACGCAAGAATCCGAACAATGTCACGTGTAGCCCGATGGGACTCCCGGCGGTCGAAAAATTCAAGCTGTACGCTTCGGTTCTCCCGCAAGATGTCTATAGTTGCCAATACACAAGTAACAACTATGAAAAAATGGGATTTTATGTTGTCGTTAGCGGCTCTTCTGGTGATGAACCTGTTGTGAAGTTTGAAAAGAAATCGATTGAAATTACTAAGGGTGGTACAGTCCATGTAAATCTGAAGGCTTCGAAAGCGAAGCCTGCGACTGTTGATGTTTTCCAATCGAAGGCTCCTGATGAATGGGTGGTTACTGGTGGAACGTTAAAGAAAGAGAATACCGATGGTTCCAAGGTTTACTCAATGCCCTTCAATGGCGATAAACTGGCTTTTGATGTAACGATGAAAGAAACGGCGTCGGGAACGGGCTCTGTTTATTTCCAGTTGGTTGATCCTTGTGAAAACTGCGTCATCAATGCGGATTCCAATTCTACGACTGTGACGGCTGAAGGTTCGTTTACGCTTATCCGTAAAGATGTCCGTGAATATTGCGAACTGGCTGAGCATAAGGACGATGAATCTTGCAAGCAGGGCGGAGACTTGTACAAGAAAATTCAGACTCCGGAATGCGGATCTTTGACAAAAGAAGGTACGCAGTGGGTCACCGCTGATGGCGTTGGCTGTAAGATGGATGAGCTCAATAACAAGTGGTTCTGCAGTATTTATATCACGACTCCTGTAGTCTTGAAAAAAGCGGATAACTTTAATGACAACTTCTGCGAAGTCGTGATTCCGCCGAATACGAGCATTTCTTCTGCCAAGAGCGAAACGGAATACCTCTATGCGTCTGTACAGCGCCGTACGTATAATTTGCACATTGAATTTAAAGGTGCCGAGGAATCTAGCGATGTGATTGAAGTGTATAACAAGGCGAAGGATTCGGATGAATATGTCAAGAAGTACACTTGTAAAAATGGCGAAATTTGCGATTACCCGATTTATGCCGGTTATTATTATCAGCTAAGGGCGATTGCGAAGGGCTCTGACCGCTTCTCTCGTTTCACTTCGGAACCGAGCGTTGCTGCCGCCCAGGATTCCTTGCTGACGATTCTTGCATCGAGTGATTATTCTGTTGTGGCGTATTTCAATGACCGTGATGAACACTGCTTCTACGAAGATTTTGCGCCGGATGCAAACAACAAGGGCTTTGTTGCTTTCTGTAGTGAAAGTGAGGATTTCCCGCGCTGCATTGATGTGTGCTATACCAACCCTCAGCCGGGTATGTCTTGCAAAATTTCGGAATCCATGCACTGGGTGGGGGCTGATGCGGCTTCGAATCCGGACTGGGTGATGGTTTACGATAACAGAAATGCCACTTCGAATTGCCAATGGGATTATTCCTCTTGCCATTGCTCTTCGGATGACAATGCGTGCCGCCTGCAATGCAGAAAGCGCGTATGCACGACAACTAAATCGGGCGAACGCTTGGTCCCTTCGATTTCGAACAATTACATCACCGCCAATGCAGCAGCTGAAACGTCTTCGGATGTGCCGAACGGTTCTCAGAGCGTGATTCTCAATACTAAAGATAACGGTAGCAACGGTACGCTTACCTCTATTTTCTCGACGGAGATTATTGATGTGAATACGACTGTGAAAAACATGGCTAACTCGGGATTTATCTTTAGGGCGAATGAGGACGCTTCGGAATACTATTCCTTGAGCGTTTACGGAAAGCATGCGGGCGGTGCATACTCGCCGTATGTCTATGTGATGCTTTGCTATGTGAATGGGCAGACGGCTTCTGATGATGCCTGTGTTGAAAAATTCCTCTCCACGACGGATTGGGATGTCTCGGAATCGGGTGGCTTTACCAACCTCTCAAAGATTGGCCTTGTGATGAATATTCAGGGCAATATCGTTTCGGTGAATTTGCAGTTGAACGGCAATTCAGCAAATGCTTCTTCATCGGGATACTCGTTTGATTTGAATGAATTGTTTGGATCGAACCTTCTGTTGAATGATATCCACCATGGTCATGCCGGTTTCAAGCTTTCGAATAAGGACTTTAAGCTTTACGATATTTCGTGGTCGAGTACGGCTTATGGCGATAATGCTTGCTGGGACCGCCCGAGACTTGTCTGCTCGTTTAAGACAAATTACCTCGGTGGAATTGTTCCGCAAGATGAAAATGTGAAACCTTGGGTCGGCTTCAGTTCATTTACGATGAACAAGTACAAAAAATGCCACGTCAAGTATTATTACAATGGCTGTGACAACGCTGTCACCTCGATGCCGTCTCCGACAAACCCGCTTTATAACTGGGAAAAACTGTATCAGCTCTATGCTTGTGCGGGCGGAGAACGACTCGGCATGTATTGGGATAAGGGCACCGAGGTGAACGATCCTTATTACCGCTTTAAAACCGAAGGCAAGCATGGCTATTATTTTGAAGACCCGGAATCGAGTTGGGGTGGCTTTGCCATGGATGCTAAGGTGGCGCTAGAGTGCCCGCCCGATGTCAAAGTGAATGTCGCTTCTTCGTTGCTCCAGACGCAATCTTGCGGCGAGTTCTACGTTGGCGATATTTTGATGTGCTCGAAAAACTTTGATTTCCTGAATAGCGAAGAACCTGTATTCTGCACGGATAGCTGTAGTTTTGAGGTCTCTGGCAACGAGGGCGTGAATGTCCGTAAATCCAAACTTTTGGTGGGGCTTAACAACCCCAATAGCCATAACTTGCGCATCTCCTTTACGGATAAGAATAAAATCCAGTCTTCGTTCTATACAACCGCTATGGATGGAACTTTGTCTATAGATGTGAACTCCATTTCTAACGAGGATGGCTTTGACCCGCAGCATGTCATGAGTGTAAATGTAAAGGTGGTTGACGGAAGTTCTATCGAAATCAACCAGCTGAAGAGCAGTTGCCCGAATTCGCTGAGCATTGGATCTTGCAAGGTGCAGTACGACAATAAGCATTGGGAAATTACTGCGGATGTGAAAAATGCAGATCGTTGCTCCGTTGAAAAGCCTCTCGTATCTGACGCGGAAGCTGTCGGGCCGGCCGAAGGTTGCCCCAAGACGTTCCGTTTCAAGGAAGAAGGGCTGTATTCTAAAGAAGATGTGCTGAGTTATGAATTTACGGTCAAGGCTTACAAAGGTTCTGGCGCCGATGAAGAAATGGAAACGCTGAAGTGCGATCCGTACAAAATCATACCGATTGAAGTGGGTTGCGATATTGCCGAAAGTAAGAAAACGGTCAAGCAGGGCGCTGGTGTTCCGTCTTTGAATCTTTCATTTACCAATTGTCCCGAAGATGGCTGTGATTACACTATCAGTTTTGAAGGGAGTGTCATTGCTCGCGGGAATACGCAAAAAGAGGGCGACAAGACGGAAACGTACACCTTTACCGATTTGAATACGCCGTTAAATATGTTGAATGCAAAAGAGTATTCGTTTACCGTTGTTGCGGGTGGTAAAGAAAACCGTGATTGCAAATTTACGGTAGAAGAAACGGCTAGCAAGGCGAAAGCCTCATGTGATTTTAATCCGGATACCAAGATGTTTACAGCCAAGGTGGATATTCTCCAGGGGCTTACATGGTCGGGTGAAATTGATTTGCTGGATTATAACGGTAACCGCTATAGGACGGTCCAGTCGTTTGTTGATGAAACGTCCTCTGAAATCAGTGTGGATTTGTCTGCGGTTCCGTTCTCGAATGGTCAAAATACAATCTCGCTTACTTTGAATGGTGGCGCTACAGGGAACGGTAGATGCCTTGTGACTTATATGCAATCTACGCCGCAAAGTGAACTTGAATTGACCTGCCCCTCGATTGTCTCGGTGAATGGCTATGATAAGACTTTTGAAATGACGCCGACGGTTACGGGGTGCGAAAATGGTGGCTGCTCGTGGAGTGTCTCTGGCGGGGCTTCTGTTTCTCCGGCAAGTAATTATACATCGGGAACCCTTACGGTAACGGAATCTTATGTGAGCAGCAGTAAGGAATACACGTTTACCTTAAGCCATGAAGGTCTTGATAGCAAGACTTGCGATGTGACTGTTGAAAGGGCGTCTCAGTTTGAACTGGATTGTGAAATTGCCAAGCAGACGGATGTCGAGCCTGGAGAAACGATTACGATTCAGCCGCATTCCGTGACAGGGTGCAATTCGGATTGCTCGTACAGTGTCGAAATGCAGAATTCGACATCTGGCGCGGATTACATCAGCGTTGTGAATGGTACGGGATCCAATTATGATGGTGGCGCTATTTCGTTTAAGGGCGCTAGCTCTGGCGGCACAAAGCAATATCGTTTGACGGTGACGGATGCCATGAATTCCTCGAAGTCATGCTTGTTCGAAGTCGGCTATGCAAATTCTGGATGCCGCTCGGTAGTGCGTAAAATGCCTTTCAGCAACAGTAATATTAGCATAAGTGATAGATTTGTTGCTGGTTGCAATGAAATTAAAACGGTTAAGCAATGTAGCAAGGCTCAAATCCAGTCTCAGGCATGTTCTTGCTCGGATGGCTTGTCGCATACGTTTACGATTAACGGAAAGACGCTTGATTGTGGCGTGTACTTCGATGATGTCATTCCGGCACGTTCTACTGTAACTTTGGATGTTCCTGAAAACTGCACGATTAATGGCAATATCTACCTTTCGGAATGTTATTATGACCCGAATTATGTAGGTGTTGGTACAAAGCTAACTGGGAACTTCCAAAGCTTTGAACCAGGTTCAAATAGTGTGTATGTGGCTGCTTTTGATAACGGAAATCGGTTGAACTGCTCTGTTTCTCAAACGGCATCATATGCAAGAACCGTGGCATCGGTAAATGGTTGTAATATCACGATTAATGGAAACAATGATCGAAGCTATAGCAACTGTGAGCTTGAAGGCAATGCTGATTACACGCTCATTGTTAAGGATGATGCTCCGAGCGATTTGAAATGTGGTATTAGTTGGTAAGTTAGCGAATAGAACAATGCAAAAAAGGAACCCCAAAGGGTTCCTTTTTTAATGGTTCGCGGCGCTTGTCCGCAAGCTCATTACTTGATAATCAACATGGAATCGTCCCAAGCTTCGTGCTTTTCGAGGCCGAGGAGGTTGGCCGTCGTTGCTGCGATGTTGGAAAGACCCCAGTCGCCTTCCTTGAGGCCGAGCTTGCCGCCAGTGACGTTATCGTAAAGGATGCACGGCACCTTGTTGAGCGTGTGGCTCGTCTTGGCCTTGAAGGAACCATCCTTGTTGACCTTCGGCATGCCGGTCTTCTTGTCGATTTCGTACATTTCGTCGGCGTTACCGTGGTCAGCCGTGATGATTGCAACACCACCGAGGGCGTCAATCACCGGGAGCAAACGGGCGAGGCCGATATCCACAGCTTCGATAGCCATCGTAGCAGCGCGGAAGGAACCGGTGTGGCCCACCATGTCGCCGTTCGGGAAGTTGCAGCGGAGAGTCTGGTACTTGCCGCTCTTCAAAGCTTCGATCATGGCGTCGGTGATTTCGGCAGCCTTCATCCACGGGCGCTGTTCGAACGGAACAACGTCAGATTCGATTTCGAGGTAGGTTTCGCCGTCGAACTTGCTGGAACGGTTACCATTCCAGAAGTAAGTGACGTGGCCGTACTTCTGTGTTTCGGAGCAAGCGAACTGCTTGACGCCCGTTTCGGAAAGCCATTCGCCGCTGGTTTCCTTGATTGCCGGAGGCGGAACGAGGAAGCGGTTCGGGAGCTTGAGGTCGCCGTCGTACTGGAGCATGCCAGCGTAGCAGACGTGCGGGAAGCGCTTGCGGTCAAATTCGTTGAAGGATTCTTCTTCGAAGGCGCGCGTGATTTCGATAGCGCGGTCGCCACGGAAGTTGAAGAACACCACGGAGTCGCCATCGTTGATGGTGCCAACCGGAGCGCCGTCCTTAGCGATCACGAACGGCGGGAGGTCCTGGTCAATAGCCTTGGTTTCGCCACGGAGGGTTTCGATAGCCTGCGTAGCGTTGTCGAAGTAGCGGCCTTCGCCGAGCACGTGGGTCTTCCAGCCGAGTTCCACCATCTTCCAGTTAGCGTTGTAACGGTCCATGGTGATCTGCATACGGCCACCGCCGCTAGCAATGCAGACGTCGAATTCCGGAGAGCGGAGTTCGTCGAGGAACTTTTCGAACGGGCCAACGTAATCGAGAGCGGAAGTTTCCGGAACGTCACGACCGTCGAGGAGGATGTGAACGCGAACCTTCTTGACGCCTTCCTTCTTGGCCTGGGCAACCATGGCCTTGAGGTGAGCGATATTGGAGTGAACGTTACCGTCGCTGAAGAGGCCGATGAAGTGAAGAACCGTGTTCTTTTCACGAACGTTGCCGGAGATTTCCTTCCAAGCGTCGCGGCCGAAGATGTCGCCGCTGTTGATGGCGTCTGCAACGAGGGCTGCACCCTGGTTGTAAACCTGGCCAGCACCGATAGCGTTGTGGCCAACTTCGGAGTTACCCATGTCTTCGTTGGTCGGCATACCGACGGCGCGACCGTGGGCCTTCAAGAGGACGTTCGGGTACATCTTGAAGAGGTTGTCGAGAGTCGGGGTGCGGGCGGCCTTGATGGCGTTGCCTTCGACCTTATCGGTGATACCAAAACCGTCCATCACGATCGTGACAACGGGTCCCTTGATGCCAGGGAAGTTGGAAAGTTTCTTGAGCATATTTACTCCATTTAAATGTTACGGAGGCAAATTTAGAAAAAAAAGACCTCCACAGGGGAGGTCCTTTTAAAGAGTTTCTGTTTTAGAAGACTACTTAGCTCTGTAAATGAGCAACGTGAAGGTTACATCGTTGCCATCCGGGCTCGGCGTGTCATTGACGATGAACGCATAGAAGCCTGCTGCAGAACCCGTGTTAGACTTGTAAACATTCGGGTTGATAGCGACAAAGAACACGTCGCTTTCGTACAGAATGTCCGGATAGGTTTCTACGAGGGTAGATTCCACATACTGGAAGTCATCCGTTGTCGGGTTTGTCGGGTACCAGTCACGCATCCAGTCGTTCTTCTTTTCAGCGTCGTTTTGGTTGTCGTACTTGGTGAACAAGAGGCCAGTTGTACTGGAGACAGAAACCTTGCCTGCGGCGATTCTGTTGAAGCAGATGTCACCCGTGGGGCTGCTAGAAGCAATGCCTGTTGCAATGTCCAAGCACTTATCGGTCTTTGTGCTGACCTTAACAGAGACGGTGTCGAGGGCGCCGCCCGGAATCTTCGGAGCGCTGGAAGAAGAGCTTTCCGGTTCCTTGCAGAATTCTTCGCTACGTGTGAACGGAATGGTGTAGTTGGATACCGACTTCAAGATTCCATCGGAAGCGGTTGCCGTAATCATGAGAGAGAAATTGCCGCATTCCGTGTAGCCTTCAGTGAGGTTCGAGTAGAGGTCAGCTTCCTGGAAGTTGATTGCTGTCACGCGATTGGCGTTGAAATCAATCGGGTTACCGAAGGTGTAGTTGCCGGTCGGAACATTCTGGCTGTTGACAATAGTGACCTGGAGATCGGTGAAGCGAACCAAGCTAGGATCATCAATAGCGGTAGAGTCAAACAAGTCGAGGGTGATGTCACCCTTGAACTTAACCTTGTTGGAAACGACGCTTGCCGCCATGTTTGCAAAATGAATGGATGTTTGCGGTGTCGGCTCTGGCGGAACATAAGCGCTAGAAGGTGTCGGGTTTTCTGGCTTTGTCGAAAAATCGCTGCCCTCATCGCCTCCGCAGGCGACAAAACTTAAAGCTCCAATAGCGAGAGCGGAAGTGAAAATAAGAGGTGTGACGAACTTTGAATTCATTTTAATACCCTTTCTATGTAATCTTAAAGTGAAAATAAACAAAATTTGGGCAAAAAGCACCAAGTATTTAACTTTTTATAATAATACAAAAATAAAATTACATGGCGTAATAAGCGCGGTATAGAGTGTGACGAATATTATAATAAATCTGTAAACAAAATTATACACTAAGCGTCGAGAGAGCGTATAATATCGCGGATTCGGGCGGCTTCTTCGAAGTCGAGGCGGGCTGCCGCTTCTTTCATTTGACGTTCCAGGTCGGCGAGCTTGGACTGGACTTTACTGGATCCTTCGCGTTGCTCAGGATGACGGTTACCGGCGGCTGCCTTCTTGGAGGCTGTCTTCCTGAAGCGTGAAGGCTGCAACGGTTTCATCGGACGTATGCCCGGGGTGAAGTCTTCGCTGGAATTGTTACTGGAATCGTAACTGGATCCTTCGCTTTGCTCAGGATGACGCTCGTCCACTTCTTCGTTGATGCCCAGCGGGTCGATGATTCGCAGGTCTTCTTCAATCTTGCGGGTCACGGACTTTGGCGTGATTCCGTGTTCCTTGTTGAATTCTTCCTGGAGACCGCGGCGGCGGTTCGTCTCGTCGATAGCCTTTTGCAGACTTTCAGTCATATTGTCTGCGAACAGAAGCACTGTGCCGTTCACGTTGCGGCTTGCACGGCCCATCGTTTGAATGAGGCTTCTGTAGTTGCGGAGGAACCCTTCCTTGTCGGCGTCGAGAATCGCGACCATGCTCACTTCGGGGAGGTCGAGGCCTTCGCGCAGGAGGTTGATGCCCACGAGCACGTCGTATTCGCCGCTACGCAGTCCGCGGATGAGCTCGTGGCGTTCGAGCGTCTTGATGTCGCTATGGAGGTACTTCGCGCGGACGCCTGCTTCGATGAAAAATTCCGTGAGGTCCTGTGCCATCTTCTTGGTGAGCGTCGTGACGAGCACGCGGTCGCCGTTTTTGACGACTTCTTCGATGCGGTACAGGAGCACGTCCATTTGGCCCTGGATCGGGAACAGTTCGATTTTCGGGTCCAAAAGCCCGGTCGGACGGTTGATCTGTTCCGTGACAACGCCGTTCGTCTTTTTGAGTTCGTAGTCACCGGGGGTGGCGCTCACAAAAAGCACTTGCTTCGGGTACATGTACTCGAATTCGGCGAAGTTCATCGGGCGGTTGTCGAGAGCGCAGGGGAGGCGGAAACCGTATTGCACGAGCGTGGTCTTGCGGGACTTGTCGCCTTCGGCCATACCGCCCACTTGCGGGATGCTCACGTGCGATTCGTCAATCATCAAAAGCCAGTCATCGCCAAAGTAGTCGATGAGTGTGAATGGGCGTGTGCCCGGAGCACGGTCTTCGATGATGCGCGAGTAGTTTTCGATGCCGTTGCACATGCCGGTTTCTCGGAGCATTTCCATATCGTAGCGGGTGCGGCTCGAAAGGCGAGCTGATTCAAGAACTTTGCCTTCTTTGTCGAGTTCGGCAAGTCGGTCGGTGAGTTCCATCTGGATGCGCTGCAACATACCCGCGCGGTTTTCTTCTTTGGTGACAAAGTGCTTCGCGGGGGCGATGGTGAGTTCTTCGACTTCCTTGATAACTTCGCCCGTGACGATGTTAAAGCGGTAAAGGCGGTCGACTTCGTCACCGAAAAGTTCGATGCGTAGTCCATCTTCGTCGTAGCTCGGGTGGACTTCGATCACGTCACCGCGGACGCGGAATGTGCCGCGGTCGAGGCTAAAGTCGTTGCGTGAATACTGGATGTGGACAAGGTCACGCAGAATCTTGTCGCGGTCGTAAATGTCGCCCTTCTTGATACGGACCATCAAGTCGAAGTATTCGCTAGGGCTGCCGAGGCCGTAAATGCAGCTCACGGAAGCGACGATGATGACGTCGCGGCGGGTGAGGAGATTGGCTGTGGCGCGCAGGCGGAGCTTGTCGATTTCGTCGTTGATGCTTGCGTCTTTTTCAATGAACGTGTCCGTGTGCGGGATGTAAGCTTCGGGCTGGAAGTAATCGTAATAGCTGACGAAGTATTCCACCGCGTTGTTCGGGAAGAACGACTTGAATTCTTGATAGAGCTGGGCGGCGAGTGTCTTGTTATGCGTGAGGATGAGCGTCGGCTTTCCGACATTCTTGATGACATTGGCCATCGTGAACGTCTTGCCGGAACCGGTCACGCCGAGAAGCGTCTGGAACTGTTCGCCGTTCTTGAAACCCTCGGTCAATTCTTCAATGGCTTTGGGCTGGTCACCTGCGGCGCCGTAAGGACTTACGAGGTCGAAATCCGCACGCGTGGGCGCCTGGAACTGCTTGAGTTTTCCGGGCAAGCTCTTGGAAGGCGGTAGCGGTTTCGCTATCGGTTTTGCATACGGATCAGGAGTAATAGTCTTACGTGCGCGAGCCATGATATCAGACGAAAAATAGTAAGTAAAATTGAGGTTGTCATCCTGAGCGAAGGGCATAGCCCGAAGTCGAAGGATCCAGTGAAGTCTTGCTTCGAAATTTCTATATTTCGGTTCATGCTTTGCAATCGAATTCTTGGTACGACTCATCACGGCACTTACAAGAAGGTCGTTGACGTTCCTCTTTTGCGCGAGGAACTGACGGCGCGTTCAATCCGCTGCATCGCACGCGATGGCGTCGAAATTGAAATCGATGTATACGAAGACTTGCAAGAAGGCGATATTTTGGCGGAGACGGACTTTAACGTGTACGCCGTAAAAATCTACGTGCCCAAGAAAAAGCCCGCCGAAGCACCTGCGCCGAAGTTCAAGAGCTATTTGTAGAAATCTAAAGAGAATTTCTGTATTTTCTCCAATCTCCGTATTCCGAGATGTCTTTCGCCTTGCCCGCTCGGTACAGTTCGAGGACGGAACTGTCGGCTACGAATCCCGAAATAAATCTTCCGTCAATGGTTTTTACTTTCCCTATCGAGAGCGGTGCAGGAACTCGCTTGACGAACTTGCCAAAATCTTCTGCAGAAAGTCCGTAGATTTCAATGTAGAAGCTTTTGCCTTCGCCATTGGATGCTGCAATAAGGGTTGGCTTTGGAATCGGGCCGTTCAAGGCGAGCATCTTGTACTCGGGTGCAGTTTCGGTGGCTTCGATGAAAACGGCGCGGGAAAGTTCTTCGTGAAGAGGACATCCTTTGAGGTGCGCTCCGCAAACGGCCAACGGAATTTTTGAGGCGAGATAACCTTCTACTTTCTTAGCGGCGTCGAGCAGTTTGTAGTCGTCGAATGCTTTGCCGACAAGGGTGACGCCAAATGGGAGACTTGGTGCGTTCCCGCTTTCGTTGTCG
Organism: Fibrobacter sp. UWB3; assembly: GCF_002210405.1. Classification (NCBI taxonomy): domain Bacteria; kingdom Pseudomonadati; phylum Fibrobacterota; class Fibrobacteria; order Fibrobacterales; family Fibrobacteraceae; genus Fibrobacter; species Fibrobacter sp. UWB3. Next base: position 96,552 of record NZ_MWQJ01000009.1, read on the forward strand.
GCGTCTTCGGAGGGAATTGCCAATGCGGAATAATCCAGCAAATTCATGTAGTTGGTGTAGTACCCTAAATTCGAGTTCAGCTCGATAGGATTCTTTTCGACATCGGCGGTCTTGTAAATTGTCCCTGCGGTGGGCGTGAGCAAAAAGTCTACGGATGAAATAAGCTTGTCTGCAATTTTCTTGTAGGCTTGCAGCGAGTGGAACCCTTCGAAAACTTCAGAAGGGTGCGGGGTACGCTTGGGCGTGATAATTGATTTTGTGACCGGATGAATTTCGTCCGAGTGTTCTTCGATGAATTTCCCTACGGCGTTGTAGCGCTCGAATACCCACGGGCCTTCGTAAAGGAGCTTCGCTGCCTTGAGGAATGGTTCGAATGGAATAATGACCTTGGTGCCGCCTGCATTTTCGAATGCTTGTACAGTCTTTTCGAAAGCTTTGCGGTAACCTTCGTTTCCAAAAAATTCCAATTTGTCCGGAACACCGAAAGTCCATTTTTCAGGGAGGCGTGCGCGATTGGCTTCGGCGTGAACCCAAGGTGCTTCGCGGGAATATGGGTCTTCGCTATCTTCGCCTTGTGCAATGTTCAATACTGTTTGAGCGTCTTTTGTGTCGAGTGCAAAAATGCTTACGCAATCAAGGCTTCGGCAGGCCGGAATGACTCCGCTTGTGCTGAGCAAGCCTCGAGTCGGCTTTACGCCAACCAGTTTGTTGAAGGCGGCGGGAACGCGCCCAGAGCCTGCGGTATCTGTACCGAGAGAAAAACTGCATAATCCGTAAGCGAGCGCTGCGGCAGAACCGCTGCTGCTTCCGCCAGAGATGTATTCGGGTGCGAACTTGTTCGGGATGGAACCGTAAGGACTGCGTACGCCGACAAGCCCTGTAGCGAACTGGTCCATGTTCGTTTTACCAAGCGGTATGGCGCCTGCTGCGATGAGGCGGTTTACGACGAACGAAGATTTTTGCGGCTTGTAAGCGTAAGCGGGGCAGGCTGAGGTGCTTTCTAGACCTTCGAAATCAATGTTGTCCTTGATGGCGAAAGGGATGCCGAATAAAGGCTTGTCCGCAGGAATGGTTTTGCAGTTTTCGAGCGGTTCCAAGTATTTTTCGAGAGATTCTCGAGAAAGTCGGCTGATCCAAATCTGCGATGGCGCTTTGTCCATTTCTTTAAGGATGTTCTCGATGACCGTGCGCGGAGTTGTTGTTCCGTTACGGTAAGCGTTTAGCAGAGTTGAAATTCTAAGTTCCATAAAACCTCCTTTTAGGATTCCAGTAGGCGATCCATTGCAAGGCTGTAGAGTCCTGCGAAATATTCGTTTTCGGTATTGGGCTTGATGATGATTCGTGGCAACTGCAAACGATTCAAATGTTTCCGCAGATGTTGAAGGATGGCTTGTTCGCTTATTTCGTTGGCGAGTCCGCCGGTAATGACAATCTGCGCGGGGTCCAAAAATACGGTGGCGGCGACAACCAGTTGGTTGACAATGGGAGAAGCGTATTCAATGTCGCTGAATGCGGCGTTTTGACTGTTCTTGTTGAAATTGAACGGGTAGTACGAAAGTTCTCCAGCCAAATTTGAAGTCCCTCGCAAAATTTTACCATCGACGATAAAGCCTCCGGCAGGCGTGTTTCCCTTGGGGAAGAACAGCAGGGCGACATTCTTCTCGTCGCTGTTTGCTTTGGAGTAGCCTAGCGCAATCGTGTTCATGTCGTTTTCTACGATGGTCGGAATTTTGACGGCCTCTTCGATTCTTTCGGCGAGGTTGATTCCGCGAAGTTCCTTGATATCGCAGAATTCAATTATTCCGTTGTTGACGCAACCTTGCACTCCGATGACGAGGACGCCTATGCCTGATTCCTTTTTCAAGATTTTTCGGATGTTTGCAATGATGACTTCTGCTGACAGATTCTTTTCCCTAAAGGCTCCGTTTTGCTTGATGTTCCCGGCGGTATCTTGAACGCGGTAACGCAAGAATTTTCCTTCGTGGTCGGCGTGGGCGAATAGGCAAAGGGTTTTCCCTTTTTCGTGGTTGTACTGGTAGGCCATTGCGGGGCGGCCACCGCTAGAAATTCTTTGTTCGTCTTCGGCGATTTCGCCGGATACTATTAATTCGTTTAAAATGGTGCCGCATGTGACAACGCTCAATCCAGTTTCTTGAGCGAGCTCAGCCTTGGTTGCGGAGCCCAAAGTAAATAGTGCCTTTTTTATGGCTTGCTTGTTATGTTGCTTTAAATCGGCTGTCGTGTTAGTTTGTTTCATGGTTAAAAATATAATGACGGTTTGGTACTTTTGTAAAGACATTAAAAAAGTTTTTTTGAAAAATTTTTTGAATAGGTTAAAAATTTGTTTATTTGCATAAAAATGGGGTTTTACATTCTGTGAAATACCCCTATACTTTTTAAAAGTCTTTTACAAAGTGTGGTGCTACAGAACTGTTACAAAAACCATAAGTTCCTGAAAAATGGCGATTTTGATGAAAAAACGGCAGTTTGAAAGTTTTGGCACACCGTTTGCTATTGGTGTTGTGAAAAGAAATCCAAAAAGTGAGGAAAACATGAATTTGAAAAAGATTCTTCTGACATGCATTGCCGTTGCTGCCGCTTCTGTATATGCTCAAAAGCCTGTGCTGAAAATCGCCTACAGTGATTGGCCGGGTTGGACGGCTTGGGAAATTGCCGACAAGAAAGGTTTCTTTAAAAAGCATGATGCCAATGTTAAACTGGAATGGTTTGATTATGGCCCGTCTATGGACGCGTTTGCTGCTAAGCAGGTCGATGCCGTTGGTGTGGCTAATGGCGATGCGATGATGATGAACGCTACGGGCGCCCGTAACTCGATTATCTTGATTAACGATTACAGTAATGGTAACGACAAGATTATTGGTGCTCCGGGAATCAACTCTGTTAAGGATCTCAAGGGCAAAAAAGTCGGTGTCGAAATTGGGTGCCTTTCTCATGCGCTTTTGATTAATGCGTTGACGAAAAATGGACTCAAGGAATCTGATATTACTTTAGTCAACATGCCGACGCATCAAGCCGTGCAGACTCTTGAAAGTGGCGAAGTTTCCGCTGTTGTTGCCTGGGTTCCGCATTCTGTAAATGCTCTCGAAGTCGTTAAAGGATCTAAAGAGATTTATACCAGCGCAAATGAACCCGGAATCATCTACGATGTCCTCGCAGTCTCTCAGGAATCGCTGATGAAAAACAAGGCTGAATGGCAGAAGGTTGTTGCCGCTTGGTACGATGTCATTGACTTCTTGAACGACCCGAAAAATAAGGATGAAGCGGTCAAGATCCTTGCGGCCCGAGTAGGTATTTCTGAAAAGAAATATGCCACATTTATGGGCGGAACTCGATTCTTAACGGCAGAAGAAGCGTCCGCACGATTCAAGAAGGGTAGTGGCTACAGCTCCATTTATGGCTCCAGCAAAAATGTCGACGCCTTCTTTGTCAAGAACAAGGTCTACGACAAAAGCGTGAATGTCGACCGCTATATCATCCCTTCGTTTACGGAAACCTTCCTCAAGACGAAATAACGAACCTTTAAAAGTGGAATAATCATGGTAAACCCGATTGGAATTCAAAAGCATGTTGGGAAAAAGTGGACGACTGTGCTGACTGTGCTCTCGTTCATCATTCCCCTTGCCATCTGGAGCGTGGTGAGTTACGTCCCCTTTGTATACCACCCGCTCGTCAAGGTCGTCGATGCCGGCGGAAGCATGTTTTGCCAACCGGGTGACGAAATTGAACGCAGTAACTTTGAAGAAGAGAACCGGAATCTCCTTGAGGCTAATGAAAGGCCCATGACGGGAATCCGCGTGAACCCCGCTTACCTTCCGGCACCGCACAAGGTCGCAAAAGCACTTATCACGGCTTTTATGACCGAGCCGAAGCGCGATGGTGATGTCTGGTTTTACGAAAGTATTCTGCATTCAATCAAGATTGTGTTCCTTGCGTTTTTGCTTTCGAGCTTGATTGGCGTACCTCTAGGTGTTGCGTGTGGCGCTGTCCCGTTCTTTGAAAAGCTGACAGGTCCGTTTATCGAATTTTTCCGGTATTTCCCGGCGCCTGTGTTTGGAGCTTTGGCGGTTGCCATCCTCGGCATCAATGATGCTCCTAAGATTGCGATTATCATCATCGGTACATTCTTTCAGCAAGTTCCGATGCTGTGCGCCACGACACGTCGCGTAGATTCGACTCTCATCGAAGCGGCCCGTACTTTGGGAACATCGCCGATGCGTATTATGTTCAAGGTTGTATTGCCCGATATCGCTCCGAAGATGTACAAGGATATGCGCATTCTTTTGGGTTGGGCTTGGACTTACCTCATTGTCGCAGAAGTGGTGGGAACAAGTTCTGGCATTACCTGGTTTATCAATCAGCAGGCGAAGTACCGTAACTTTGACAATGTCTATGCCGCCATCATTATCTTGGGCGTCATTGGTCTTGGTTGCGATATGATCCTCAACTTCCTCGGCCGAGATTTCTTTGCCTGGGAAGGTGGCCGTGTGGGTGTCAGCTCCAAGATCAAGAGAGAAATTCTTGCTCCAAAGGATAATGTTTTCACGTTCTGCCTCACACCTGAAGAAAAGGCGCTCAAGGAGAAGTATCATGGAAGGCCGTAAGGATTGTTTCGAAGATTACATTTTGGAAGCCTGCCATATTGTCAAGGATTTCGAAAAGACTTCTGGAAAAGGGATGCATCGTGTTTTGGATGATATTTCTTTTGGCGTGCGTCGTCGCGAGTTCCTTTCGATCATTGGCCCTTCTGGTTGTGGAAAGTCAACGCTTATCCGCATTGCGGCAGGGCTCGAAACAGCAACTCGTGGAGAGTTCAGGCTTGATGGAAAGATTGTTCGTGGTACTGGTGCCGAAAGAGGAATGGTCTTTCAGAAGTATTCGCTTTTCCCGTGGCTTTCCGTAAAGAAGAATGTCATGTTCGGGCTGGAATCTACAGGGCACGATAGCGATGATGCCGAAGAGATTGCTGCACAGTGGCTTGAAATTGTTGGACTTGAAAAGTATGGCGAATATTTCCCGAAGCAACTTTCTGGCGGTATGCAGCAGCGAGTTGCCATTGCAAGAGCTTTGGCCCCGCAGCCGCGCGTTCTCTTGATGGACGAACCGTTCGGAGCGCTTGATGCACAGACGAGAGCGCAGATGCAAAAGTATCTGCTTGAAGTTTGGAAGAATATCGATATCACCATCATTTTCGTGACGCACGATCTTGATGAAGCCGTATTCCTTTCGGACCGCATTTTGACTTTGCAAGCTAATCCCGGAAAGGTCAAGGAATTGGTCGAAGTCAACATTCCTCGCCCGAGAAACAAGGAAACCCTTACTTTGCCTGAGTTCGTCGAAACACGCAAATACATCGAAGAACTCATTCGCCCGCCCAAGGTAAACGAAATCGCTGAAGAAGAATTCAACATCGTGAACATGGTCGGGAAACAACTTTAAAAAACAGGAGCTAATATGTCTGAATCTAAAGTCCTTTGCAAACAAGTGATTGCCGGTGGCTGGAACTACTCTCGAATCGTCAAGTGCGGCCAGAAAATCCGACTCACTGACATTGAAGGTGGTGCAAATGCCTCTTTGATGTGCTATAACGCTCACAATTTTACGGAACGCTTTAACTTGGGCGATACCCTGAAAATCCAGCACATTTGCAGAATTGCAAAGAACTGCTGCCTTTATGGCGACATGGGCCGTATCTTGCTGAGCGTTGTCGAAGATACTGTGGGCTGGCACGATCCGCTTTGCGGCTGTACGCATGCCTCGCTGATCAAGGAACGCTTTGGCGAAAAGGATTATCAGAGCGCCCACAACGATTTTTACCGCAATGGTTACGACTCTTTGCTTGTTGAAATTGGCAAGCACGGCATGACCAAGAGAGACTTTACGGAACTCGTCAACTTTTTCAGCAAGGTCGTGGTGACTTCTGACGGAAAAATGACTTTTGTAGAGAATAACTCTAAGCCGGGTGACTATGTGGAACTGCGTGCCGAGATGGATACTTTGATCGTTATCGATACGGGTATGCATCCGCTGAATCCGAGCAAGGAATACTTGCGTAAGCCTGTGAAGGTTGAACTTATCACTTGCGATATCGCCGGTGCCGAAGATCCTTGCTTTACCTGGTGCCCGGAAAACGGTCGCGGCTTTATCAACACGGCAAACTACAACTTGTAAGAGGTCTATCATGTTTACGAAGTATTTGGAAAGTACGCTCAAGGAAGAAGACGCTTGTTATGTTGAAGATGTGGCTGCCGGAAAGGGGTGGTTGCATTTGATTAAGAAAGGTCAGATTTTCCGCATTTTGGACCTTAAAGGGAACCAGGCTGTTGATACGCTGTTCATCAATGCGAACGACCCGTCGGAACGCTACAGTGTTCAGCAGACGGTGCAAAGACAAGCGAACTGCTTGGTCGGTGTTGGCACGAAGCTTTATTCCAACGATGATAACGCTATGCTTACGGTTGTTGCGGATACTTGTGGCGACCACGATACGCTTGGGAGTGCCTGCTCTTGCGAAAGTAATACTTGCCGTTATTCGCTCGACAAGCGTTATATGCATGCCTGCCGTGAATCGTTTTTGAAGGTGTTGCTCGAAACACCGAATCTGGATAAGCGCGATCAGGTGAACAACTTGAACTTTTTCATGTATGTTCCGTTTGACGAAAAGGGAAACCTCAACTTTGCTGATGGTATTTCTTCGCCGGGAAAGTATGTGGAAATGCGTGCCGAAATGGATGTGCTCGCGGTTGTGAGCAACTGCCCGCAGCTGAACAACCCCTGCAACGCTTACGATCCGACGCCGGTAAGGATGATTATTTGGGATTCAAAGGAGTCCGTATGAATTCGAAGCTTCTTGAAAGCCCGCGTTGCGTAGAAGATGCGGTATCGGATGTGACCGTCCTTGCCGGGGACGGTTACATGCTGCCCCTCAAAAAGGGACAGATCCTCCGCTTGGTTGACGTAGAAGGCAATCAGTCTGGCGATGTGCAGATTTATAACGCGAATGACCCGACAGAACGCTACAATGCGAACAACACCATTACGGCTCAGGCGAATACGATGATTGAGCTTGGTACGGTTATCCGTAGCAACTGCGGAAACGCTATGCTTACAGTGATTGCGGATACTTGCGGAGAACACGATACGCTTGGAAGCGGATGCTCTGCGGAAGGTAATGTTGTGCGTTATACGAATAAGACTCGTTATATGCACAGCTGTCGTGATACTTTTGTGCGTACGCTTGAAAACTATGGCTTGAGCAAGCGCGATCAGACTTGCAACTTGAACTTTTTCACGAAGGTCATCTTGGATGACAAGGGACGCCTTGAATTTGCCGATGGTATTTCGGGCCCCGGAAAATACATTGAACTTCGCGCCGATATGGATGTTCTGTTCTTGCTTTCGGATTGCTCGCAGTTGAACAATCCTTGTAACGATTACAATCCGACTCCAATTCGACTTTTGGTTTTTGACAAATAATTTGGGATACCGCTATGGACAACTACGTTTATCGAAACTTCACTAGGGAATCGCTTGGTAAAGCCTACGACAACACCAGTGCTGTTAAGAATAGTTCTGAAATTTTGGAAGGCTTCAATGCTCGTAGCGCAGAAATTTCAAAGCAGTTCCAGGATACCATGAATTTGCATTATGGCATGGATTCTAGGGAACGTATCGATTACTTTAGTTGTGGTAAGAAAGATGCTCCGCTTTTTATCTTTATTCATGGCGGGTATTGGCAAATGCGCTGCAAGGATACTTTCCGCTTTTTAGCGAAGGGGCCTATTGCTCAAGGATTCGATGTGGCTAGTGTCGGATACCCGCTTGCTCCGAGCGCAAGTATTGGTGAGATTGTTGCCAGTATCCGTAATGCCCTCTATTTTTTGCGCTGTCATAGTGATGTCCTTGGCTTTGACAATTCTCGTATTTATGTGTCGGGCTGGTCGGCTGGGGCTCATCTTGCCGTAAGCGTACTTGATGAACCCGGCGTATGCGGGGCGCTTGCCATCAGCGGTATTTATGACTTGAAACCTATTTCGCAATGCTTTTTGAACGATAAACTTCAGCTTACCGAGAATGAGATTCTCTTGTACAGTCCGCTCCGTAGGCCGTTTGTCAAAAAGCCGATTGCCGTAGTTGTTGGTGCAAATGAACTTCCGGAACTTCGTAGGCAAAGTGCCGAATTTGCGATGCACCGCGCCGAAGAAGATATTCCTGGTTCGTTCAATTTGCTTTCGAACCATAACCATTTTACGATCCTCGAGGAACTTGAAAATCCCGAAGGATCCCTGACGCAACTTCTTGTACAATTGATTAAATACTAAAGGAGATAGCCATGTTCAACAAAGTGCTTGTAGCAAACCGTGGCGAAATCGCTTGTCGCATTATTCGTACCCTGAAAGAGATGGGAGTAAAATCTGTTGCCGTTTATTCTGATCCGGATGAAACCGCAGCTCATGTATTGATGGCTGATGAAGCTGTTCGTATTGGCCCTGCTCCTGCCAAGGACAGTTACCTCAATGTCCCGGCCATTTTGGAAGCCATTAAGTCGACTGGTGCCGAAGCGGTCCACCCTGGTTACGGTTTCTTGAGCGAAAACGCAGATTTTGCAAAGACTCTAGAAGATAATGGAATTGCTTTTATCGGGCCGACTCCGAAGCACCTCATTGAATTTGGCCTGAAACACCGTAGCAAGGAACTTGCACAGGAATTTGATGTTCCGCTTGTTCCCGGTTCAGGTCTTTTGGAAAGCTTGGATGATGCTATTGCGCATTCCAAGGAAATCGGCTATCCGGTAATGCTCAAGAGTACCGCAGGCGGTGGTGGTATTGGCATGAGCATTTGCCACAGCGAAAAGGAACTCGTTGAAAGCTTTGACCGCATCAAGAGACTGAGTGAAAACAACTTCAAGAATGCGGGCCTCTTTGTCGAAAAGTATGTAGAACGTGGTCGTCATGTCGAAGTACAGGTCTTTGGCGATGGCGAAGGGAATGCTGTTGTGCTTGGTGAACGTGATTGCTCTGTGCAACGCCGTAACCAGAAGGTCATTGAAGAAACGCCTGCGCCTTGCTTGCCCGAAAAGACTCGCGAAGCGCTGCATGAGGCTGCTTTGCGACTTGCGCAGGGTGTTGCTTACCGTTCTGCCGGTACGGTCGAATTTATATACGACGCACCGAGCGACCGATTCTATTTCCTCGAAGTCAATACGCGTTTGCAAGTTGAACACGGTGTCACCGAAACGGTTTATGATGTTGATTTGGTGCGCTGGATGATTGAACTTGCGGCTGGAAATCGTCCCTTTGAAATTGGCGCAAAGTTTGTGCCGCATGGGCATGCCATGGAATTCCGCGTTTACGCCGAAGATCCGGGAAAGAATTTCCGCCCGAGCAGTGGTCTTTTGACGGAAGTAAACTTCCCGGAAGGCATCCGCGTTGATACATGGGTTTCTCGTGGCACGGAGGTCAGCGCATTTTACGATCCGCTTTTGGCAAAGGTCATTGTCGCGGGCAGTGACCGTGAAGATAATATCGAAAAGGCAAAGAAGGCTCTCGCCGAAGTCAAACTTTATGGCTTTGAAACGAACATCAAGCTTTTGCGCGATGTGCTTGAAATGCCGGATTTTGTATCGGGAAAGGTTTCGACTTGGATCTTGAACGATTACAAATATCGTGACAGGATTTTTGAAGTTCTCGCTCCGGGCTTGCAGACGACAATTCAGGATTATCCGGGTCGCTTAAAGTATTGGGATGTGGGCATTCCTCCTAGCGGTCCTATGGATAATTACAGCTTTAGGCTTGCGAACAAGATTGTCGGTAATGCCGAAAATGCGGCGGGAATCGAAATGACTCATTCGGGATGTACGCTTGCGTTCCATACGGATGCCGTGATTGCATTTACGGGTGGTGATTTCCCGGCGACTGTAAACAATATGCCGTGCCTGAAGAATACGCCTGTCGAAGTTCACGATGGGGATGTTCTCAAGTTCGGAGTTTCTAAGGCTGGACAACGCTGCTATTTGGCGATTCGCGGTGGTATTGATGTTCCGGATTATTTGGGTAGCAAGTCGACATTTACATTGGGCGGCTTTGGCGGCCACGGTGGACGCGCATTGACCGCAGGAGATATTCTCCACATCGGAAACGATGCTTCTGGTGAAACGGTTATTCCGGCGGCAACGGCGCTTCCGTCGATTGGGACCGAATGGGAAATTGGTGTGATGTATGGCCCGCATGGCGCTCCGGATTACTTGACTGCCGAAGATATTCAAGAATTCTTTGCAGCAACGTGGGAAGTGCATTACAACTCTTCTAGAACGGGTATTCGCTTGATCGGTCCGCAGCCCAAGTGGGCAAGACCCGATGGCGGTGAAGCGGGACTCCATCCCTCGAATTTGCACGATAATGCGTATGCCGTAGGAACTGTGGACTTTACGGGTGATATGCCGATTATCTTGGGCGTTGATGGCCCGAGTCTTGGTGGTTTTGCTTGCCCGGTGACGATTGTTTCTGCAGAACTATGGAAAATGGGACAGTTGCGCAGTGGCGACAAGGTCCGTTTTATTCCGCTTTCTGTAGAAGATGCTGAAAAGATCCGAATTGCACGCGAAGAAATGCTTGCTACTCCAGATAAGGTATCGAAACCGGTTCCGGCGCTAGTCCCAGCTCCTGTAACATCTCCGATTATTTCGGAATACAACACTGATTCTGAAATGGAACATATTGTTGTTCGTGCCGATGGCGATGATAACGTGCTTGTCGAATTTGGCCCGGCGATTATCGATTTGCGTCTCCGCTTTACGGCTCACGCATGGATGCTCGCTGTTAAGGAACGTTTTGCGGATGTCCTCATTGATGTTACTCCGGGTATTCGCTCTATACAAATTCACTACGATATCAAGAAGATTCGCCAGAAAGATGTTTTGGAACGCCTCTGGGATTTGGCAGAACACCTGAGAAAGAACAAGCTGACGAAGGTCCCGACAAGAACCATTTATCTCCCGCTTTCGTGGGATGACCCGCAGACTCGTGTTGCCATCGAAAAGTATGTGACGACGGTTAGACCGGGCGCTCCTTGGTGCTGCCCCAACAATATTGAATTCATTCGCCGAGTCAATGGCCTTGATTCCATTGATGATGTCAAGCGGATTGTGTTTGATGCTGACTATCTCGTGATGGGTCTTGGGGATGTTTACCTTGGCGCTCCTGTGGCAACTCCGCTCGATCCGAGACATCGTCTGGTTACGACCAAGTACAACCCGGCTCGTACATGGACGCCTGAAAATGCGGTGGGCATTGGTGGCGCTTACATGTGCGTTTATGGAATGGAAGGCCCGGGCGGTTATCAATTTGTCGGCCGTACGGTGCAAATGTGGAACCGCTTTAAAAAGACGAGTGATTTCCCGTTGCCGTATCTGTTGCGGTTCTTCGACCAAATTCGCTATTACGAAGTGAATGCGGATACGCTTTTGCAAATGCGAAAGGACTTTATCGCAGGCAAATTCCATGTCACTGTAGAGAACAGTTCCTTCGATATCGAGGAATACGAAAAGTTCTTGAAGGACAATGCGACATCTATTTCTGCATTCGAAGAAAAGCGAACCAAGGCTTTCGAAGAAGAAAAGGAACGCTGGATTGCAAATGGCCAGTTCACATTTGAAAGTCACAGCGCAGAGTCTGCTCCTGAAGCCGAAATTACGCTAGCCGAAGGAGAAGATGGCGTTTACAGCCCTGTTGCTGGCTCTCTTTGGAAGCTGATTGTCGCAAAGCCAGGAACATCGGTAAAGGAAGGTGATACTCTCGCCATCATAGAAAGTATGAAGACAGAAATTCCTGTGATTGCAACATGCGGAGGCTTTGTGTCGCAGATCTTTGTGAAGGAATCCTCTGAAGTTAGAGCTGGGCAGTGCCTAGCATCCGTGAAATCATAAAAACAAACTCCTAATTCACGATTAAGCCTTTGCATTATTCCCTAATGCAGAGGCTTTCTTTTACGCTGATTTTTTCTTTGCCGAGTAGGCGGTGGAGTTTGCATCGGAAAAGCGGAATTGCGGCGATAGTGCCCAAGGCGACAATCGGGATGGCGATGTAGGCGATTCCCGGTTGGTTGATTTGCGGTCTGAAGAAGAGTCGCAGCATCAGGACAATCCACCAGTGGACTGCAAGAATTACGAGCGCGTTGCGGGAAATGTTGCGGAGTATTCCCTTGAAAATGCGGATGGGGGCAATGTTTGGAATCTTGCTCGCAAGCAGGAACGTGGCGATGAGTCCGATAATGCCTGTAATGGAACTTGCGACAAATTGGGGGAGGCTCTTGCCCAAGTCATTGTTCATGATGCTGAAATTCGGGCTCGGCGATTCCAAAAATGCGTAGGCGATAAAGCTTGTGATTCCGATGGCGGCAACGATCGCCGTGTTTTTCGCGGCGTGAGCTGTACTCGCAGAAATGGCTCTGTGGATTTTTTTGATGGGTTCTTTGCAGAGAAAACCGCATCCGAAGAAGAATAGAATGGTAAGATCGCGCTCGATGCCAAGCGGCAAGTGAATGTGATTTTCGTTCAGGAGCCAACCGCAAAGGAGCCCTTCTATGGACATCACGGCGAAAAATAGCTTGGGGTTGACTTGCTTTTTCGACATTTCGTGAAGCAGGTAAAAAAGCAAGCTGACGGAATAAAGCGTGAACACAAACCACAGCGGGCCCGCTCCGACCGAGGACTTCCCGGCGATGAAAATTTTAGCAATGTTCCAATAGATGTATTGCCATGTGTTGTTGATGTCGGGAATCGTGTTCACGACCATCATTGTGGGCGATTTCGGGAACAAAGTAAAGCTGTAAACAACCGGGTCAATGGCAAAAAATAGGAATGAAAGATAAAGATAGGGAACTAACAGAACGTGCGTTTTATGGGTAAAGTAACTTTTGAAATTGGTAAAGCGTTTTGTGCTGAAAAGAAATCCCGAAATAAAGAAAAATGCGGACATGCGAAGTGCGCTCAAGTGATACATTCCCAGGTGCGCGTTTGGAAAATTCTGCTCAATGTGGAATAGGCAAACGAGCAAAAGAACGAATCCCTTGAACTCGTCAATCCAACTGATTCGCACGCGGTTTTCACTCATAACAAAGGTCCCTGAGCCTGCCGAAGGGTTAGTACCATCCCTTTTCATTCTCGATGGTAGTGCTTGGTCCGTGGCCGGGGAATACAACGGTTTCTGCCGGGAGCGTAAGGAGCTTCGACTTGATGCCGCTCACGAGGGCGAATTCGTCACCGCCGTAGAGGTCGCTGCGACCGCGGCTCCCTGCGAAAATGATGTCGCCTGGGAAAAGGAGCGGAGGTACATTGTCTTGTCCGTTGACTTTGCCCGGATTCTCGCAGAAGAAGGCGAGACCGCCCGGGGAATGCCCTGCAACGTGAATCACTTGCAGACGGATTTCCGCAATTTCGATGATGTCGCCGTCATTCAGGTAATTGCCCAAAGCGGGGGCTAAATCGTTGCACGGGAGCCCGAACATTTGACTTTGTTCTTTTTGCGCGTCGAGAAGGAAAGTGTCGTCTTTGTGTGCTTCGGCCTTGATGCCAAAAGTGCGTTCCGCAAATGCGTTCCCGAGAACATGATCCAAGTGCAAATGCGTATTCAAAACGCGCACGACTTTGAGATTTTCGCTTTTGATGTAATCGGTGAGTGCCGCTTGTTCGCGGGCATTGCTCACGCTTGGGTCAATTAAAATGGCTTCGCCCTTGCTGTTACTCAGGATGTAGCAGTTCACTCCGAACGGATTGAATACAAATTGCTTTATTTCCATAATAAACCCCTAACGTTTCTTTTGGCGATTGCGTAAACGACGTTGTATGCGACGTTCCCGTTTGAGAGTTTCCATCGAAACCGTGTGGAGAATGTCAATGACGCGTTCGCGGGCGTAAGACTTGTTCAGTTTTTTGTGCGTTACGTAGTCCAGCAAACACACGCATAAAAGTAACAATCCGACAAAAATCGAGAGTGAAATCGGCCAAAGATGGACGGTGAATTTAGCTGCAACGAGACCAAATGCGGGCGGCATTAAGATTGAACCGATGTAGGAACCGGCGAGCTGGATGCTAATCGCTTGACTCGAAAGCGATTCTCCAAATCTTGCAGGGGTTGCATGGATTAGTGACGGGTACACGGGTGCGCAACCGAGGCCGAGCAGGCAAATGCAGGCGGGCTGCAAGTTCAGCGGGAGCGGGATTGAAAGGATGAGGCAACCCACAGAGACGATGGCGATTCCAGCGTAAATCAGGCGATGGTCGGTAAACTTGATTGCAAAAAATCCGCTTGCAATGCGGCCAATCATCACGGATGCAAACATGAGCGAAACGATGAATGCTCCGATTTCGGGTTTGAATCCGCAGGCGATGAGATAGGTGCCGCACCAAAGGCTTGTCGAAATTTCGAGTGCCGAATAAAAGAAGAAGGTGAGGAACGAAAGTTTCATTCCTGGAACGCGGAGCGCTTCACGGATACTGATGTGCGGCGCATTATTTGCGTTGCCGTTGGAGGGCGCGGCAGTTCTCGGCGTGTTTCCTGGGCTCGCGACTTTCGCATTCTCGGAATTCGCCGGGATGGTTACGTTTTCGGAGAGTCCTCCACGCGCTTCCGTTTTTTTCCACAGCGGGAGTGAAATGAGAGTCAATACAAAAATTGCGGTGAGGCTTGCAGCGACATATTCGTAAGCTCCACGCCAACCGCTGCCGATCATAATCGAGAACGAAAGCAGTGAAGGTCCGAACGTTGCTCCGATACCCCAGCTTGCATGCAGCCAGTTCGTGTGCTTGGATTCCAGATAAATGGCGGCAAAGTTGTTCATCGCCACGTCGACGGCGCCTGCGCCAATGCCCATCGGAATCGCCCAAAGGCAAAGAATGTTGAACGAATCCGCATTTCCGTAACCGACAGAGGCGATTGCGGTCAGTGCAATGCTGTAGGCGACGAGCTTTCCAGTGCCTAAAACGCGGAGAAATTTTGGGGTGCAGAGGCTAGAGACGATTGTCCCGAGCGATGCAATAATCGAAAGAATACCCGCTGCAGAAATCGGCGTTTGAAGGTCTAAATGCATTAAGGGCCAAGCCGCCCCAAGAATGGTGTCGGGGAGACCTAGCCCAATAAATGCAACGTATATGACAACGAGGAGGAAAATGGCTTATTCCTTCACGCTCCAGGTCGTGCCTTCCTTAGAGTCCTTGATCACGATGTTCATCGCGGCAAGTTCATCACGGATACGGTCGCTTTCGGCCCAGTTCTTGTTGGCGCGAGCTTCCTTGCGGGCTGCGATCAAAGCTTCGATCTTAGCGGTATCGATGTTGTCGTTTGCGCCCTTCTTCACGTATTCTTCGCGCGGCTGGTCAAGCTTGAGACCAAAGATCTTGTCGAAGTCAGCTACGAGTGCTGCCTTTTCGCCGTCATCGATGTCGCTCTTGAGCATCGTGTTCATGATGCCGAGTGCGCGAGGCATGTTGAGGTCGTCGCCGATGGCGTCCTTGAATTCCTGCTGGAAAGCCTTGGCTGCTTCGCTTGTGATAGCGGTTGCCTTGCCAATCAGCGGGTCCGTCTTCTTGTGCAAGCTCTTGAAGGCTTCCTTAGCGCCGGTGAGGGCTTCCCAAGTGAAGTTTAGGTAGTTGCGGTAGTGGCTGCCGAGTGCAAAGTAGCGGTAGTCGAGCGGGTTGAAACCGCGTTCCATGAGGAGCGTGACTGTCAAGAATTCGCCCGAGGACTTACTCATCTTGCCGAACTTCTGTTCGGTCGTGCCGTCTTCAAGCTTTTCTTCGCTTGCGGTGCGGAGAAATTCACCATGCATCCAGAAACGGCTGAACTGAACGCCGTTGGCGCATTCGCTCTGGGCAATTTCGTTCGTGTGGTGCACGCGGATGTGGTCCGTACCACCGCAGTGGATGTCGAGCGTCGGGCCGTTGTACTTCATTGCCATGGCGGAGCATTCGATGTGCCAACCCGGGAAACCAACGCCCCACGGGCTGTCCCATTCCATAGCGCGCTTCTTGTCAGTCGGGCTGAACTTCCAGAGTGCAAAGTCCGTGGCGTTGTGCTTTTCGCCCATGTCGATGCGGCTACCCTTGCGGAGGTTTTCCACGTCGAGGCGTGCAAAGTCGGCGTAGCGCGGGAACTTGAGGCTGTCGAAGTAGATGCCGTCAGAGGTGCGGTAGGTGAAGCCCTTTTCTTCGAGCGTCTTCACCAAGTCAATCTGTTCCTGGATGTGGTCCGTGGCGCGCGTCCAGCGGGTCGGTTCCTGGATGTTGAGGCGGTGCCAGTCGGCCATGAATGCGTCGGTGTAGAACTTTGCGATGTCCCAGACGGACTTGCCTTCGCGGGCTGCGCCCTTTTCCATTTTGTCGTCGCCAGTGTCGCCATCGCTTGTGAGGTGGCCCACGTCAGTGATGTTCACGATGTGGTTGACCTTGTAGCCGTAGTAGTTGAGCGTGCGGACGAGGAAATCTTCAAAAATGTAAGTGCGGAGGTTGCCGATGTGGGCAAAGTGGTACACCGTCGGACCACAACAGTACATACGCACGGCGGGAACGCCTTCGGGAAGAGTGAACAGTTCTTTCTTGCGTGATGCGGTGTTGTAGAATTGAAGTGCCATAAAGCCTCCGGTTAATGCGGCGCAACATGCGCCAAACATGCTAATGCGCGAGGCAATTTAGAAATTTTTACAAGGGACGGCAATTGTGCAGAGCCAATAACTGGCTATAGGATTTGGCTAATTCCGTCAATGTCGTGGCTATCATAATCATTAAACCCTGTTGTATTGACTTCAACGGAAATTGGGCGGCGGAATGGTCCATTTTGGAGCATGGAATTTATATTAAGAAAAAATGGAGTGTTCAATGATGTTAAAAAAGTTGCCTGTGATAGCTGCGTCTGCAGCTTTGAGCTTTTGGGCGTGTGGCGATGATAGTTCAATTGCAAATCCTGATTCCGGTGCGGATCTCCCTGCGGCAACCTCTTCTAGCAGTGACGCTTTTGGCATCGAATCTAGTTCCGGCATTTTAGACATTGATGTTGAAATTTGGAGCTCTAGCAATACGGCCCCAGTTATCGGGACTTCTAGTTCAAGCCGCGCTTTGCCGGGCAATATCGTTTCGAGTTCTAGCGTTGTGCCGAACGTCGGCGCCTCTAGCTCAAGTACGTTGCTTCCTAGCAGTGCAACTTCTAGCTCCAGCAATGTCGTTCCTATTGTGTCGTCGAGTTCTAACAATGCAATCCCCGGCAGCTCGGAATCTGGCGACAATGAGAACGATAACGAAGACGCAAGGACTTTGGATGGTACGCAGATTCTCCTGAAGCTTGCGGGAACTTCGGCAACTGTCGAAAACAACAATGGCTGCGTTGAAGTTGCTGACAAAAGCGCAACGATTACTTGCCCGGGTGCTTATTACGTCACCGGTGAATCGTCCGATTTTCAGGTGGTCGTGAATACTCCGGGTGCCGAAAACGAAGGCAACACGGGCATCTATCTTCACAATGCGACGATTAAGAGCTCCAATGCTCCGATTCTCGTGAAAAATGCTGACAAGACGGTTCTCCATTTGGTCAAGGGTACGACCAACGTGGTTGAAGACGGTAATGGTAATCACTTGTTCGTAAAGGTCAATGGTGCTCAGGATACGGCAAAGGCTGCTATTTATTCGAGAGACGATTTGAATATCAAGGGTGCCGGTACTTTGACCGTTAAGGGAAAGTTCAAAAACGGCATCCAGTGCAGTAACGATCTTAAAATCAAGAACGGCAACATTACTGTTGAAGCCGAAGAAAACGCCATCAAGGGCAAGGGTAGCCTCCAGATTTCTGGCGGTACGCTGAATCTCACGGCCAAGAAGGGCGATGCCCTTGAAAGTGACGAATGCGAAGAAGGTAACGATGGCAAGTGCAAGTCCTTTATCGACGGCAAGGGTATTGTCGATATTCGTGGTGGCAACATTACCATTAAAGCGGGTGATGATGGCATTCAGGCTGCTCATTATGTCATGGTGAGCGATTCTACGGAGCCGTCAACGGTTAAGGTGACTTCTACAGGCAAGGGCTTGGTGGCTGAAAAGTTCATCTATGTGAACGGCGGTAACATCAATGTGACTGCCGATGACGATGCTCTGCATACAAAATACAAAGTCTTCATGAACGCAGGTGACGTGACCATTTCTACGAAGGACGATGGTATCCATGCGGACTCCGCCTTGCATTTGAGCGGTTCTACGATTAACGTCGTTACAGCTTACGAAGGCATGGAAGCCTACAAGATTTTTGCAGAAGGTGGCGTCACGGCTACATTTGCCACAAATGATGGCTGGAACGCTGCGGGTGGTGCTAAGGAAAATTCGGGTGGTTATTCCATGTTCAGCGAATCTAGTGGTCATGCTGTGATTAGCGGCGGTCACCACTACATCGCGTCGAAGGGTAACATGATTGACGTGCTTGACGCCAACGGTTCTGCAAAGATGACGGGTGGTGTGCTGATTCTCGAAATTACCGGCCAAAGCTATGAAAATGGCGGTATGGGCGGCGGTTTCCCTGGCGGGGGCGGCTGGAACATGGGTGGCGGCTTCCCGGGTATGGGCGGTCAACAGGGCGGTGGCAATGGATGCCCCTCCAATATGGCGGGCGGCCTCATCGATACGGACACGGGCTTTGAAATTACGGGCGGCGTGCTCCTTGCATTCGGTGACTACTCGACCGACACCCCGAATTGTGCGTCTGTCAGCTTCACAAGCGATAATTACTACGGTACAGAAAGTGCGGCGTTCAAGCCGGAATACCATGGTAGCACGATTTTCTACGGTGGTGATGTGAAGTCTGTAAGTCAGGTAAATACCGCCGGGATGAAGGAATTCAAGTTCCCCAATGGCAAGATTTACATGTACAAGTAAGTCAAGTTTTTGAATAAATAGGTACAAAAATGGCTGCGAGAAATCGCAGCCTTTTTGCTTGAAACCCTTGCATGTCATTCCACTTCGTGGCTTGACGTGTTCGCCTCGGATATAGAAACATGCAAGCATGTTTCTGCATCGCTCGGCTCTTTTGTCATTCCCGCCACCGAGCGGGAATCTCCTTATAGCAGCCTTTTTAATCCCTCGATATTGCGGAGCACGATTGCGCCGCGCTTGATTTCAACAAGCCCTTTGGCGGCGAATTCCTTGAGCATGCGGGCGACCACTTCTCGGGCGGAATTCACGTCTCGCGCGATTTCTTCTTGTGTCTTTTTGACTTCGGGCTTGTCGCTACTTTCGTATGAATTAATCAAGTAATTGGCAAGGCGTTGGTCGAAACGCTTGAATAGCATCTGCTGAATGGCCCAAATCGTCTGTGAATAGCGTTCCGTTTCACGTTCAAAAACGAATGAACGCACGTGAATGTTCGAGTCCATGAGCTTAGCGCAAACAGAGGAGGGGATGACGAGTACGGTTGTGTCATCTTCAGCGGTGACGATTGTTTCGAATGTCAACTGGTGAATCACGCATGAGGCGGTCGAAATGCAAAATTCATTTGCGTGCGCACGGTAAAGCGTGACTTCGCGACCTTCATCCGAGATAAGGCTCACGCGGATGCCTCCGTTCAAAATGAGGATAATCCCGAGACAAGCGGAACTATTGCTGCTGACAATCTGGTCTTTATTAAAGTGCTTGATCATCGCGCGTTGCGAAACTAACGCCTTTTCTTCAAGCGATAGATTTCCCCAAAACGGAATTTTCTTGACAATTTGACTAATCGGTTCGACCATAGCGAGCTCCCTCTAGAGGGAATATATAAAATCATTTTGTTTGTCATTCCCGGCGCCTGTCCTCGCTTGACGGGGATGACCGGGAATCTCCTTTTTTAAAGGAGTAGGAAGTGTGCTGTGTTTGATGTGTTAATGCATAAAATGCCCGCGCACTCGGACTCTGCTTACTTCGGCTTGCTCAGTACAGGCCATACAGACGGTGGCGGGCTTGGTTGGATTGAACAGGAGAATAGAAATTATATCATCTTCACGATTTGGTCTTTTGGACGGACGCCAACTGCGGAATTTGTGACTTTGCCGTCTTTCATGACCACGAGCAGCGGAATGCTAGACACGCGGAACATGGCAGCGAGATCACCCTCTTCATCGACGTTGACCTTGCAGACTTTGACTTTGTCCTTGTACTCCTCGGCGATTTCCGAGATGGTGGGCGAAAGCATACGGCACGGGCCGCACCATGGTGCCCAGAAATCAATCAGAACGGGTTTGTCGGATTTGAGGACTTCCTCTTCGAAGTTTTGATTCGTGATTTTTATTTCTGCCATTTTTTTACCTCTATTTTGTTTTCTTCTTGTTTACGTCTATATTTTAGATAATGTGAGGCTGTTGTTCTGTGACTAGGTTACATTACGTAAAAATTTTTTAAAGAAATTGTAGTAATTGCCGTTTTTGACTAAATTTCGTCAATTTTAAACGAAAAAAAAGTCGCGAAAAAAGATAATGATTGATGTATTGGATATACAATGCAGTGGAATAAGTTTAAACGTGTTGACGAAGATAGTGTGTATTTTATATATTAATTATATATATTTTATGGAATGGAATAATGACTGAAGCAAATGAAAAAAAGTAAATAGACGTGTTTTTTATATAAGTGCTATTTGTTGGTTTGTTTTGACTTTATGTTGTTTTTTGTTTAAAGAATCGTATAAAAGTTGTTGTGATATATTTACTGCATGGGGTACGTGTACTTCTATAATTGGCTTTGGCGTGGCTCTTTGGCAGATTGTTGGAATGCGTCTCAATACAGAAAATGCAAGAACTGCTGCCGAAAATGCGGAAACTGCTGCAGATGCTGCAAAACAAAAAACGCATGAAATTTATGAAGCTGTACAAAGTAATGTAAAGCGAGTGAATCAAATGATTGCATGTTCTGATATTCGAAGCTTTGCTCAGATTCCAAATGAAATTTTAAAATTGATAGATAGCAAACAATATCGGTGGGCTGGGGAAAAATTGAATTCTTTACGTGCATGTTTGAATGATATAAAATGTAATCCTGAATACGAGAAAACAAAAAAAACAGATGTGATAAAAGATTACTTGGCTGAATTGGCTGATAATGCTGCTGATTTAGCGATTATTAGTGATGGAGAAACACTTCAATCGACAAAACTTAAGGAATTGAACCAATTCCTATATAGAGTTAGTAGTTTTTTAGAAACGTTGGCGGGTGACGTTAAATATTCAAATTTAAGTGAGGTTTGTCATGGAAAAACGTTATAACGAAGATAAAGTTTCATTAGAACAACAAGTAGAAAATGCAAAAAAAAAGGTGAAAGAAAAATTAGTGATTTTGTTAAATCAATTTGTTGATCTTACGCAGAATCAAACTATTATTTGGAAAGAATGTTCTGAAAAGAATAAGTATATGTTTGTTCGTGAAAATGTGGCTTTTGTATTAAAAATATCAAAAAAAGAAAATGAAAAAGCTGTTTTTGGAATAAGAATGATGGATTTGAATAATCAAAAACCAACTATTGATTTTGATGATATAAATCAAAATGATGGGAATCTTTATGCAGCTGCAGAAAAATTGTATTTAGTAATTGATCGTGGACGTATTCAAAATGATGAACAGATGATTGATATGTTTATGAAAGATTTAAAGTGAATGTAAGACGAATTTTTAGAAAAAATTAATATTTAATTGTATTGCATAAGAATTGACTAGACGTTTATAGTTGAATTGTTATTAAGCGTCTTATGGAATAGAAATATTTTGCTTTTATTATAAATATTACTCGTTTTGTATAGAAAATATTGTCTGATTGCAATTCGTTTTACGAGGTCTGTGGATCCATCATGCACGCGGACTACGTAAAGTCCTTCGGCTATAGCGGAAAGATCTGCGCGACCTTTTTCGCACTTTGTGCTAAATATCGGGCGGCCTTGCATGTCGAAAACGTCTACCTTGGCGTTCTTGCCAGCGATGGTCCCTGCGATATACAGCGTGCGTCCGACAAGATTCATAGAAATGTTATTTGCAACTATGCTCGGCTTGATGGCGATTGTAGAGTCACCGCAGTTGTCCGATCCGCAATCCTTAGGCGGGTTGAGGACTGATTCCGGGTAGGGTGTCTTGACTTCGGAAGCGGGGTGCGCCTTGAGGCTAGCCATCACGCTATCGTAGGCGGGCTTCGGCTTGTATTGCTTGTCGTAGAGCAACCCTTCGGTCTTGCCTTGCTGTTCGTCGAGCCAGCTGTGTGCATCGGTCAATCCCCAAATCACGAATTCGCCCATATTCGGCTCTTCGAGGAATACGTCCATGAATTGGCGGTACAAGTGCCCTTGCTTGGCGTAGTCCGCTTCGGTGAGCTTGCCTGCTGAATCCTTCGGGAATCCGATGTCGAGTTCGGTGATGTTCAAAGTCACGCCGAGATCTGCAAGTGCTTTGGCGAGTGCGCGCACGTTTTGCGGAGTTGTTTCGTGTGCAATTTCGATGTGGGTTTGTGTGCCTACGCAGGTGATAGGAATGTTGTTTGCTTTCCAGCGCTTGACCTGTTCCACGACAAAGCTTGCCTTGGATCCTTCGCGGAGGCCCCATTCGATGGAATAATCGTTGTAGCAGAGCTCTGCATCCGGGTCGGCTTCGTGCGCCCAGACAAATGCGGAATCCAAAAATTCTGCGCCGATGCCTTCGTACCAAACGGAGTTTGTGGAGCGCCAGTCGGCATTGTAATCGTCATTGACGGCTTCGTTCACCACATCCCATTCGGCGATTTGGCCTTTCCAGTGGCCAACGACTTTGGTGATGTGATTTTTGAGGACGGCGAGCAGCTTTTCTTTCTGTCCGCTGTAGTTGTTCACCCAGTTTGCGACTTGGCTATGCCAGGCGAGGGCGTGTCCGCGAACGCGGAGTCCGTTGGCCTGTGCGTATTTGACCATCTTGTCGCCCTTTTCGAAGTTGAATTCGTCTTCCTTGGGCTCGGTGGCGTCGAACTTCATTTCGTTTTCGGCAACGACCACGTTGAATTGTGTCTTGTGTATTTCTTCGAATTCCGGCTCGATAGCGTCGTTGAACCATTCGCTGTTCAAGATTGTGCCGATAAAGCGGCCGCGCTCCTTGGCGAGCTCACGAATGGTTTCGTCAGCGGCATTGGCGTTTACAAAGCCCGCGCCTATAATTGCGGCACCGAGTGCAATGTGCGATAAAGAATGAATCTTTTTCATTTTATATCCCTCTATCAACCCATTTGCACCAACCCGAAAGATACATAAAACGTTCGAGAAAGTCAAATAAAAAAGGGACCAGGAAAATCCTAGTCCCTAGTAATTAAGAGGTGAAATCTATTTTATGGAAATCCGTTTGGTTAAATTCGTGGATCCGTTTTGCACTCGTACCACGTAAAGGCCTTCGGCAATGTTACTTAGATCGACTGTTCCGTTAATGCAATTTGTGCTGAACACGGGGCGACCTTGCAAATCGAGCAAGTCGACCTTTGCGGCGGTTTTCGAAGCCAATCCGGTCACGAACAGCGTGCGTCCGGCGACATGCAAAGAAAGACTATTGGGTGCATTGAGCTGCTTGATGGATTGTCCCGGATCCAGTGCGATTGAATCTTTGGCGGTTGAATCTTTTGCCGTGGAGTCCTTGACTGTAGAATCTGCTTTTGCTGAATCCTTCGGCGGTTCGTAAGTCTGGAGTCTTACCAAGATGCTGTCAAAAGCCGGCTTCGGTTTCAAATTGTCATCGTAGATAAGGCCTTTTTGTCGGTTGAGCCCGCCAAGCCAGCTCCATTTGTCAGATACGCCCCAAATCAGGTACGTGTCTGCATTTGGTTCTTCGAGAATGATATCGAGGTATTGACGGAATGTTTGTCCCTGACGTTCAAGGTCGCTTTTGCTGACATTGAGCCCACTCTTGAATCCGATATCAAGTTCGGTGATTTTCAGCTTTACATTGAGTTTTGCAAGTTCCTTGGCGAGGGAGCGGAGGCTATCTGGCGAACCGATAAAGTGCTTGTCGGTGGTGGTATCTTCCACATGCGTCTGGGAACCCACGCAATGGATAGGAATGCCGTTTGCAACCCAGCGCTTCACCTGCTCCAGCAAGAAGCCGGCCTTTGCTTTCGGATTGACTCCCTGTTCGAGATTGTAGTCGTTGTAGCAGAGTTCTGCATCCGGGTCTACAGCATGAGCCCATACGAAGGCAGAGTCGATGAATTCAGGACCGATACCCTGGTACCACACGGAACCTGTACGCCACTGGGGCTCGTTGTTGCTGATGGCTTCGTTCACCACGTCCCATTCGGCGACCTGACCTTTCCAGTGGCTGACAACCTTTTCGATGTGGTTCTTGAGAACGGCGAGCAATTTCTTTTTATCGTTCTTGTAGTTGTTTACCCAGCCCGGAACTTGGCTGTGCCAGGCGAGGGCGTGGCCGCGGACGCGCATTCCGTTTTGCTGGGCATACCTGACCATCTTATCGCCGTTGTTGTAATTGAACCTTCCTTCTTGCGGTTCGGTCGCATCAAACTTCATCTCGTTTTCGGCAACGACGATGTTGAACTGTTGCTTGTGAATCTGTTCGTAATTGCCAGGAAGGCCTCCGCCGAACCATTGCGAGTTCAAAATCGCGCCGATGTAGATTCCGTTTTTATCGGCAAGGGATCTTAATGTTTCGTCTGCAGCAAAGGCGTTTGTTAATCCTGCACCGAATAGGGCCATGCTAAGCATAAGACCCGCGAATGCGTGAGTCTTTTTCATCTTTTGTACTCCTTTTAACCCTAATCCTAATGAGTACCCAATGTTATTTAAGATAAACAAAAAGTAAGCTAAAAGATGTAAAGAAAAATATGCAAAGTTCCACGATAACCAAGATAATGGTAACGCTATTGAACACCTCCCTTTTAAAATTGAATATCTTTTTATCAGTAAAGTTTAAGTTGGAGGTTCTCATGTCTCGTTCCTTGAAGTTTTCGCTTGCTTTGTCGGCAGTATTTGCCGCATCGGCGATGTTCTCCGCTTGCAACAAGCAAGAAGTTGCGCAGTCTAAAACTCAGCCCGCGCCGATTGCTGAAGTAGCTCCGCAGCAGTCTAAGTCTGTGGTGGTTTATTTCTCGCAGACGGGAGCGACCAAAAAGTTGGCTCAGGTTTTCAAGGATGCCCGCAATGCAGACGAATTTGAACTCCAGCTTGTAAAGCCGTTCCCTTCGACATACGACAGCACGATTGCCGAAGTGCGTGCCGAACGCGAAAGCAAGCAGTGGCCCGCTCTTGTGAATGCAAAAGTGGAACTCGCCAAGTACGATACCGTGTTCCTCGGTTATCCGATTATGTTCGGGACATTTACGACTCCGATTTACACGTTCCTTGAAGCGAACGATTTGAGCGGCAAAGTCGTTGTGCCGTTCTGCACTTATGGCAGCGGCGGTCGCAAGGCGAGCGCTAGCGAACTTAAGACTCTTGAACCGAATGCCAATGTGACTATCGCTTATGGAATTTCTAACAAGCGAATTAATGCCGAAGGCGGTGTCGAAAAGGCTAAGGAAGAAGTCGCGACATTCTTTGCAAATCTCGAAACGGGCAAGACTGAAGAAATGCTTGCTGGTGGCTTCTCGGAACAGCGCCCGCTCACGGCTGAAGATTCTGCCGTGTTTGCTGCAGCTACCAAGGATTACGCCTATTTGGGCTTAAAGCCGCTCAGCGTTTCGACGCAGGTTGTCGCTGGAATGAACTACCTCTTCGTTTGCGAAATGAAGGCTTTCGGTGGACCGGCAACGCAGACGAATGTCAAGATTTTCAAGCCGCTTCCGGGCCGTGGTGAACCGGAAATGATTGTCGTCGAAAAGTAAATTTGGAATATGAACTATCTATCATCTGCTCTTGTAATAGCTCTCGTTGCGTCCAGCGCATCTTTTGCTGCCCCCAAAGCAAAAAAGCAAGAACTCAAGGACCCGCGTGATAAGCAAAAGTACCGCCTTGTCAAAATCGATGACCGCACTTGGATGGCCGACAACTTAAACTACAAAATGCCGGGCAGCACTTGCTATAGGGAAGATGACGATAATTGCATGGTCTATGGTCGCCTCTACACTTGGGATGCGGCAAAGTCTGCATGCCCTGCTGGTTTTCGCTTGCCGACAAACGAAGATTTCGAGAGCTTGTGGAAAGCCGCCGGTGGCGACTTCAATGCTGGCTATTTGATCAAGGCAAATTATGGATGGTCCGGCGAAACGAACGGAAACGATACGCTCAAGTTCAGCGCAATGCCATCCGGAAACATGTTTGATGATGGCACTTACGGCAACGAAAGCAAGTTCGCGTTCTTCTGGAGCGCAAACACCGAAGCTAATGAAGCTTCGGTGTGGTATCTTTCGTCAAAGTCGATGGGCTTTAGCTACATGATGAAGCCGAAAGCGTTCGGATTCTCAGTCCGCTGCGTACAGTAAACGGATAGCTTCAGATTCTATTTTGCATAATCCTCGTCGTTAGGCGAGGATCTGTTTTTTTAATGTCATCCCCGCTTTTTTGTCATGCCCGCGCAGGCGGGCTTCTCCTATTTTTAGAAAATAAGTTATTTTAGGGTTTAGAAATTCATGGATGAATTAAAGCCCGAAGAACAAGCTCGCGTTTTGATAGATGAAATGCTCGCCGCAGCCGGCTGGGCAGTTGTTCCGCGTTCTGAGTATTTGGACGTTCCGCATGCACAGGCGGTTACCGAGGCGCTGACCAAAGGGAACAACGAGGCCGACTATCTATTGTTTCTAGATGGAAAGGCTATTGGTGTTCTTGAGGCTAAACGTGCAGAGAACTCTTTGGGGATGCACGTTGCTGAACAAACTGCAAAGTACTCCGCAGGGGCGCTTCCTTGGTACCAAACATGGACAAAACCTTTGCCATTCCTTTTCATGTGTAATGGCGACAAGTTGCTGTTCTGCGACCGAAGGGATTTCGCTGCTGGAGAGCCTCTGGAGTTCCTTGAACTTAAAAAGATGTTCACGCCGAAAGAAGTCGCAATTCGTGCGGAACTTAAATCTGAATTTGCAAAAATGCCTGCAGTCCCCGCAGTGCAGACGAAGGCCAAAGCAGGTTTGCGCCAATGCCAGTACGATGCAATTTGCAACTTGGAACTGAGCTTTAAGCATGGCAAGAAAAAGGCTTTGATTGTCCTTGCAACGGGTGCTGGTAAAACATTTACCGCATGCACAGCGGCGTATCGTCTGCTCAATTATACCCCGGCTAAAAAAGTCTTGTTCCTGGTGGACCGCAACAACCTTGGCAAACAAGCCGAAGGCGAGTTCGGGACATACAAGCTTACGGAAACAGGAATTCCGTTTAGTGATGAGTATGTCGTTCAGCGTCTCCACAACGTGAAGGATATCGAAAAGTCCCATGTGGTGATATCTACCATTCAGCGTCTTTATGCTGTTTTGACCGGGCAAACCTTTGTTGATACCGACGATGACGAATCAGAACTTGATGGCGACTCAACAAACGATCAGTCCTCCGTAAGCATTGAACTTCCGCAAGATTTGAAGGTTGCAAGAGATGCCTTTGATTTGATTATTGTGGATGAATGCCACCGTTCCATTTATGGCAAATGGAAACAGGTGCTCGATTATTTCAATACGGCCCGTGTCGTTGGATTGACTGCGACTCCGACAGAAGAGGCATATGCGTTCTTCAACAAGAATACGGTGGTGGAATACACCCTTGAAGATTCTATCCGCGATGGCGTGAACGTACCCCCGCGCGTATTCCGAATCAAGACCCTAGTCAGTTCGCATGGCGGGACAATCGGTCAGGGCGAACACGTAGAGCGCATTACGCTCTTGGATGGTTCCAAGCAAAAGAAAATTCAGAAAGAGGACCAAAAGTACGAAAGTACCGAATTAGACCGCAGTGTCGTGAACCCGGCACAGATTAGGCTCGTAGTTGACTCCTTTAAGCAAGCCATTTATTCGTCGCTTTACCCGGAACGTTTGAGCGATGACCCTGTCCGCAATTGGAAATATATTCCCAAGACGCTTTTCTTTGCAAAGACCGACAGCCACGCCGACAACATCGTTGATGCCATCAAGCAGTCCTTTGCCGTTGAATTTGAAAAGGTGGGGCTCAAGCTCCCCGAAAAGTTCGTGCAGAAGATTACATGCAAGGCAGGGAATTCCAATCAGCTGATTTCCGATTTCAGGAACGAGAAGGAATTTCGCATTGCGGTGACGGTGACGCTTGTGGCGACCGGTACGGATGTGAAACCTTTGGAAGTCCTTGTGTTCATGCGCGATATCAATTCTGCCGTACTTTACACGCAGATGAAGGGTCGCGGTTGCCGAACGATGGACGACGACAAGTTCCAGCTTGCAACTCCGAACGGAACGAGCAAGGATTGTTTCTACTTAGTCGATGCGGTTGGTGTTACCGAACACGAAATGAAGCTTCCGGGTGCGACTAGCGATGCGGAATTTCACAAGACCTTGGGACTCGAAAGGTTGATGGAACGCCTGGCCCATGGCGAAGTTCCTGATGAGCACTTGAATTTGTTTGCGGGTTATCTCTCGAAAATAAACAACAAGGCGGAGCAGGAAGATTTGAGCGAAGTTAACAAGTTGCTGGCTCCAACATCCCTGTATTTCTTTGTAAGTCGAATTTATGACGCCCTCACAGGTAAGAACGAATTCTCGACGCATCCTTTACCGGAATACAAGGATATCAACGACGCTAACATTGAACGCAGGGAATTGATTTCTGCAGTCATCAACAATGTCAAGGTTCGCAGGGTTCTCCTTGAAATCAATCGTGGCTTTATCAAGATTCAGCATGAAGGCACAGATAGTCTAGTTTACTCCGGTTTCAGCATTGATGAATCTAAAAAGTATGCGGAACTGTTCCGTGAATTTATTGAGCAGAATCGTGATGAAGTGGAAGCTCTGCGCATTATCTACAACAGCGAAGATGTTGCCGTTACCTACGAAATGCTCTCGGATTTGAAGCGCAAACTCGAAAAGTTCAATCCGATGCTGAACGAAAAGAATCTTTGGACTTGCTACAAGACATTGTCCGTGAATAAAGTGGGTAAGGCCAGAAAAGTAAAGGACCTAGAAAAGGACGAAGTTGGCCTTTTGACGAACCTTATACAGTTGGTGCGTTACGCTTTGGGGCAAAAAGAGTCGCTTTATTCATTGCAAAGCACGTCTGCCAGCCTTTTTGAATTATATTGCGGTCAAAATCAACGCGTGTTAAACGAAGATCAAAAGCAAGTGCTTAAGAGGATTGCTCAATATGTTGTGCAGAACGGTTGCGTCTCGGCGCCAATCCTGATGCAGTATGAAAAGCCTCTATTCTTGCAGGCGGCAAAATTCTTCGGCCCGCAAAATGTTAATACAGAAATTCAGAACTTGACAAAGTTCATGTTCCAGTAAAGAAAAATGAAAAAACAGATTGAAGTAAAATCCGAAACGACATTGACGAAAAAGGTCTGGAATATGGCCGATGTGCTGGCGGCTGCCGGCGTGGGCTTTACCGACTACATTATCCAGCTGACTTATTTGCTGTTCCTGAAGATGGATGCCGAAAAGGAATCCTACGGATTGGGGAGTGCCATTCCCAAGGGCAATCGCTGGACGGATTTACTTTCTCTTGAAGGCCCTGATTTGCAGGCGAAATACGAAAAAATTCTTGATACGCTCAAGTCCAAGGATGGCCTGATTGGCGCAATCTTTACCGAAGCGCAGAACAAGATTCAAAAGCCAGCCATGCTTAAAAAGCTCATCAACATGATTGATGAAGAAAACTGGTTTAGCATGGAAGGCGACATCAAGGGTGCTATTTACGAAAGCATTCTTGAAAAGAACGGACAAGATAAAAAGAGCGGTGCAGGGCAGTATTTTACTCCGCGTCCGCTTATTAACGCCATGGTCGATGTCGTGGCTCCGAAAATTACGGAAACCGTTGCAGACCCTGCTTGTGGAACGGGTGGCTTTTTGCTTGCCGCATACGATTACATGAAACGCCAGAGCAACGATATCGAAAAGTTGAAGTTCCTGCAGACGAAGGCTCTTAGCGGTAATGATATCACGCCTTTGGTGGTGACCTTGGCGAGCATGAACCTTTATTTGCATGATGTCAGCCCGGATACGACTCCTGTCAAGTGCGTTGATTCCTTGGAACACGAACCTGAACATTTGGTGGATGTCATTTTGGCGAATCCTCCATTCGGAACGCGTCCGGCAGGTAGCGTAGATATTACCACCATGCGCACCGACTTGATTGTCACGACGACCAACAATCAGCTGAACTTTTTGCAACACATGATGCTAATGCTCAAGGATGGTGGCCGTGCGGGCGTGGTGTTGCCGGATAACGTTCTGTTTGCAGATGGCGCGGGCGAAACGCTCCGTAAAAAGCTTTTGACCGAGTTCAACCTCCACACAATTCTTAGACTCCCCACGGGAATTTTCTACGCGAACGGCGTGAAGGCAAATGTGCTTTTCTTTGTCAAGGGAAGCCCCACCAAGGAAACTTGGTTCTATGATTACCGTACGGGTGTAAAGCACACGCTTGCGACAAGACCCCTGAAACGCAGCGATCTTGATGATTTTGTGAGTTGCTACAATGCAAAGAACATCGCCAAGCGCAAAGAAACTTGGAGCGAAGAAAACCCGACCGGGCGTTGGCGCAAGTATGGGGTCAAGGAACTCCTTGCTCGTGACAAGACGAGCCTCGACATAACTTGGATTAAGGACAAGGACGATATCGAAGACGTGACGCTTGCCGAACTTCTGACAAACATCAAGGACGAAGCGAAGGAAATTGCTGACCACTCCGAAAAACTCGCCAAGATGCTCAAGGAAATCGACGGATGAACACGAAACTCCTGAGGCAGAAAATTCTTGATCTCGCTATTCGCGGAAAACTTACCGACCAACGCAAAAGCGACGGCACTGCTCGTGAACTGTTAGAACAGATTTCTTCGAAGGTCTCGTCATCCTCCTCTACACTGTCATCCCCGCGTAGGCGGGGATCGCCGTCTTCGTCTGCAGCAAAAACGATCATCCCCCTCGACAAAAGTGAAGCCCCCTTTGAAATTCCAGAAAATTGGGAATGGGTGAGGCTTAATGATATTTTTAATTTTATTGATTATAGAGGAATGACTCCTGAAAAGGTAGATAAAGGAGTCCCTTTAATTACCGCAAAAAATGTAAAGAAAGGTTATATTGATTTTTCAATAGATGAGTATATTTCTGAGGAGTCTTATGCAGCACGTCAAGGAAGAGGGAGTCCACAAAAAGGTGATATCCTTTTTACAACAGAAGCTCCTTTAGGGAATGTTGCGTTAGCAGGCATTGATAAATACAGTCCTGGTCAAAGAATTATAACATTTCAGCAATATACAAAAGAGAAACTACTTGACAATCGTTTCTTTGTATTCTTTTTTTTGTCAGATCTTTTTCAGAATTTACTTGTTGATCAGAAAACGGGAACAACTGTAACAGGAATAAAGGCTGCGAAGCTAAAAATGATTCCTGTATTACTTCCTCCCTTAGCAGAACAACAGCGCATTGTTGAAAAAATCCAAGAAGCCTTTGCCGAAATCGATTCCATCGAAAACAATAAAGAACTCCTGAAAACCCACATCAAGCAAGCCCGCCAAAAAATCCTTGACCTCGCCATTCACGGAAAACTCGTACCCCAAAACAAAGCCGACGAACCCGCCAGCGTTTTGCTAGAACGAATAACACGTGATAACCCCCATTATGAGAAGTTGACCGATATTCCCTTTGAAATACCGGAATCGTGGGAATGGGTTAAGTTGGGAGATGTGTGCAAACCAATAAAAAGAGGAAAATCACCCAAATACATTGAACAAAGTAATATATTGGTTTTTGCTCAAAAATGCAATCAAAAAGATGGTCCCGTTTCACTGGAGAAGGCTCTTTATTTAGATGAATCAACGCTAAATAAATATCCTAAAGAAGAATTTCTGCAAAAGGGTGATGTTATCATCAATTCAACAGGTACAGGGACATTAGGACGTGTAGGCCTTTTTAATGTTGATTTGCCTCAAGGAATAAAAGGAATCGTTCCTGATAGCCATGTGACAACGATTCGCTCATCTGTTGTAAATTCAAATTACCTCTATTCTTATTTGAAAAACAAACAATCATATTTGGAAAAAAACGGAGAAGGCTCCACAAATCAAAAGGAACTTAAACCGCACACAATATACGATTTAGAATTTCCACTCCCGCCTTTGGCGGAGCAAAAAAGAATCGTGAACAAAATAGAAGAAATCTTTGCTTCGTTAGACGAGATTTCTCTCCATTTGGTCTAGCGTATAAAACAGTTCCTTAATTTTTGCGGCAATCCGAGATTGCTCAGCAAGCGGAGGAATTGCAATAAATGATTTTCTCATTTGCTCAAGGTAGAAGCCCATTTGAGCGGTTCCTGTTGCATTCTCAACTATGTACTTTTGATAGTAATTAGAATCAAAAAAATATTTCAAGTATTCGTTATAAATATTGGTGTGTATCAGAGACACACTTCTCTGAAAACAATATTTGCCATCACCTGAAAAAATACAACTACGCCCTAAACTTCCGACAGATGTAAAAAGGATATCCCCTTCCTCCAACTTTGTTCGTTGATTTTCTTCTTCAAACATTTCTTTTGACAAATAACGAACATTTTCTAGATCAACGATATCATTGTCATTGATATTCCTAGATGAAAGCATCATGTATTTAGTCACGTAATCAAGCCCCTTGGGCGGATTATGGTCTCCATCAATTAACTTATTGCAAATATCACCCAATCGGCACCAACACCAATTTTCTGGAACTTCAAACGGAACTTCATCTTTACTCAGCATGGGAGGGAGATTCCCGCCTTCGCGGGAATGACGTTTGTAGTTAGAATCTCTCTCGTCTTTCGTCTCTCGTCTTTCGTCTAAACCCATCTTCTCATAATGGGGGTTATGCCTTCAAAATTATTTTCAATGAAATCAACAAACCTCTTGACAAATTTTCAAAATAGTGTATATTTGTGCAGTAGTCCGTTTTTTTATAGCATGTAAACGGAGTGAGGTAGTATATGAGCAAGCAGAATGTGTCGACTTTTACCGCATCAAAATCAGCCGGCAAACTCTATTTTTCCCTAATTTCTGGTGTCAAAATGCCGCAAATTTGCTCAATTTGCGAAAAAAGTGCTTATTACATGGCGGAAAGTGGGGTGAAAAGTACACTTTCCGCAGTGCAATTGGGCATTTTTGGCGAAATTCGCTCAATTATCGGGCGTCATGAGGAGAAAAAAGTTCTCCAAAGGTGTGTGGATAGTGAAAGAGCTGAGTTTGTCGCGATATATGGTCGCAGGAGAATCGGCAAGACTTTTCTGGTAAAGCAGTTCTTTGAAAGCTCGTTTGATTTTTATACGACTGGAGTCTATCAGGTCTCTCGTTCTGAACAATTGAAAAATTGGCAAAAGCAATTACTGAAATACAGTAAACAGAGAAGGAACACGCCTAAAGATTGGTTTGAGGCTTTTGATCAGCTTCAAGAGTATTTGCAATCCTTAAAAAAGGAACGGTTTGTCGTTTTTATTGATGAATTGCCTTGGCTCGATACTCCCAAATCGAATTTCCTAAAGGCTCTTGAAATGTTTTGGAACAGCTGGGGTTCTGATTGCAATCGACTAAAGCTGATTGTTTGTGGCAGCGCCACAACCTGGATGATTAATAAACTGCTAGGTGATAAGGGCGGTTTGCACAATCGTGTGACAATGCCGATTTGCCTTTCTCCGTTCACCTTGCACGAAACAAGTCAATACTTGACTTATATGGGCTTTGACTGGTCCGATATGGAAGTTATCGAGACTTACATGGTATTGGGTGGAGTTCCTTATTATTTGTCTCTGTTGAGCCCCTCTTTAAGTTTGCGGCAAAATATAGACAACCTGTTTTTTAAGCGTAACGCGGTGTTAAAAACGGAATATGACTTCCTTTTTAACTCGCTTTATAGCGAGGCACAAGCATACAAGAAAGTTGTGGAACTTTTATCGTCAAAAATGATTGGCATGACTCGTAGCGAGATGATGTCGAATCTTAAACTTTTGGACAATGGTTTTTTCTCGATAGTTCTTGATAACTTGGAAAAATGCGATTTTATTCGGCATTATCAATCTTTCGGAAAAAGAAGAAACGAAGCGTTATACCAGCTGACGGACATGTTCACACTGTTCTTTGTGCGGTTTGTCAAGAATTATAACGGCATGGATGAAAATGCCTGGAGTCATTTGCCCGATGGCAAACGCAATGCTTGGCAAGGTTACGCCTATGAACAGGTTTGCATACACCATATAAACCAAATAAAAAAAGCTTTGGGCATATCAGGGATTGCAAGTGATGTTTGCTCATGGACTAAAAAAGGAGAGAACGGCGCACAGATAGATTTGGTTATTGATCGGAGCGATAGGGTGATTGACTTATGCGAAATCAAGTATTGCGATCGACCGTTTGAAATCAAAAAAGATTATGCAGATTGGCTTAAAGAACGACGTGATATTTTTAGAGAGAATGTGCGAACGAACAAGACTTTGCACCTGACCATGATTACCCCCTTTGGATTGGCTAAAGGGAAATATGAATCCTGTGTTCAAGGATGTGTGACGGCAGCAGACCTTTTTCAATAAGGAGAGGAGATACTTGCGATGGATTGTTTCGTTTTCTACCTTGCAGAAAGACCTTCGTTTTACCAGTATCTGGAAGGGCAGAACCTTGCTGTCAATACGATGGATTCGTATTGCTGGACAGCGGACTTCTTCAAGTCGCATTTCGGACGGTTTGGTCGTAAGTCGTTGGCTGATTATAAGAGTTTTCTTTTAGAAAATTACAAACCCAAAACTGTTAATTTGCGAATTCAGGGCATCAACAAGTATTTGGATTTTGCAGGCAAATCGAAGTTACGGATCAAGAATGTCAAGGTTCAGCAAAAAAGTTTTCTGGAAAATGTCATTAGCGATGCCGATTACAAATTTTTGAAAACTAGTCTATTGCAAGATGGTCAGACTAAGTGGTATTTTGTTGTGTGGTTTCTATCGGCGACGGGAGCCCGTGTAGGGGAACTTGTGAAACTCAAAGTGGAGCATGTCGAGTGCGGATATTTCGACATCTACGGAAAGGGTGGAAAGTTGCGGCGGCTCTACATTCCGGAAACATTGCAAAAAGAAGCTTTGCGCTGGTTGGAAAGTGAAGGTTGTTCCAGCGGATACCTGTTTTTGAATCGTTTTGGCAAGCAAATTACCCCGCGTGGAATTGCATCGCAACTGAAAGCGTTCGCAAAGAAGTATGGCCTAGATGAAGCCGTCGTTTATCCCCATTCGTTCCGTCACCGGTTTGCCAAGAATTTCTTGGAAAAGCGAAACGACATCGCTTTGCTTGCTGACCTTATGGGGCACGAACATATTGAAACGACACGTATTTATTTGCGCCAGACTGCAAGCGAACAGCGTGAAGTCGTAAATAAGGTGGTGACGTGGTAAACTTAAAAAAGTCCGCATTTTATTGCGAACTTTTATACAAAGTAAATTTATATAAAACGCCTAATGGAGGTGTGTTTAACGGCAGGTCTTCGTCTAAGATTTTCCTAATCCCTAAAACCTAATTCCTGAAGCCTACTAAACTAGAATGCTTGGTAAATCTTGAAGATCGCGAGAATCTTTCCGATGATTGCCGGAATGCCCGGGCATAAGAAACAGAGGATAACGCGTGTGACGCGGTTCTTCCACCAGCGCTTGACTTGCCAAATGTCGTCGGTGAGCGTTTCCATTTCTTGCACGCGAGGCGGTCGCATATAGACCTGCGTGAGTGCCGTAAAGAACCCGACTCCGATAAGCGGTGTAAGCCCAGTGAACGGAGCCATGATCAGCGCTACAAGAATGGTGACCGGATGGCCGCCTGCGATGATTGTTCCGAGCATGGCGCCACCGCCGGTAAGCATGGCCCACTGGAGGCTCAACTGCCCAGCCTTTTCAATTCCAGCAACGTAACCGATGAGGGCGATACTTGCGATAATCAGGAATGTAATGGTCCAGCCGATAATCTTCCAAAGCGAAGCACCCTTCGGGATGACAGAGATGGATTCTTCGCTTGGCAGTTCCTTGTCTTCTTCGATGATGCTTGCGATACCGCGCAGGTGACCTGCGCCAATGACGGCGACAATCTTGTTGCCTGGAGCGTTCTTGATCTTGCTTGCGAGGAACTGGTCGCGTTCGTCGATAAGCACCTGCTTCACTTCGGGGAACGTCTTTCCGAATTCCTGCATCATGGAATTGAGGGCGTCCTTTTCCTTGATTTTTTGCAGTTCTTCTTCGCTGATTTCAGTCTTGTCGAAGATGCTTGCAAAAAGCCCTCCGAGGAGGCTGAACTTGCGGTACCACGGGGTGCAGGCCCAAGTGCGTCGGAGCGTTATCTTGATGTCTCGGTCGGCGAGAACCAGTGGAATATTTTTGCTATTGGCAACGTCAACCGCCTCCTTCAGTTCGGAACCGGGCTTGACGCCTGTCTGTGCGCCCATACGTTTTTGATACGAGCCCAGAACGAGGTTTGCGATGAGGGTTGCCAGTTGCTTTTTCTTGATGACATCTCTCAGGTCTGTATTTTTCCAACGGTCGGGGTCCTGGATAGACTTGAGGCGCCCGTCGTCGAGTTCTACGCAGACCGTGTCCGGAGATTCGGCTTCGATGGTCTCATGGACCAGGTCCTTGGAAACTTGCGAAATATGGGCGGTACCTACGAGGACAATTTCCCTGTTGTCCTTGGTATGGATACGGTAGACGTCGGACTTTCCTCCCGACACAGGTTCCTTGATTTCTTCAGACTGAGAATTGGTTTCATTCATACGGTAGACGTAATGTAGAAAAAGATGGGCCTTTTTTTCAAAAAGTGGTTAATTTGGGCACTTTTTATGGTGAAAACGGAAAAAAATTAGAATGACATATTTAATAAATAAGTGTATATTTTGGTAGGATTTTTTTCGGAGGAGTACCCCATGAAAAAATTATTAGTTCTTTTGTCTGCAATGAGTTTGTTCTTCCTGGGCTGCGCTGGCACGCCGCAGGATAACGGTGAAGCGTTGGATAACGCTCTTGTCACCTTCACGTCTAATGTCCAGAGCTCCCGTTGGCAAGAAGCCCTTTCCAATGTGACACCGGACGAAGCTCGCCAGATTGGTACGTCTGATGGCTACGAATTTTTGCCGGAATACCAGACTGCTGCAAGCCGTCTTCCGCTCTCTACCCTCCGCAAGGCCGGTCTTAGCGTCGATAGCGATGGTCGCCTCGTCGGTATCAAGGCCGTCATGGACGAAACCAACGAACGCTACAAGGTTTCCGAAGACCAGGCTAAGGTCGGTACGAACCTGAAGCAGATGGAAGACGATCGCATCAAGCGCCGCCTCGAAGAAGGCCAGAAGATTCTCCAGGAAGAAGAAGCTACGGCTCACCAGGAACAGCAGGTCGAAGTGCTCACCAACCGCCTTACTGACGATGAAAAGCGCAAGTATGGCAGCACCGGTGAACTCCTCGCTCCGGAATCCACTCGCGAAGACGGTACTGTTGAAGAATCCTATAATGGTGACTACAGGTAAGCAAGTCATTTTGGGTGAATCTTTTTTGTAGATTTAATTCCCTCGACGGTTCGTCGGGGGATTTTTTGTAGGAGTGTCCTATGTA
Source organism: Fibrobacter sp. UWB3 (assembly GCF_002210405.1). Taxonomy (NCBI): domain Bacteria; kingdom Pseudomonadati; phylum Fibrobacterota; class Fibrobacteria; order Fibrobacterales; family Fibrobacteraceae; genus Fibrobacter; species Fibrobacter sp. UWB3. The sequence continues at coordinate 134,271 of NZ_MWQJ01000009.1, forward strand.
TCGAGTTTTTGCATCATTTGCCATGCTTATGACCTTGGGCCTAGCTGCTTGTGGTACGGACTGGAGTGCAGGCCCGGATGATGGGGGCGCCTCTTTCAGCAGGCGTTTCCATTACTATTATGAAGTGGACTGCCGTTACGACGCCTTTGATCAGCCCTATGATTGCTCGGATACTTATACCATGTCTCCATCCATGAGTGTTGATTTGCGGATCACCCACGATGGTTATGCCACCCTTTGCGTCGATGATGAATGCTCCTATTACGATCCGGGTGAATACGATGCCGGTTATGACCACGGGGATCGCTATTATGACTTTTCGGGGGATGATACCCGCATGGTCGTCTATGCGGACGGCACCGAACTCATCTATATCGACTCCTATAAGGGATATGCAAGCTATTATTATCACGATTACTATGACGCATATTGATTTCTCTGGGGAGATTTTCTATCTTTAGCCCCACTCATGAGTAATTCGGAAAATTTTGTTATCGCCCTTGATGGGGGCTCTGGCACTGGCAAGAGTACCACTGCAAAGATTATTGCAAAGAAATTGGGCATTACCTACCTCGACACGGGTGCGATGTACCGCGCCGTGACACTTGCCGCTCTCGATGCCGGTCTTTCCGCTGAAGAAGGCAAGGCTATGGACGAATTGCTCTCTAACCTCACACTCGGGTTTGACTCCGAAAACCGCATCCTCATTAACGGTGTCTGCCGCGAATCTGAAATCCGTGGCATGCGCGTATCGAGCAACGTGAGCATCTACTGCGCTCTCCCGTCGGTCCGCGCCGCAATGACCAAGCAGCAGCGCGAAATCGGCAAGAAGCAGAGCTGCATTCTGGATGGCCGCGACATCGGAACGGTCGTTTTCCCCGATGCGAAGTACAAGTTTTTCATGGTCACAGACGTGAAGGTCCGCGCCGAACGCCGCTACAAGGAACTCCTTGAAAAAGGCGAAAAAGTTACCCTCGAAGAAGTCCTCAACAATCTGGTCGAACGCGACCGTCTGGACTCCTCTCGTGCGACCGCCCCGTTGAAGAAGGCGGACGATGCTATTGAAATTGACACTACACACATCTCAATCGAACAACAGGTTCAAAAGATTCTTGACTACGTAGGTGTAGTGGCGTAGCCTGAATCCTTTAAACCACAACCCAATTAACTAATATGTCTCAAAATCTCAAATTCGGAACTCAAGAAGATCTCGAAGAAATTCTCGCCGCCCAGGGTGAATGCTCCCCGGACTTCCGCAAGGCCAACGCTGACGTCTATGCCGGCATGGGCTGCCTCGAACAGGGCAAGCTCGTCACGGGTAAGATCAGCCAGGTGAACGACCAGGAAGTTCTCGTCGACGTGAACTACAAGTCCGAAGGCGTTATTGATCGCGCCGAATTCAAGGATACTGATTCTCTCGAACTCGGTTCCGAAATCGAAGTGTTCGTCGAAAAGCTCGAAGACGAAGACGGTCGCCTCATCCTCTCCAAGCAGAAGGCTGACTTCGTTCGCGTGTGGGATCGCATCCACGCTGCATTCGAAAACAACGAAGTCGTACGCGGCACTCTCACGAAGCGCATCAAGGGCGGCGTTGTCGTCGACCTCTTTGGTATCGATGCCTTCCTCCCGGGCTCTCAGATCGACCTCCGTCAGATTCCGGACATCAACGCTCTTATCGGCCAGGAATTCGACCTCAAGGTTATCAAGGTCAACAAGGCTCGTCGCAACATCGTCGTTTCTCGCCGTGTTGTTCTCGAAGAAGAACGCAACAAGCAGCGTGGCGACGTTCTCGAAACTCTCGAGAAGAACCAGGTCCGCAAGGGTATCGTCAAGAACATCACCGACTTCGGTGCATTCATCGACCTTGGCGGCGTAGATGGCCTCCTCCACATCACCGACATGAGCTACAAGCGCATCAACCACCCGTCCGAAATGCTCCAGCTCGGTCAGGAAGTCGAAGTCATGGTTCTCGACTTCAACGACAAGAAGGAACGCATCTCTCTCGGCATGAAGCAGCTTAAGCCGCATCCGTGGAAGGATATCGCCGAACGTTATCCGGAAGGCGCTATCGTCAAGGGTAAGGTTGTTTCCATCACTGATTACGGTGCATTCGTCGAACTCGACAGCGGTGTTGAAGGTCTCATCCACGTTTCTGAAATGTCCTGGACCCAGCACGTCAAGCACCCGTCCAAAATCCTCACCGTCGGTCAGGAAGTCGAAGCTGTTGTTCTCAAGGTTGAAGAAGATGCAGAACGTATCTCTCTCGGCATGAAGCAGCTCGAATCTGATCCGTGGGATTCTATCGAAACTGAACTTCCGCCGGGCGCACGCGTCGTCGGTGAAATCCGCAACATCGCTTCCTTCGGCGCATTCGTCGAAATCAAGGAAGGTGTTGATGGCCTCATCCACGTCTCTGACATGTCCTGGACCAAGAAGATCACCCACCCGAACGAAATGGTCAAGAAGGGTGACAAGGTTGAATGCGTCGTTCTCGCCGTCGATAAGGAAAAGCGCCGCATTTCTCTCTCCATGAAGCACCTCACCGAAGATCCGTGGGATTCTATCGATTCCACCTACCCGGTTGACTCCGAAGTCAAGGGCAAGATCGTTCGCATGCTCGACCGCGGCGTCGTGGTTGAACTCGCTGACGGTATCGAAGGCTTCATCCCGGTTTCCAAGCTCACCGCTGAATACATCAAGGTTCCGGCCGATGCATTCAAGGTTGGCGACGAAGTTCCGGCTGTCGTGACCGAAATCGATCAGAACAACCGCAAGATCTACCTCTCCGTTGTTGACTACTTCAAGAACCGTGAATCCGCTGAACTCAAGGCTTGGATGGACTCCCACAAGCCGGGCGAAAACGGCACCACGATTGGCGAAGCTGTCGCTCCGAAGAAGAAGGCTTCCAAGAAGAAGGCTGAAAAGTCTGAAGAAGAAGCTTAATTTAGTTTCTGACTAAAGCTTAAAGGAATCCCGCGGGTAACCGTGGGGTTTCTTTTTTTGTAACGTCACCCCGGTTGCATCGTCACCCCGGTTGCGTCGTCACCCCGGTTGCGTCGTCATCCTGAGCGTAGCGAAGGATCCAGTCACGTCTCGCCATGCGTCACCCTGAACGGAGTCGAATGGCTCTAGTAACTGTGACTTTCCACTCTTGTCATTCCGGCCTCCGAGCCGGAATCCCCTTACATTTTTACGAATGGAGATGCCCGCCTTCGCGGGCATGACAACGCCTGCATTGTCTTCTCTCGTCTTTAGTCTATAGGCGCGTAGCGCCGTTCATTCGTCTATTTTTCTATCTTGCAGTTCATGAATCTCGCTGGAAAGAAAATCCTTCTTGGAGTCTCGGGCGGAATTGCCGCCTACAAGTCTTGTGAACTCTTGCGCCTGCTGCAAAAGAAAGGCGCCGAAGTGCGCGTCTGCATGACTGAAGCCGCCACACAGTTCGTGGCCCCACTTACATTTGCAAGCCTCTCCAAATGCCCTGTTTACCTGAAAAACGGCGCCGTCGAAGCACGCCCTTTCCAGCACATCGATTTCCCGCGTTGGGCGGACCTTTATCTCGTTGTTCCTGCGACCGCAAACGTTATCGGCAAGTTTGTCTATGGCATTGCCGATGACCCTGTGAGCCTCTGCTTTATGAGTTGCACGGGTCCGCGTTTTATCGCTCCCGCGATGAATGTCGCGATGTTCAATTCCCCGGCGGTCAAGCGCAATCTCGAAACGCTCCGCAGTTTTGAAAATACGTTCGTGATGGACAGCCCGGCGGGCGAGCTCGCCTGTGGCGAAGTCGGCAAAGGCCGCCTCCTCGACCCCGCAGAAATCGTGGAATATCTGGAAGGTGCAAATGTCATGCCGGACTCTTTGTCACCCCGGACTTGTTCCGGGGCGGCATCGCCTATTTCATCTGCGTCAAATTCGTCATCGCAATCCGTCGTCCTGAACAACGTGAAGGACTGTTCGCAACCCGTCACCCTGAGTGAAACGAAGGGTCCAGTCAAATCTTGCCCAACGCAATCTCCTGCTGCGCAATTCCTTCAAGAAACTGCTTTGCAAGACCTTCCCGTATCCGGTGAACGTGTTCCTCGAGTCCTCATTACGGCTGGCCGCACCGAAGAAGCGATTGACCCCGTGCGTTACATTAGCAACCGCAGCAGCGGAAAGACGGCCGTTGCAATCGCAGCGACGTTCTTGGCGAACGGCTTTGATGTGAGCGTTGTTGCAGGCCCGATGGAAGCGGAATTCCCTGGTGCTGTGCACGTGACAAAAATCAAGAGCGCTTGCGACATGCACAAGGCCGTTCTCGAACAGATGAAAAACGCTGATGTGCTCGTGCATTGCGCTGCCGTGGCCGATTACCGCCCGAAGGTGGCCGCTACTGAAAAAATCAAGGATAGCCGTAGCCAGCTCGTCTTGGAACTCGAACCGAATCCGAACATCTTGCGTGACAGTGTTGCTCAAAAGCGTGCAAATCAGGTCATTGTCGGTTTTGCTCTTGAAACAGATCATTTCAAGGAACATGCTGCTGAAAAGCTCAAGAAGAGCGGTGCTGATGCGCTTTTGCTTAACGCCCCGGTGGCAGCAAACAGCGGTTTCGGTTTTGACGAAGTGCGTTACGCCTTGATTCGTGCGAACTCTCGCAAAGCACAGGAATCCGGCGACTCTCGAAACGCCGCAGAGGTTGAAATTCCCGAGATGAAGATGGGCTCCAAAATCGATCTCGCGCAAGAAATTGTAGATTTTAGCCTTAATCAGTTAAAGAACGCTTAGAGGAACGGTATGCCCGAAGAATTTGATTTTAGCGAACTTCGCAAATATCTGCAAGGCCAAATGGACATGGGCGAGGAGGACTTGCTCCTCGATGAACCGTGGACATTGACCCGTAAAAAGTCCGCCGTTCCTGCTGGGGCTCCGCGCCCGGCAAATCCGATGCCGCAAATGCAACGCCCGGCGAACCCGGCGCCATTCCCGCATCATTCGGCTCCCGCGAATCCTGCTCCGATTCCGCAGCAATCGCCGTTCCAGTCTCCTGTGCAGTCCGCTTTTCAGCAGCCTTCATTCGGCGCTCCCGCGCAACCCGCGCCTTCTCCGCGTCCGGCCCCGGCGCCAAAGCTTGATGCTGGCCTCACGATCGCCCCGCGTGCCGTCAAGAAGACGACCGCCGCGTACGAACTCGCCGATTCCATCGGCGCCTTCTACGATGCGCTCAAGACTGACGCGCTTTATGCGCGTGCCGCGAACGTTGTTCGCTACGAAGGCCCGGAGCACCCGCGCCTTCTGATTCTCCTTGCTGCCCCGAAGCCCGGTGAACCGGCCGGCGCCTTTTTCCAGTCTCCGACTGGTGAGATGCTTGTGCGTTTGTTCGGAAGCCTCGGTTACGCCCCGGAATCTCTTGGCGTTACGTATTTCTACAAAGATGCTCCGCGAGCACTATCTCCGATCCTGCTCGCCTCGCTCCGCCGAATGTTAACAAAGGAACTTTCCTTTATTGCACCTGAAATCATGATTACCTTTAGCGAACCGCTTTTCTATGACGTGTTCAGCAAGGGTAAGAACTTCAACGATCTCGCCGGTACGGCGCTTGATTTCAACGGCACAAAGACGGTTTCGCTTGTCGATGCTTACGCGATGACGACGGACAAACAGCTGAAATGGCTCACGTGGAAGGTGCATATCCCGCGCAGCGGCCTTTTCACCGCTGCCAAGTAGCCGCGCATTACCCCGCGCACACTCGCAATCACATTGTCATGCCCCACTTGATGGGGCATCTCCTTTTATGCATGTTTTTACCGTATTCTGGGCATCTCCCCAAAATCCTATGTAAATTTTTATTGTATATTTAAATCGGTATAGTTATGTCAGAAGAAAATAATTCCAAGTCGTTTGATGGTCGCCAAATGCCCGCCGATGTTGAGGCGGAGCGCTGCCTGTTGGGCGGTATTTTGCGTGATCCCGAAGTGATGGGCACCGCAGTGATGGCCATCAGTGACGATGACTTTTTCTACATGGAACGTCATCAGTTGATTTGGAACGCACTTTGCAGTTTGAACAAGGCGGTGACCCCCATCGATCCCGTGACACTTTCGGCGGAACTTACGAAGATGGGGAAGCTCGACATTGTCGGTGGCCGTGAATACATCTTTGAATTGATGGAATCCGTTGCGTCATCGGCGAATGTCCCGTGGCAGTTGGAACACCTCCGTAGCAAGGCGGTGCTCCGCAAGCTCATCCGCACGTCTTCCGATATTATTCGCCAGGCGATGGATCCTGCTTCGACGCCGGATAACGTGCTTCAAGATGCCGAACGCGATATCTTTGCGATTGCCGATAACCAGGTGCGCAACACCTTAAAGTCTATCGACAACTTCGTGGCGCCTCTTCTGGAGCGCATCAACAATCGCAGGGAAGGCGGCATTACAGGCGTGCCTACGGGCATTACGGAACTGGATGAACTTACGAACGGTCTCCAGAATTCCGACTTGATTATTCTCGCTGCCCGTCCGGGTGTCGGCAAAACGTCTTTCGCCATGACCGTTGCCGCAAACGCAGCCATTCGCTACGGCAAGAACGTCGCGTTCTTCAGCTTGGAAATGGATGGCATCCAGCTTGCCCAACGTTTGCTCTGTTCGCAGGCACAAGTGGACCAGAGTAGGCTCCGCAACGGTAAACTCAATTCTGACGAAATCAAGAAGATTATTGCCGCCGTGACTCCGATTAACCAGGCTCCGCTGTTTGTCGATGACAACGCCGACCTCGGTATCATGGAACTCATGAGCAAGGCGCGTCAGCTCAAACACAAGGGCCACCTCGACCTTCTCATCATCGACTACTTGCAGTTGATGAAGACCGGCAAGGAAGAAAACCGCGCTGTCGCAATCGGTGCGATTTCCCGTGGCCTCAAGATCTTGGCAAAGGAACTGAGCATTCCGGTCATTGCACTCGCTCAGCTCAGCCGTAAAGTCGAAGAAAAGGGCCGTGAACGCCCGCAGCTTTCGGACTTGCGTGAATCCGGTTCTATTGAACAGGACGCCGACATGGTGTGGTTCGTGGAACGCCCGTTCGTGCAGACGCATAAGGACGAAGACCGCTACAAGGCAACGCTCATTGTGGCTAAACACCGTAACGGTTCTGTGAAGGATATCGACATGAGCTTCGTGCCGGAATACACGACGTTCTACGATGCAACCGACCAGCAAGGTATGGAAGGTGGCGACGAAGATTATCAGTATGGTTCAGATGACGATGGCGGTGGACCGCAGGTTGCCGACTTTGGCAGTTTTTAAGGAAGTGCTATGACGTTGATTCTGAAACCGATAACATGGATAGGGCAAAAGATTGTCGATGCAATCGCCGCTGTTGGCGAGTGCATTTGCATCCTGTTCATTACGCTCAAGCAGTTCCGCTTCGTACACAAGAATCCGTCGCTGATTGTGAAGGAGATGATCTCCGTAGGCGTCTCCTCGCTCCCGCTCCTGTTCGTGACGTCCATCTTTACGGGCATGGTCGCAACCATCATGGCGGAATTCGAATTCCACAATCTCGTGTCCGACAAGTTTGTGGGGACGGCCGCCTGCAAAATGGTGCTTATCGAACTTGGACCGCTCCTTACGGCTATCGTGCTCTCGGGGCGCGTAGGGAGTGCTGTCGCTGCTGAAATCGGTTCCATGAAAGAGAAAGAAGAGCTTTCTGCATACGTGGTGCTCGGGCTTGACCCGTACCGCTACCTCGCGATGCCGAGACTGTTTGCGTTCTTGACGATGATTCCGTGCCTGACCGCCATATCCAATGCGCTTGCGCTGATTGGCGGCTGGATTGTCTGTGTGCTTGCTTTGGATATCACGACCTACACCTATTCGACCGGTATGCAGTACCTGTTCGAAAATTTGGACTTGTGGGCGGGGATTATCAAGTCTATTGTTTTTGGAACGATCATCTTTGTGCTTGCCTACTATCATGGGACGCATTCCAAGCCGGGTGCGCATGGCGTGGGACTTGCGACGATGAGCGTTGTGGTTTCTAGTTGTCTTATGATTTTGGTTTCTGACTTTATCCTTGATGCGTTCTTGTTCTTCTAGAGGTTGAGCTATGCCGAATGTGAAAATCGATCCGAATGATATTGCAATTCGACTCAAAGGGCTTAAGAAGTCCTTTGGCCCTCAGACGGTTCTTGAAGACGTGAACCTCGACATCCGCCGTGGCGAGACGATGGTCATCATCGGTAAGTCTGGCGGTGGCAAGTCCGTGATTCTTAAGCACATGATTGGACTTTTGCAGCCGGATGGCGGCGAAGTGACTGTCGATGGCGTGACGATCAGTACGCCGCAGTTTTTCGATACGCGTACCATCCGCCGCAAGATGGGTATGTTGTTCCAAATGGGCGCCTTGTTCGATTCCATGGATACAGGCGAAAATATCGCCTTTGCCCTCCGTGAACATCATCCCGAACTCTCTGAAGCCGAGATCCAGAACGTGGTGACCGAAAAGCTCCAGATGATCAACCTCGTACCGTCTTTCCGTACAAAGATGCCTTCCGAACTTTCGGGTGGTATGCGTAAGCGTGTGGCGCTTGCAAGAGCGATTGCTCTGAATCCGGAAATTCTTTTGTACGATGAACCAACAACGGGCTTGGACCCGATTACGAGTGACGTGATTAACGACCTTATTCTCGATATGCAGAGCAAGCTCGGAGTTACGTCTGTCGTGGTGACGCACGACATGGTAAGCGCATTCAAGGTGGCGGACCGAATTGCCATGCTCTTGAATGGTCGAATCATCGAGGTGGGGACCGTCGATGAAATCAAGAATACAAGCAACCCGTATGTGCATCAGTTCATTACGGGCCAGCGCAAAATTTCGGTGGATGGGGAATCGCAAGAATAAAAGAGTGGGGAAAATTATGGATAGGAAAAAATTATTATCAGTACTGTTAACGTCCGCCATGACTGCTTTCTGGGCGTGTGGCGAAGGCGATATCGTCAAAGTCACTGATGAAGATGAAATGGTGGCTTCGAAGAGCGATCCTAAATCGAAGAATGTAATAAGTGATGAAGAATTTTTGCAATACTATATCGACTATTGCAATAGCAAGGAAGGCCGCAAGAAAGGTTGCAAGGCTGAACTTGCCAGCAGTAGCTCTGAGAAATCTTCGTCGTCTGGAAAGTCTTCTAGTTCTGCCAAGAGCAGCAGCTCTGCAAAGTCTTCGTCGTCCGGAAAATCTTCTAGCTCTGCCAAGAGCAGCAGCTCCAAGGGCTCTTCTAGCTCGTCTAAGGGCGGCTCGAGCAGTTCTTCTAGTCCGAAGGTTTCTGGCAAATGCCAATTGCTCAAGGCCGATGTCGTTCATGTCGGTGAAGAGGTTATCTGGCGCTACCTTCCGGATGATAACACTTTGGAAGAAGCCCGATTTGAATGGAATTTGGGTGACGAAACAAATATTGAAATCGGTGATGGCGACATTAGTGGAACCGGCTTGCCGGAAATCAGCGTGTCGTATAAGGCCGCAGGCGATGTCACAGGCCCGTCTTTAACCTTTGCCGATGTGGAGTTTAAGTGCAAGGATTCCTTTAAGGTTTATGCAGAGGGCGTTGATCCTACGTCTTCTTCCAGTGTGTCGTCTTCTTCTAAGACGGAATCCTCTTCATCTGCCAAATCTTCGTCTAGCTCAACTCCTAAGGGCTATTGCGCTGTAAGTAAACACGAAATTGAAATTGGCGAATCCGTCGATTGGTATATCGTGGATGCCGATAGCGTAGAACTTGAAGGTCCGTACAATTGGTTTGACCTGGGCACTCCTGATGAAAACATTGTTGAAGGTGTGAAAAAAGGCAATGGATCGACTAGAGTCACTGTTACATATACCGAATCTGGAACGGTTGTTCCTATGGGATTCTGGGGTAGCAAGAATCAGTCTATCGATTGCTCTCGTAACGAACTGGACGAAGATGATTTCAATCCGTTGCTTGTCGTTAAGGATAAGGCCGAAAGTTCTTCGTCTTCTGAAGAGGTTCCCGACGAAAGCTCCTCATCGAAGGAACAGAAGTCTAGCTCATCTAAGGCGAAATCCTCTTCTTCTTCCTTTGACCCAGGCATAATTGATATTTAGGGTTTATAGTGATTTGAATCGCTATAGAATACACTAACCTGTATAATTAAATTTACAAACGTCCTAGGAGCTTGATCTAGGGCGTTTTTTTGTGCGCTTCGTCATTAAAAAACTCTTACACTATTTGCATATTGGATCGATTTAATTTATTTTTCGCCTAAGAGGTTATTTATGAATAAAAAGATTTATATCGGAATGGCTGCTTTTGGTGTTGCGGCAAGTTTCTGGGCTTGTGGTAGTGGTGACATTTTGGAACCCAATGCAGGCGATGACGTGATGGGAATTGTGGTGTCCAACGAAGGTGGTGATACTAGCGAAGTTGGTGATCCGAGTATTATTTGGGACGTGATGACTAAGGAAAACTGCCCTCGTTGCTTCGAAGGTAGCGTATCCAGTTCTTCTCGTAAGACGCAACCGGTTAGATCCTCTAGCTCCAGTGGTGGATCGAATCCTCAGTCGGCTACATCTTCTTCTGATGATGGTGGCTCGATTGTTATTAAGTCTTCTTCTTCCTCTGCAACTCCGGAATCAAGTCCTTCTGTGTCATCTTCTTCCAAGACTGTCAATCCGGGCGTTTCGTCGAGTTCGGGTGGCGGTGCTAATCCGGGTCCGTCTTCTGACTTTGGAACATGCTCTCCGGCAAGATCTGTTATTTCCAAGGGCGATACCGTCTCTTGGATCTTGAAACTCAAGGATCCGACTCAGATGATTAGCGCCACTACGACGTGGAAGGCTCTGGGTGGCGATCCTGAAACGAACAAGGCTTCCGGCATGAATGGTCGTACCCAGAATGTGAAGTACATCGCTTCTGGTCAGTATACGGCAAGTGCAACGGTCAGTGTTGGTCCGGCCAACTACAACATTAGCTGCCCTGCAATTCAGGTGAACGGCGAACCGATCACGGGTTGTGTATGCGCTCCTGAAGGTGTGACTGGTGCCGTTAATTACCTGAAGACTCCAGATGTTAAATGGACTGTAACGGGTTGTAAGACTGGTGCTACTGTTATGACTTACTCTTGGGATGGTGGTGCTGCTGGTGCAGAAACATCCTTTACCAAGACATTTAGTGCTGCAACAGCATCTGCTGCTCCGACTTTGTTTGTTGCTAATAATGACAATACCTTGCAAGAAGTTGCTTGCACTCCTGTTAAGGTTACCGAAGGCGAAGAATTCAAGATTGAGACAACTCAGGATAAGGCTGTATTTAAGGAAAGCGGTAGTTATGCTATTTCTGCTAATTTGCCAAGCGGATGGCATAATACTGATACCGAATGCAATGTCTATTGTAATGCAAGTACGTCTAATTTCACTGTCACTATTGATGAAATCGAATTGTCAGGTAAGGTTTCTGGCCAAACTTATGTAGCCAAGGGTGGTATGCCTGTTGCTCACACGGTTGATGGCTATTCCATTCCTGTTAAGGTTGAAATCCCTGCCGGTGATTCCGTTTCTTGCGGTGTGAACTGGTAATAGTTTCATTATAGAGTATAACATAAAAAGACCTCCCGCATGGGAGGTCTTTTTGTATGCATCGTCATCCTAAAATGCAATTACCGCGTCGTCCAGAGCGAAGCGAAGACAACTCAGAAGGCGGGCGTTGCGACCATGCTTGCGTGGGCATAATCGAGCCAAAGAGTTGGGGCTTTGCCCCACCCAGTTAAGTCTAGTATTTGCAATACAAGAAATAACTGGATGTTTCGTGGCTATGTCTTATTTATAAAATGAAAGCCCGCTTTCGCGGGCCATCATATTAGCGTCTAATAATCAATAACTATTGACTAAAGACCAAAGACCAATGACTACTCTTTATCTCCCTTGAACTTGGCGAGGAACGTCTTTGTTTCGTTTGCCACAATTCCAGAGAGAAGGATTAGTGCAATGAGGTTCGGGAATGCCATCAGGCCGTTGAAAATATCTGCGCTTGTCCAGACCGCGCTTACCGTGAGGTACGGTCCAATGAAAATCGCGAAGATGTAGAGCCAGCGGTAGGTGAGTATTGCCTTCTTGTCCCTGCGACCAATCAGGTACTGCAAGCACTTTTCAGAATAGTAGGCCCAACCGAGAATCGTCGTGAAAGCGAAGAACACGAGAGCCGTGGCGAGGAAGTACGGAGCAATCACAGCGCCGCCCGGGATAATGGAAAGGCCGCGGGAGAATGCTTCCATCGTGATGTTCACGCCTTCGAGTCCGAGCTTCGGATCCCAAGCGCCCGAGACCACAATGGCAAGGCCCGTCATCGTACAAATGATAATCGTATCGAAGAACGTGCCTGTCATGCAGACAAGGCCCTGACGCACAGGTTCCTTTGTCTTTGCTGCGGCAGCTGCAATAGGAGCGGAACCGAGACCTGCTTCGTTACTGAAAATGCCGCGTGCGATACCTTTCTGCATTGCAATAAAGATAGAACCGACAACGCCGCCAGTGACTGCAGACGGATTAAACGCTGCCTTCACAATCGTTTCGATGGCAGAAGAAATGTGCGAGAAGTTGAGGAGCAAAAGGAGAATGCAGGCAATGATGTAGATGATGGCCATGATGGGGACAATGTACATCGAGACTTTTGCAATGCGCTTGAGACCGCCGATGATGACGGTTGCTGCAAAGATCGTGACGAGGAGGCCTGCGATTGCTGTGGTGACGCTCACGGAGTTGCCGCCGATGTTGACAAATTCAGCGGCGTTCGGGGTGAGGCGAGCCATAGCGCTCGTGATGCCGTTGACCTGCGTGATGGTGCCAATGCCGAGGAGGCCTGCGCACATACCGAAGATGGCAAAGATCACGGCGAGCCATTTCATGTTCCAGCCGAAGCGTTCCTTGATTCCCGTTTCAATGTAATAGAACGGACCACCGAGAACCTTGCCTTCCTTATCGACTGTGCGGTACTTGACGGCGAGCAAGCCTTCGGCATACTTTGTTGCCATGCCGAGGAATGCGGCGACTTCCATCCAGAAGAGCGCGCCTGGGCCACCAGTGCCGATTGCGGTTGCCACACCGACGATGTTACCCGTACCGATTGTGGCGGCGAGAGCCGTGCAGAGCGCTCCAAAACTGGATACTTCGCCTGCGCCGTCTTTTTCGCTGTGCGCCATGAAGCGGAGTGCGTTGTGCAAGTTCATGACCTGCAGACAGCCGAGTCGGATGGTGAGGAGGATGCCTACAAAGAGGATGATGACAATGAGGGGAACGCCCCAGACGTACCCATCGATAGCATCGAGAATGGAATTGAGAGTTTCCATAAATAATCCTTGATGTTAAGGGGTTTTGCCCCAAAAATAGAAACTATATGCTAGTTAGCGTTTTGACATCCGCCTCGTAGTCCACTCCATCAATATCGAAACCGTTTGTCGCGAGAAAATCGTGGCGGTATCCTTCGAGGTCGCCCACTTCGGCGAGGTTCTCTTGCGTGACTGTTGCCATGCGCTTGTCCACTTCTGCCTGGACTTTCGGATCCAATTCATAGTCGTCGATGCGGATGAGGTGATTCTCGTCCGTCGGGACTTTGGAACCCGTATAAAGTCTTTCGGTCATCAAGCGTTCCATCTGCTCGATACAACCTTCGTGATTTCCCATTTCCTTCATGACCTTGAAGAGCACGGAAATGTACATCGGGATGATGGGAATGACGGCGCTAGAGCGCGTGACAAGTCCTTTGTTCACAGAGACATAGGCTTCGCCGTGGAGGTCGTTTTGCAATTCCTTGTGGAGTTCCAGTGCGGTTGCTTCGAGATGCTTCTTGGCGCCACCGATTGTACCGTCGCGGTAGATGGCGTGCGAAAGTTTCGGGCCGATATATGAATAAGCGACGGTCTTCACGCCTTCGGCGAGAACGCCTGCCTCCTTGAGCTTGCGTACCCAAAGCGCCCAGTCTTCACCGCCCATGACTTTAACTGTATTGGCCGCTTCTTCGGCGGTGGCGGGTTCTGCGCTGATGGTACTGATTTTTCCGCTGAGGCAGTCAATCGTGGCGCCTGTGAATACTTGACCAATCGGCTTCAAGACGCTGCGGTAGATTGTTCCGTTGTCTGGATCAACGCGCACGGAGCTTGCGACGCTGTATACGAGTAAATCGACTTTCTTGCCCATCTTCTTGAGTGTGTCGATAACGTTTTGGCGCATTTCGTGCGAGAAGGCGTCACCGTTGAACGTCACGGCATCTAGGCCCGCTTCTTTTGCGAACTTGTCAAAAGCCATGTTGTTGTACCAGCCCGGCGTGCCTGTCTTTTCGCGGGATTCTCCGATTCCACCGTCGGAGCCTTCCTTTTCAAAAGAAACGCCGATAGTTGTTGCCTTGTAGCCAAATGCGGCAACAATGCGGCTTGCAAGTCCGTAACCGGTAGAGCAACCGAGGACGAGAACGGTCTTCGGTGCATCGGCAGGAATGCTGCGCGTAGTGAACTTCTTTTCGATAAATTCAATTTGGTGTTTGACGTCGGCAGCACAGCCCTTCGGGTGGGCGTTAATGCACATGTTGCTACGGATGAGCGGTTTAATAATCATAATGACTCCTATTTTGACGCCCGCAACTTAGCAATTAAAAGGTCGGAGTCTTGGCTTGTATACAGAAAACTCTTGGTGAAAAAGTATTTGTGTAATATTTCTGTGACTGTTTTGAAAGTTTCTATGAAATGTTGCATGAAAAGTATTCCAATATAGACCCCTATCTTGAAAGTGAATTTGGTTTTATACAATGAATTTTGCTAATTTTTGTCACAAAAATAAATATGGATTTAAAGAGGAATCTATGACTGAAAAAAGTCCTGTCCGTGTACGCTTTGCTCCGAGCCCCACGGGTTATTTGCATGTCGGTGGCGCACGTACGGCAATCTACAACTACTTCTTTGCGAAACACATGGGTGGCACGTTCTACCTGCGCATCGAAGATACTGACCGTAAGCGCTATAACGAAACCGCTCTCCACGACTTGATGCGCGACCTCAAGTGGCTTGGCCTCCAGTGGGACGAAGGTCCGGGTTGCGAAGGTGACTGCGGTCCGTACTTCCAGAGCGAACGCCTGGACATCTACCACCGCGAAATCAAGAAGCTCTTGGATGCCGGTTGCGCTTACTACTGCTTCTGCACGGAAGAACGTTTGCAGGAAGTCCGCGCCGAACAAGAAAAGTCTCACGTGCCGGTCACTGGTTATGACCGCCACTGCCGTAACATCAGCCGCGAAGAAGCCGAAGCTCGCATTGCCGCTGGCGAAAAGGCTGTCATACGTTTCAAGGTCCCGGAAACGGGCGTCACGGAATTCGATGATATGATCCGTGGTCACATCAGCTACCAGAACGAACTTCTGGATGACCTCGTGCTCATCAAGCGCGATGGCTATCCGACGTACCACTTCGCAAGCGTTGTCGATGACCACTACATGGGCACGACGCATGTGCTCCGCGGTGATGAATGGATTAGCTCCACGCCGAAGCACGAACTCTTGTACAAGGCTTTTGGCTGGCAGCCGCCTGTTTGGTGCCACCTGCCGGTGATTCTCGACAAGAACGGCGGTAAGCTTTCCAAGCGCAAGGGCGCCGCTTCTGTCGGTGACTTCCGCGACCTCGGCTATTTGCCGGAAACGCTCGTGAACTACCTCGCACTCCTCGGCTGGAACCCGGGTGACGACCGCGAAGTGATGAGCGTCAAGGAAATGATCGATTGCTTCACGCTCGAACGCATCAACCCGAAGTCCGCAAGCTTCGACGAAAAGAAGCTCCAGTGGATGAACGGCCAGCACATCCACATGTGCGATGATGCATTCCTCAAGGACATCATGGTTGATGGCCTTAAGGCTATGGGCGTTGATACGAGTGCCGAACCGAACGAACGCTTGCTCGAAATTGTGAAGCAACTCAAGCCGCGTGCGCATTTTGTGCAGGATCTCGCAACGATGGCAAAGTACTTCTTTGTTGCTCCGACGGAATACGACGAAAAGGGTGCGAAGAAGCATTTCGGTGAAGGCTCCAAGGAAGTCGCAACGCTCGTGCGCGATATGCTCGCTGCCATCGAAGACTTCAAGACTCCGGTGATCGAGAAGGGATTCTACGACCTGGCCGAACGCTGTGGTCACAAGGTCGGTGAACTGGTGGGTGCACCGCGCCTTGCCGTGTCCGGCGTGACTGCTGGCCCGGGTCTCTGGGAAATGTTCGAAATTATCGGCAAGGAAGAAGTGCTCCGCCGCATCGACGTGGCGCTCCCGCTGATGAAATAAACTTGAAAAGAAAATGCGTCAGTATTTCCCTTACAGATTGTACTCGCAGCAGCTGTACTGCCGGCAATGCCAGCAGGCAGTTCGCCATGACGTCTGCGCCATGGAAGAGTACACGACGTATGGGGGTATGGAACGCGGTATTCCGCTACTTTGTGTCTGTACTCATTGCGGAATGTATCATGTGGCTTTCTCGCAGGAATTTGCGTTTTGCCATAAGGATGATCCGCAATCTGAGTATGCAAAGGTCTATGGGCACAACCGAATTTTTCCAGGCGATTGGCTCTACTTTGATGGGGCAACCCGTCCTTGTATCGTCAAGAGTTTTTTCCAGTCTAGGGATAAGGAAGTTGTCGTCTATAAAAATGGACCTGCGGATGCAAAGTTCGAGGGTCCAAAAATTCCGATAGACCATGAGGTATCGCCCAATGGCTATCGGCTATTGCCTGCCCAGTGTGTGAACACCTTGTTGGGAGACCATGTCTACCATGTCATCCGCAAGCAGTTTGGTATTGCCATTGGAGTCGTCAAAGACGAAACCAAGGACAAGCTTGTGGTGAAGATGAATGATGGATTAATCGTTTTTATGAGCTATCCGCGTTATGCGGAAAATCCGCCGAATCAAGAAGTTGTTTCTGTTGTGCGTAAGCACCTGGAACTTTTGTCGGATGGGCTTAGTGAAGAGGTTTCCGTTGAAGCGGGGCAGGGAATTGTCTATTTGCGTGGCTTTGTAGAAAGCCTTGCGACAAAGCGAAAAATACAGACCAAAATTGGTGAAATTGCGGGACTGCGCGGTTGTGTGAACATGGTTCGCGTCCGCAAGAATTCCAAGGTTTCCGACGAGGACTTGGAACGACAAATTTGGGATGTTTTGGATGATATTGCTCATCCGATTTTCAAGTACAGTGTCAAGGTGAAATCTGGCGCTGCAAAGGTGACGTTCTATTACGAAGATGAAGTTTATCCTGATGAACTGAAGTCGCGTATTGAATGTATTCCCGGCATAGTTTCGTTGAATATGCATGGGACTGCGATTCTAAAAAAGAATCTCGGCAAAAAAGACCTTTGCCAGAAAATTATGGATAAGCTTGCGTCATACAGTTTCTTGAAAAATTCGTTTGTTCATGTCACGTATGTGGGCAAGCGTTTCTTGGTCGAGGGGCGTGTGGCAAATATTGTTCAGAGAGAGTTTGCGCTATTGGCTGTTGCTGGTTTTGCTCGGTCGGTAGCGGTGGGGAACCGTCTAAGAATTTTAAAAACTTAGGAAAAAGAGGAGTGAAAAATGGCTACAGGATATGAAAAGATAAATAAGATTAAATGCAAACTTCGTGTGCCGATGACGGTCTCGATGCTTGCTCAGGCGATGGATTGCGGACCGAGAACTATTTTCCGCCATTTAAATGCACTAGAACAGGAAAATTGTGGTCTCCATAAGTTCAAAAAGGATGGCGAAACTTTTTACGTTATTCAAACCGAACAGAAGGTGGACTTTAACCAGAAAATCGTCAAGCAGCTCGAAAAGTTGAAAAAGACGATGAACGACACGACTCCTTTGGACTTGAAAAACCGCAAGCTCATCGATAGCGTTATTTCGTCCATGCAGACAACGGACCCGGATGGATTCAAGGCTGAAGCGATTACACTTGACCCGAACTACATTATGGATTATGGCCCGTTCTGTGACCATAAGGCTCAAGACTCTATGGTCTCGAAGCTTTTGTCTGCAATTCGTGAAGGCTTTAGAATCCGTATTGTGTACAGAAGTACGAACGAAGAAACGGAAAAGAAGACGATTGAAGTTTGCCCAATCAAGCTTGTGATGCGCATTGATACGCTTTACTTGATTGCTGCTGATGAAACGTATGCCGAAACGCATATCTTTAAAAATTATCTTGTCGAAAATATCATGAGCGTTGTCCAGACGAATAACTGCGCCATGACGCTTCGTGAACCGTTCTGCGTCTATGAACATTACAAGTATGCTTTTGGCAAGTATGTTTCTACCGAAGACCCGCAAACGGTGACGCTTCTTATCAAGACCGGTTGGCTCAAGACGCAGTTCTTAAAGTCTAGATTTTCTCCGTGTGCAGAAATCACGGAGGATAAGGACAAGAACATGATTGTGACGCTCAAGCTCCGCTTGACTCCGGACTTTAAGACATGGCTGTTTGGCGTGCTTCCGGATGTGAAAATTTTGAAGCCGGAATCCTTGAAAACGGAAATGCTTGAACGCTTGAAAAATACATTGAAGGATATGAAGGCGTAGTAATGGAATACCGTCTTTCTGATTATAACTTTGAATTCCCGAAAGAATTGATTGCCTCCCGTACGGCGGGCAAGGGCAAGACGCATATTTTGTATTGCCCCAAAAATGGCGGCGAACGCCGCATTATGAAGGCTCCTGAAATTGTCGACCTGTTCCGCCCAGGCGATTGCCTCGTGGTGAACAATACGAAGGTGATTCCTGCTCGTCTGTATGGCGAAACGCAATTTGGCGGTCAGGTCGAAGTCCTCTTGGTGCAGGCGTTGAACCCCTCCGAAGCAGGCGAGGCCCGCTTTGAAGCCAAGGTGCATCCGGGCAAGGCTTTCCAGGTCGGGCGTGAACTCAAGCTCGCTGGTGTGCGCACGTTCGTGGAAGAAGTTCATGAAGAAGACGGCAACCGCGTTCTTCGTTTTGAAAAGACTCCTGCCGAGATGGAAGAGGTCATGAACAAGGAAGGGCACGTTCCGCTGCCGCCCTACATTGACCGCCCCGATGACGAAGACGACAAGAAGGCATACCAGACGATTTTCGCAAAGTATGCTGGCGCTGTGGCCGCACCGACCGCAAGTCTCCACTTTAGCGAACAAATGCTCGAAGACTTGAAGGCGAAGGGTGTGTACGTTGCTGAAGTCACGCTCCATGTGGGCCCGGGAACGTTCCAGAACATCTCTGTCGAAGATTTCACGCAGCATAAGATGCACGGCGAGTATTACGAACTCACCAAGGAAAATGCCGACATCATCAACAAGGCGAAGCGCGAAGGTGGCCGCATTGTGACGGTCGGTACGACGAGTACGCGCGTGATTGAAACGGTCGCCGATGCCAACGGATTTTTGAAACCGCAAAAGGGCGTGACCTATGCGTTCTTCTACCCAGGATACAAGTACAAGATTGTGGATGGTCTCTTAACCAATTTCCATTGGCCCAAGAGCTCTCTCATTTTGCTTGTGTCGGCATTCTATGGTCGTGAAAACACGCTCGACGCATACAAAATGGCCGTAGAGAACAAGCTTAAATTGTTCAGCTACGGCGACGGAATGCTGATATTGTAAGGGATTATTTTGCAGGCGTTTCGGATTCCATTTCGAGCGCTTGCGGAATCTTTTCGTCCTTGCAAAGGATTTCTTCGCGAATCTTAAATGTGAAGTCCTCCAGGTTGTTTTCAAACATCTTCTGGAAGGGCTTCTTTTTTTGTACGCGTTCCAAGGCGCAAGAGCAGTAGTTGATGCGCTGGATCAGCTTCACGTCGTCTGTCGGCGTGTCGTGCGAGAAAACGCATTCGTGCATGATGGCGTATTCCATGGAACGGTCATAACGGAATTTGCACTTGTTCGGAAGGTCCGGCTGGGCTGCAATTTTTTCAATGATTTTTTCAGTCGGAATCTTGCTGCTAAACCAGTTGTTGGCCTGGTAGCCTAAGAAAAAGAACAGCAAGCAGACGATGATGCGGATGGTGTTTCTTCTGCGGTAAGCCATTCTGTTGAAACTGCGTTCCAGAGCGGCGAACGTCATGGTCGCGTGTTTCTTGACTTCGTTCAAATCATCGTTATCGCTGTTGTTTACGTTATTGTTGTTTTCAATCATGCTTCTTCAAGTGCCCATACTTCTGGATAGGTGCGGTACGTATTTGCATAGTCGAGACCGTAACCTACCACAAATTTATCTTCAATTTCAAAACCAACGAAGTCGGCATGGTAATTCACCGTTCGTCTTGATTCCTTGTTCAACAGTACGCAAGTCGTGATGGAGGCGGGGGAGTAATCCGCGAGGGCTTTCACGAGGGAATACATCGTGTTGCCAGTGTCTAGAATGTCGTCAATCAGCAAAACGCGTTTGCCCTTGATGTCGAGACCTTCAAGGCCCGAAATATGGACATTTGCATTTGGCTTGTCGGATTCGCCGTAGCTTGACGCCTTGATAAATGCGATGCGCAATTTCGGAGTCGCGATACGGCGAGACAAGTCGGCGGTAAACATGTAGCTGCCGGTAAGTGCAGATAAAATCACGTCGAAATCAAACGCCTTCAGTTCAGAGGCGAGTGAGTCCAGACGCGCATTTATCTCTTGCGCTGTAATGAGTGGAGCGCTTGGCAGCTTGTACATTAAATCACCTCGAAGTTCAGCCATTGGAACATCGGCTTGAGGGCCGCAAACTTTCCGTCAGGTTCTGCCTTGTATTGCTTGTAGATGCCAAAGACGTGGTTTTCGAGAGAAGTCTTGTTGATGAAAATCTTCAGCCAATCGGCGACCGTGATGAGATCGGTGATGTAGTTGAGGGTTTCTTCGTTGAACTTCTTTGCTACTTCGTCGATGAGGAGCGTGAGCTTATGGAAGAACATGTGGCCAAGCCCGCCAAAGCTAAAGTGCGTGTTGAGCGCTGTTGCTTCGGTGATGAGCTCGTGAATTTCTTCGATGTTCGCCTTGTTGTGCTCGTTCAGCAACTGCAAAGCGGCATGGTGAATGCGTGCGTTGATTTCCACCGTGAGAATTTTCCTCATGGTGTCCGGCAAGGTGTGGTCCGGGTCGGCAAGGCTGTCGATGGAAATGCCATGGTTCAGCGCAAAGCCGGAGAACGACTTTGTGATGTTTTCGAGGTGCATCTGCGTCGAAAGCTGGTTGATGCGCTTCAGGGAATCGCTCGCGAGATTGCTCATGCGGACAACGTATGCTGTCGGATAGAGCTCGTGGAGTTGTTCCGTTGTCATGTTCGTATTTTCAACAAACGTGAGTCCGCTTTCCTTTTCTTCGCCCATGGCAACGACGATGTTTACGCGGCTGAGCTGGTCCGTGACGACCAAGTTCGTGGTCACGCAAGATTCACCGAGATCGTTGTCTTCGTAAGACGTGCGCACGAGCGTCTGGCGACGGCGGGACGCAATCTTTGTTGCCGTGATGCGGGAATCCTTGTTGAGGTAGTCTTCTTCAAGTTCGAGGTGGTAAATCGCGGCACGTTCTGCCATCTGCTTGATGACGGACGGGACGTTTTCTTCGGCGTACTTCGTGAAGACTTCGGCGCCGTTCCACTTGTGTTCGTTACTTGTGGCGCGGGCGAGGATGTACAGAATTTCGCTCTTGAGATTGTCTCCCATCGGGAGGAACGGCTTTAAAAGCTGCATCGCGCGGAGGGCATAACGCATGTTCTGCACCGGTTCGAGCCCTTCGATATCGTTGAAGAACCAGCCGCAGCTCGTGAAGCTGAACAGGCAGAACTTCTGGATTTCGAGAAGTCGGATGGCCTTGGCGCGGTCTTCTTGCTTTTCGTAATCCTTGAGCGTATCCTTGAGGTACTGTTCCTTGCGGGATTCGTCTTCGGGCGCGACAATCACCTGGATGTAGTTGTTGCGAGCTTCCCACGGATCAATCTTTGAAATCTTTTCGAATTCGCGAACGAAAATGTTGTCGGCGACTTCCTTGAGGTGGTTGAATGCATCGCGGAGCGGACCACGCCATTTCTGGTTCCAGTCGGCGCCACCGCCGGTGGAGCAACCGCAGTCTCTATACCAGCGACCAACACCATGAGCGCAGCTCCAAGCGCAACCTTCGCCGTAGAAATTCTTGAGTTCAACTTCGTATTTGGGCGGGAACTTTTCAAGGTACCAGCCGTAGTTCACCGGAACCATGTGGTTCTGCGGAGCGAACTTGTTGTAGAGCCATGCGGCGCACATGTCGCCAAACGGTTCATGGTGGCCGTAAGATTCACCGTCGGTGCCGATGCTTACGAGTTGTGGTTCGCTGCGGTTTGCGTCCCAGGCGCTTTCAATGCGGTGACCAAAAGTCCCTGCATCGCGGAGTAAATGTTCAAAGCCGACGGCACTCGAAAGCCACGGGTTGTAGAAGAACACGTCGAGGTAACCGTCACAGACGAGGTTGCCTTCCTTGTCGCGCGGGTAAATGCGGTACGGGCGCGTGGTATCGATATTCGTGTTGCTGCAATCGGTCCACTTCTTGTCGCCAAACTTGCGGAACTTGTCAGCCTGCGTGGGCGAGAGAATCGTGTACTTGATGCCTGCCTTGATGAGCTCGACAACGGTTTCAAAGTTGATGGCTGTTTCGGCAAGCCACATGGCTTCGGGCATGCGACCGAAATGGAACTTGAAATCTTCAATGCCCCAGCGAATTTGTGTACGCTTGTCTTGCGTGCTTGCGAGCGGCATGATGATGTGGTTGTAAACTTGTGCAATCGCATTGCCGTGCCCGTTCATGCGTTCCTGGCTGCGCTTGTCGGCGTCCTGAATGCGTTTGTAGGTGTCGGGCGTGTTGGTACGGATCCAGCCCATGAGAGTCGGGCCGATGTTGAAGCTCATGAAATCGTAGTTGTTTACGATGTCGACAATTTTGCCTTTAGAATTTAAAATACGGCTTGCGGAGTTCGGGCTATAGCACTCGCTGGCAATGCGTTCGTTCCAGTCGTGGAACGGACGTGCGCTTGGCTGGTTCTCGATAACACCAGTCCAAGGGTTTTCGCGAGGGGGCTGATAAAAATGTCCGTGAATAGTAAAGTAAAGGGGGTTCTTTTCGGTCATGGTTTAAAAATAGAAAAAAGGTTCAAAAGTGAACCTTTTTTTTAAAATACATGTTGCGACGCGCACTATTTTAAGCGTAAAACCTGCATGGTGTTGTGATGTCCGACACTTGCCTTGACAATGTAGTTGCCGGCGGCGAGCGATTGGATGCTTAAGCTATGCGTTCCTGCCGAAATTTGACCTTGCAAAAGTGTAGCAACTCGGTGTCCGGTCAGGTCAAAAACAGTGACGGTGGCGTTGCCGTTTTGATTCGTGGATAGCGAAAGCGACTTGCCATTTATAGCAAGATTTACGTTGTTTGCTTTTTGCGTGAATATGTTGATGATGGGGTTGTTGACGGTGACATTTCCCCAGCCAGGCATATCGTCAAGAGCGATGATGCGCTTGTCATCGAGATTCTTCTTCCACATTTCTGTGGTAGTCTTTTCCAAGAAGTTTCCGCTCCAGGTCTGGCTCCATGTCATCCAATAGCTCCAATTGGCCTTGTCTTCGGCAATGCTGTCGATGTCCGGAATGGCGCCGTTTTCGCTCAATGCAATCATCTTGTTCGTGCCCACATCGCTCACGATTTTGTAGTAGTAGTTTGCACCGGAATTGTGGTCGTTGAGCGGGTCGTAAATGTCAACCGCGACGATGTCCACGTATTCATCGCCGGGGTACCAGCTTGCATTGAGGGCGGAGTAATCGTAACCAAATTGCGGGTCCGTATTGATGTTCCATACCCAAATCAAGTTGTTGAGACCGTTTGTTTTTACCATGCGGTCAAAGACGAGTCGGTAAAGTTGTTTGTAGCAATCGCCGCTGCCGACGCCCCACCAGAACCAGCCACCGCTTGCTTCATGAAGCGGGCGCCAGATGACGGCAACGTCTTTTTCCTGCAATTGCTTGAACAATGCAGAAACTTTATCGATGTCATTTACGATGTCCTTGTATTCTTGAGAGGCTTCGTTGATTTCCTTGCAGGTGGAATCCTTGAATGCCTTGGTGTAATTGAAGCACGTGTTGCTTTCGCTAGAACCCTTTGCGCCATTGGCGCATCCGCTGCTGCGGTAGCCATTCATAGGGTAGGTGTCTTTGGTGTAGAATACGGTGTCTTCGCCGACTTTCCAATGCCATGTGAATGTCGGAATGCCTCCCAACTTCCAGAGTTCTTCTGCCATCAGGAGGTTGTTTTCGGAATAGCCTCTGAACCAGCCTTCATCGGAATGTCCGCCGGCGGCAAAGAGCATGTCAAAACCGCCAATGGCGGGGTAGTGCCCTGTGCGTTTGTAGAATTCGGCAATATCCGTCTGACCTTTCCATGAAACTTCTGCGTCGGTGTACTTGCAGGAATCGGCAGGAGTGCAGCCGCCCGGCGGGATGAGTTTCATGTTGCCATAATCGTAGTTGAAATTCTGGTCGCTGATCATCATGCCACTAAGCGTTGTTTTCGTAAAGTTCTCGCGCAAGAAAGAGAATACTTTGCGTGCGGATTCTGACGCATTGGGCGTGACAGGAGCGGTACCGATTTTGTATTCCGGATCGGGATGGCGTTCGACGGTGATGTAGTCCACGCCGATGGCTTGGTTCCCGACCGTAATCTTATTTTCGCCAACCTTCATTTTTGCCGATGCGGACACGACATAGCTCGAATCGCAATTACGTGGAGTCGTGAGCATGGAACCTACATCGACACCGTTGACTGTGATTTTAGAGGTAGTCCAGTCGTATTGCTTGATGAGAACTTTTGTGGTAATATCGTAAACGGCGGTCTCTTCGACTTTGACCGTAAACGTGATACCGCTAGCGTCGGCGGGCTTAGCGTATTTGCCGCCCGAAAAGTCTGCGCCTTCGGCAACGGTTGCGCCGCTCAAATCTTCGGCTTCGTAAGTTGTCGGTGCGGCATAAATTGATGTTGCCGCGATTGCTGTGGCAAAAGCCATTGCGGAGCATGCGCCCGCGATTGATTTACATCCCATATCTACACTCCATTTTTTTTGCATTGTCATCCCAGCTTTATGCCGGAAACGTTTTTTTTTGCAATGTCATCCCGGATTTATTCCGGGATCGGTATTCTCAATTACTTTACTAGAATCTTTCCGTTTTGGTTAAATCCATTGCCTTGCACTTTCACGAGGTACTGTCCAACCGCAATTCCGCTCAAGTTAATGCTTGCTGTGCCATTGATAGTGCGGCTCATTACCTGATTGCCCTGCATGTCGAAAATTGCAACTCTTGCGTTGGCGTATGCTGCGACACTCGGAATAATCACTTGCAAATTCTTTCCGATAACAGACAAACTTGTGGCAATCTTCTGTGCGTTTAACGTGTTCTTGAAACCCGTTGTCGGTGGCGTGACGATTTCGTACTTGTCCCAGCCCGGCATATCTTCGAGCGTCAAGGTGTATTCGTTGTTCATCACGATTTTCCAGCTTTCGGCATTGTTGTCGTTTGCCCAGCCTTCCATTGCGTAGTCGCCATACCACGGCATAAACCAGCTCCAGTTGGCGCCATCGGCCTTCATCTCGTCAGGGTAGGGCACAGAACCATTTTCGCTGAGCGCGACAATCTTTTTGCCGCCGAAGATTTCCTTGACCGTCTCAAAGCTGCCGATGAGGCTGGAGTGGTTTGATTCACGCGGGTAGTAATAGTAGTCGCGGCCCACAACGTCCACGTATTCATCGCCCGGATACCAGTCGAGAGCGTCGCTCGCTTCGTCGGTGGTCCACACCCAAATCAAGTTGTGCAATCCTTTCTGATTCACGAAAATATCGAACATGAGCTTGTACAGTGCAACGCACGATTTTGCACCATCTGTACCCCACCAGAACCACTTGCCGCTAGCTTCGTGGAGCGGTCGCCAAAGAACGGCGACGCCTTCTTTTTGCAATGTCAAAAGTGAGTCGGCGATCATTTCCATGTCGCGGACAATGGCCTTGTATTCATCGCTACTTGTTTTCCATTTGCCGGTGGATTCGTCGTAAGCCTTGTTGATACTGAATTCGGTGTAGGGATCGTTTCCGCTCGATTGCGTGTAGAACGCTTCGACTTCGTGCATCGGGTCTTTCCAATGCCAGTTGAATTGCGGAATGCCACCTGCTTTCCAGACCGTCTTTGCCATTTCGAGCGAAGCGTGCGTGTACCCCTGATACCATTGCTGGTCAGAATTCTTGCCCGAGGCATGCAAAAAGTCAAAGCCTACGAGAACCACGTTCTTGCCGCTAGCCTTGTTGATGTAACTGAGTTCGGTTTGTGTTTCGTAGTTTTGCGGGGTGTACTGGCCGTTATTTTCGAACGGGCGTTCCGTCATGACGCCGCTAATCACGTGCTTGCCGAAATTGTTGAGCAAGAAGTTGTAGAGCTTCTGTGCACTTTCGGTTGGCTCTGGCGTGACAGGATTCGGTGAAATGCTCCACGGGCTGGCTTCGTATTCCGTGAGTTCGATGTAGTCGAGGTTGACGTAACCCCAGCTGTGGACGATGCCTATTTTGTTTTCGCCTGCGGTGAGCTTGATTTTGCCCGCGCCTTTGATGGTCGTGAATTCGTCAGAAATTCCAAAAGAAATCTGCCCTGCAGAAACGCCGTTGACGGTCAAGTTCTGGATTTTGTTGGTCGATGTTGATGGTATTTGGTATGTGGCCCAAAGAGTGTAATAGCCCGTTACGGGGACTGCCACTTTGAACTCCAAATTGCCGTCTTTCATATCGACGGATTTTCCGCCCGAAGCTTTAGCATCTTCGATTACGACGACTTTGTGGTCATCGGCGAGGACGGCGTCTTCGGCTTCTAAACGGATGGGGGTGGCGGCAAAAGCGGTGCTTGCGAGTGCTGCGACAGTTGCCGTAGCGACAAAATTTGTGTAGTTAAAGTGTTTCATAAACATCCATATCTCCACCCCTAAATCTATATTCTTGCGCCCCAAATTCAAAGGATTTTCGTCACTGCTTTTGTCCAAAAAACAGCATTGTCATGCCCCACGTCATCCTGAGCAACGCAATTCGTCATCCTGAGCGAAGCGAAGGATCCAGTTCCATTTAAAGAAAAAGTCCCGCGAAAAGCGGGACTCATTTGCATTGTCATCTCGGCGCTTGTCCTCGCTTGACGGGGATGACCGGAAATCTCCTTTCAAAGGATTACTTCACAATCACGGGCTGAGTCGTGGTGATTCCAGCACCCTTCATGCGTATGATGTACTGACCCTTCGGCATATCGGCAAGGCTGAACACGTAGTTGCCTGCGCCAAGAACTCCGTTAAAGAGCGTGGCAACGATTCTTCCGTTCATGCCGAACACGTCAACGCTGACCTGACCTTTTGCCTTTGTGTTGAGCATAATCTTGTCACCGTTGATAGTGAACTTCGAAGTTGCGATTTTGCTCTTTGTCAAAGTTGTGGATTTGCCGTAAACGTAGTTTTCATCGAAAACGATTTTGATTTCCGGAATCATTTCTTCGGTGTTTTCGTAACCGCGCTTGAAGGCGTCGTACTTGTCGGTGTTGAAGTCAAAGAGCGTCAAATCGCCAGCCTTGATATCGTCGTAAATCAACGTGCCAGTGTAACCAGCGGCGTAGTTGGCAAGCGTGATGCTGAGCGTCTTGTTGCGGTCGGCAAAGCTAGAGATATCGATAGAGCATGTGACCTTTTCGCCTGCCGGAACCTTGCAGCTGCCTTCCGTTTCCGTCCAGGTCCAAGAATCCGTGAGCTTGAAAATCAAGTAGATGTCTGCGTCGGTCTTGCCGTTGTTCTTGGCGGTCCAAGTGAACGTCGTTGCGCCGGAGAGGTCCCAGCCGCCCTTGTTCTGGTATTCCACCTGGCCATTGTCGGCACCGTAGGTCACAGCCATCATGCCGTTTCCGCCATTGCCGCCTTCAATGTTCACATCCTTAATCTTGATGCTTGCTTCTTCCGTTGCGGCGAGCTTCTTCATGGCGTCGAGAGCCGGGTCAATCGTGTAGCTGTAACCGCCAAAGTTTGCTTCGGTCTTGTCGCCGATGTACTGCCAGGCGAGAGCGCCTGCGTAACCGCCGTCAAAAGCCTTGCGGTAGCATTCTTCCGTTGTAATTTCTGTCTTTGCGGCGAAATTGGAGCGGTAAGTATCGCCTGCCCAACCGCTTGCCGGGAATTCACCAATAATCATCGGTTTGGAATCGTAGCTGTACTTGGTCGCCATCTGGGCCGCAGTGTTTACGAACGGGCTTACGGAATTGTCTTGCCAGTACGGGTAATAGTGCGTCTGGAAAAAGTCGAGCGTACCGTTGGCTTCGCCACCCGCTTCGATGAGGGCTGCGTCATTCCAATGCTTCTGATACTTGATGTTCACGCTACCGGTCGAAACGAGAAGATCCGGGTTTGTCGTGTGGATGGCTGCTGCAACCTTGTTCGTAAACTTCTGGATTTTGGCAAGTGCCATCTTCTTTGTAGTCCAGCCGCTGCATTCGCTAGTCATACCCTCGGGTTCGTTAAAGACTTCCCAAGTCATGAGCGCTTTGTGGTTGCCGATTGCTTTTACGACAGGAATAAGGACGTTGTCAATAAAAGCCTTGGTGCCTGCATCTTCGAAAAGCAATTCGTTAGCGGTAATGTCGAGCTTTTCGTTGTAAAGTCCCCACTGGTTCGGTTCCATCAAGTTGTGGCTGAAAAGGCACATCGAAACCATCACGCCATATTCTTCAGCGATGTCCAAAGCCTTCTTCATGTTCGCGATGGTGTTTTCCTTTGGGCCCGTGACCAAGTGCGTCGTTTCGTCAATTGTTGGGCTCTGGCTCATGTTGTTAAAGAGCCACCAACGAATAGCGTTACCGCCTGCGGCACGCGTGCCTTCCACAGCCTTACGCCATGCGTTTTCGTCCAGCGGGGAAGCACCCACGTCGGAATTGTAGTCGCTCCAGGCGAGGTTTGTACCCGAGAAGAAAATCTTCTTGCCGTTGTATTGCAAATCGGTTCCGCTTACCGTGAGACCCGGGGCTGCAAATGCGGCCGTTCCGAGGAGCGATGCGGCGATTAAAGTCTTGAAGCTATTCATGAAATATCCTTGTTTTTCTTGAAACTAGATTTTTAACGATGAAATAGGGCAATCCCGACTTTTGAGTGTTGACAAAACTTGTGGAAAATGTCCACACCCCCAAACATCCTAAATATCGTCTATTGAAAAATAGATTTGTGAAATTTGAAGTCAAGACGCGCTGTGATAAAGTGCAATATTTTCACGGAAATGTAAGATAAATAAACGTTTTATTTGGGCCGTTCGGGGCGAAAAGTGACGAAATGCACATTGTAAGAAAAGGCGACCGCTTGTGCGGCCGCCTTTAGGTATTTGGCTTTTTGTGTTATAGTCTACTTGATGAGAACCTTCTGGGTGGCATTGAGTCCGGCGCCCTTGACGCGGATGATGTACTGACCCTTGTTGAGGTTCTGGAGGCTGAACGTGTGGCTGCCTGCGCTGAGGTTTCCGCGGTGGAGTGTAGCGATGCGCTTGCCGATCATGTTGAACACGTCGATGCTTGCGAAACCGGAAACGTTTGCGGTGAGCGAGAGGTTGCCGTTCTTGACGCTCATGCCTGCCTTCTTTGCGGCGGCAATCGGCTTGATGGCGGATGTGCCTGCCGGCGTGCCGTCCTTGTTATAGAGCTCGATACTTGCGATGTGGCCCTTGCTCTGGTCTGCGGCGGTGAAGAGTTCAGTCTTCTTATTGAATCCGTTGATGATGATACCGTTGTCCGTGACCATGTTGTCGAAAAGCACGGTGCCTTCGAATCCGTTAGCGCCAGCCAAGATGAAGGTGACAGAGAAGAGGTTGTCGAGGTCCATCGGGTGTTCGACGCCTGCGTCATCGGTGTAAGTTTCGATGGCAAATTCACAAGTGGATTTTGCACCGTCGTTGAGCCAGCAGCCGTCAGACGGAGACTGTTCCCAAGTCCATGCCTTATCGGCGGAGCCATCGCGGACAAATGCCATGCCGATCCAGATGCCGTTCATTTCGCCACCGGAACCCTTGTTTTCGATTGTGACGGCGATGCTCTTTGCACCGGTCAGTTTCGGAACCTTCTTGAATTCGATGTTTGCACCGCTATCGTTGATAGCCTTGTAGGTCACGCCCATGACGAGGTCAACATTTTCCGGATTGGCCTTGGCCGTGTCTGCACCGAACTTGGCATTCTGTGTAGAAGTCGGGCAAACGTTTGTTGCTGCGGCAGCTTCGCTATAGTTGTCCCAACCCGGCATTTTGTCGAGGGTGATGATGCGTTCGTCAGCGAGGTTCTTCTGCCATACGCTTGCTGCAGTCTGGCTCACATAGCCGCCGTTCCAGCTCGGGGATTCGTACCACGGCATCCACCAGCTCCAAGTAGCACCGTCTTCGTACATCTTGTCAACGTCAGGAATCGGGCCGTTTTCGCTGAGGGAGATAATCTTGTTGGTGCCAGCCTTGTTCGTAAGGTCGATAAATGCGGAGCTGTTGCTCTGGTGATCGTTGGCTGCATTGTAAATGTCTACGCTCAACACGTCATAGTAGGTTTCGCCCGGAGTCCAGGACATCGTAGCGGCGTCCTTCGGATTGAAGTCCCAAATGAGGTTGTTGACGCCATTCGTGAACACCATGCGTTCGTAGAGCAACTGGTAGAGGGCTGCGAACTGCTTGCCTGTGTGGGTGCTCCACCAGAACCAGTTGCCACCGGATTCATGGAGCGGACGGAAGATGGCGGCAACGCCTTCTTTCTGGAGGTCAAGGAAAATCTTAGAAACGAGATCGATGTCAGCGACGAGAGCCTTGTAAGCGGTCGAAACGGTATCCCAGTTGGTCGTGCCGGTCACGAAAGCTTCGGTGAAGTCGAATTCGGTGTAATTGTCGTTTGCGCCTTTCACGTAGAAGTTTTCTTCGTCACCCGGACGCCAGTGCCATGTGAATGCCGGAATGCCGCCCTTCTTCCAAGTGCTCTTGGCGATATCGATGGCCTTTTCGGTGTATTCCTGGAACCAGCTGTTGTCCTTGCTGCCGCCAGTGGCGTTCATCAGGTCAACTCCAACAAGTGCGGGGTACTTGCCGCCAGCCTTGAATACGGCCTGAACGTCTTCGTGCAGGGTGGCGTCACCCTTGGTGTAGGCGTCCATATTACCGGTCATCACGCCAGAAATGGTCTTTTTGCCAAAGTTATTGACGAGGAAGTTGTAAAGCTTGACTGCGGACGGGGTGGCTGTCTTTGTCACCGGGGCGTTGCAGAGGTTGAACGCTTTAGCTTCGTAACCCTTGACTTCGATGTAGTCGAGGTCAATCCAGCCCCAGCTATTGGTGATGGCGATGGTGTTCTCACCGGCGGCGAGGTTCATGACCGTTTCGACGTCGGCAAATTTGCCCTTATCGGTCACGTCGAACGTCACGGCAGAGGAGGCTCCGCCAGCTTCGACGTTGTTAATCTTGGATCCACCGTAATTGTTCATGTAGTGGAGAACGATGGTGTATTTGCCTGCTTTTTCGACCGTCACCTTGGAAAAAGTGATGTCGCCGCCGTTCATCTTGACGTATTTACCGCCGGAAGCTTCGGTGTTAGAGGCGACGGCTGCGTCTTTGGTGATGGCTGCGTCTTCGGCTTCATACGGGGCCGCGAAGGCGGTGCAGGCGACTGAAAGGCCACATGCGAGGAAAACTTTCTTAAAATCCATGTTCTCTCCTTAAGATACGTGTTCTCAAAATATATTGAAAAAAGCAAAAATGCAATAGCATTTTTGCTTGAAAGGAAAAAATATGTTTACGGGCATTTTTGGATGCCTTTTTAGCCCGTTTTTAGCGTTTTTGGAACTTTGCTCCGAAAACGAACGTGCGGCTTTCGCTTGGCTTGATGACGATTAAATCGCGGTGATGGTTTAAAGTATCGGGTTCCGCGGTCATCGGCTCGATAGCGATGCTCATACGGTCAGGCGGAGTGTAAATCTGGATGGCGTTATATTGTTCTTTGCCGGCCTTTTGCCAAATTTGGAGGGATTTGGTATCGCTTTTGAGTTCTACGGAGGCTAAAATGTTCTCAAAATTTTTCTTGTTTTTGAGAACGTAGGGGGCTTCGCCCTGGTTTAAGCAGAAACAATCGTTGATGAACTCGTCATTGATGAGCCTACCGCCCACGAAACGGGTATCCGGCTTGAATTCGCCCGTCGGGATGTCTGCCTTGTCGAG
Organism: Fibrobacter sp. UWB3; assembly: GCF_002210405.1. Lineage (NCBI taxonomy): Bacteria > Pseudomonadati > Fibrobacterota > Fibrobacteria > Fibrobacterales > Fibrobacteraceae > Fibrobacter > Fibrobacter sp. UWB3. The sequence goes on from NZ_MWQJ01000009.1 coordinate 166,491, forward strand.
AATCGCGAGGTTCGATTCCGGGAGCGTCATTTGGAGACCGTTGATCTTTTCTCCGAGCGTGTAATAGGGGTGCCAGCCTTCGGAATAGGGGAGGTCGCCCTTGCCGATATTCGTGACGGTCGATTCGACGGTGTAGCTTTCTCCGGTGAACGTGATCTTGTTCACGGCACGGAAGGGGAACGGGAATCCTGTAAATGCACCTGGCCAGTCGATACCGAATGTTGCGACGCATTTTTCGCTATCGCTTTCGAAACTCAGGAGGTTCCATTCCTTGTTCTGCAAAAAGCCGTGGAGAGCGTGCGGTGCCCAGCTCACATTGTTGACGAGCTGGTAGTCGTTGCCGTTCCAGTTGAATTTGGCGTAGGCTACGCGTCCTGGGAAGGGGGCGAGTCTGCAACCTGCGTTTGTGTCGGGGCCCATTTTGAAAATGTCGTCGCCTTCGCGGTAGCCGAAAAGGAGGTCTTGAAGCTTGCCGTTATTGTCGGGGATGCGCCAGGCGTTGAGGCCTGCGCCGTAACCGCTCAAAATTTCAAATTCAGCGCCGTCGTCACGCTGCAAAACAAAGCACTGCACAGTGCCCAAAGGACGGGAAATAAGTTTGAAGTTGCTCATGTTTTTAATTTAGCAATTACTATCTTTGCTATTATGGATTCTCAGACGATTGTTGCTCCGATGACGCCTGCGGGCGTGAGTGCCGTTGCCGCCATCCGCGTGAGTGGCTCGAAGGTGCGCGAAGTGGTGCGCCTTCTGTTCGGTGAATCGGCAATCAAGAATTTGAAGCCTCGCGAAGCAAAGCTTGCGACGGCTCGCGACTATCGTACAATGGTCGGCGATGACCGCGCGACAGCACTCGTTATCGATAGCCTCCTCTACATTTTTTTTGAAGGTCCGAATTCCTATACCGGCGAAGACGTGCTGGAACTTTACCCGCACGGAAACCCGATTATCGTCCGTGAACTGATTCAGGTCATCAAGAGCGTCGATGGCGTGCGCTTGGCAGAACCGGGCGAATACACGCGTCGTGCATTCTTGAACGGTCGCATGGACTTGGTGCAGGCGGAATCCGTTGCCGATGTGATCCACAGTGCTAACCGTGATGAACTTAAGAACGCCCATCGCTTGCTCGGCGGTGCGCTCTCGAAAAAAGTCAAGACGCTCACGGAACAGGTCATGGATATCTCGGCCCGCCTCGAATTGGATGTCGATTTCTCCGAAGAAGAAGCTGATCCGGATTATGCAACTTGGGGCGTGAAAATCTCTGCGATTCGCGAAAGCGTAGAATCCATTTTGAAAAGTTTTAAGGGCAAGGCGGCGGTCAGCCGTTTGCCGCTTGCTGTTTTGTACGGCGCTCCGAATGCGGGCAAGTCGAGCCTCGTGAATGCGCTCCTCGGTGAAGACCGAATCCTCGTGAGTAACATCCCCGGCACGACCCGTGACTTTGTCGAAGTCCGCTTGTTCCTGGACGGGGGTGAGATCCGCCTTGTCGATACCGCTGGCATTGCCGAAAAGGCGACCGACGCGCTCGATGCCCTCAGCATGGAAAAAAGCCGTGAAATCCTCGCCGAAGCCGACATGAAGATTCTGGTCCTCGATGGATCAGATGAGCGCGGCGCATCTTGTTATTCTGAGAATATAAAACCGGATTTTGTCGTCGTTTCGAAGAGCGACTTGGGCGCATCTCGGCAGGGCGGCGCCTCTCGTCATCCTGAGCAAAGCGAAGGATCCAGTGAATCTCGCCTTCGCATTTCCTCCAAGACGGGTGAGGGGCTCGCGGATCTCAAGCGCGCCATGAACGCCGCTCTTTTTAAGAAAACTGAAAATTCCGAAGACCTCTGGATTACGAGCGAGCGCGAAAAGACCTGCCTCGAAGAAGCTCTTGCTGGCATCGACCGCGCACTTAACCTTATCCGCACAAATCCGGCGGTGGAACTTTTGGCTTTCGAAATGCAACTGGTGCGCCGTTCACTCCAGAGCATAACGGGCGAAATCTCGTCCGAAGACGTTTTACAACAAATATTTGCGGGGTTCTGCATTGGAAAATAGTTACGTTGGTCTCGTCCTTGCCGTCTTTGCGTTCGGCACTTACATGGTCCCTCTCAAGGCTTGGTCCAAGTTCTCGTCGTGGGCGTACCTCTCTTGCATGGCCTTGGGCATGTTCATCGGCCAACTTTGCATTTCGTTTGCGACGGACTCGTTCCGCCTTTTGCCGGTGGGTCTCCTTTGTGGATTCCTTTGGGTTTGCGCAGGCGCATTCTGCTTCTGGGCGGTCAAGGCTGAACAGGACTTGACGGGTGCCGGTGTGCGCTCGATGGGCGTGAGTATCCTGGCTTCGTTTGTAAGTGGCGTGCTCATTTTCTCGGAATCCACGCTGCTTTATTTTTCGATCCCGGCAATCCTTTTGTTGCTTTTCGGTTTGAGCAGGCTTGCCCCTCCGCAGGGGAACATCTTTAGGAATTGGCGCTCGCTTTTGGGCGGTCTCATCTTTGGGCTGTTCCTCATTCCGTATAAGTTTGCCAATGTCCCTATACTTGAATTTATGGGTTCGTTTGCCTTGGGCATTTTTGTATCCGCTGAACTTTTGGTTGCAATTTTGAGTATAAAGCGCCGTGCTCTTTTTGAATATGGCCTTGCTCCGTCTGTGACGTCCATGCTTATGGGTGTCTTGTGGGTCATCGGGCAGCATGGCTGTTTCTGGGCAATCGATTCGAATGGCGCTTTGGGCTATGCCGTTGGTTACCCGCTCACGCAATTGAACTTGCTGGTGAACTTGCTTTGGGGTGTGATGGTTTTCCACGAGTACCCGACAAAACCGGAGCGAATTAAGCTTGCCATTGCAGTTTCTGTCATTCTTTGTGGTGGTGCCTTGCTTGCATTGTCAAAAATGTAGGGTACTGTAACTTTTTGTCGCGGTTATTGCGGCCTGTTGGCGTTCTGTCAACGGAAAACATGTAAAAAACATATTGTTTTTTTGCTCATCCCCAATTCTGAATATATGTTTATAGTATGAGTTGGTGGAAGTGCATATTGATTGGGTCTTTAGTCGGCTCCGCATCCGTGTGGGCCGTTAAAGCTGCACCGTTTTTAATCAATTCAACGCAGCCCGATGGCTCTGTTGTGCAGATTAGAAAGGTTGGAAACGAGCATTTTAACTATACGCTGACAGGCGAAGATAGTGTGCTCGTTGTCCGTGATTCCGCTGGTTATTGGAATTATGCCGACGAACATGGCAAAAAGACGGGCATGAGGGTTCATGCCAAGTCCAAACGTGGTGCAAAAGAGAAAAACTTCCTCAAAAAACGCGATTCTCGCCAAATTTTGGAAAAATTCCGCGAAAAGCGGTTGAAACAGCTCCAAGAACAGCAGGTGGACTCTTCTTTGGGTCCCATGATGCTTCAGTCTTCTACAGATGATCCGCAAATGGCTAATGAATGGGGCGGCTGGGGTTGGGGTGGTTGGACTCAGCCCGAAGACCCTGTGCAAAATACCAACTGGCCAAAGCAGCCTACTTTGAATACCGTTCAAAAGGAAGGTGATGTTCGCGGGCTTGTCATTCTGGTGCAGTTTAGCGATGTCAAGTTCAATCGCAGTAATGCCCAGGAAGAATACCTGAATTTTCTTAATCAGGAAGGCTATTCCAACTACAACATGAGCGGAAGCGTCAGGGATTTCTTCATTGGAAATTCAAACGGCAAGTATAGGCCGACTTTTGATGTTGCTGGACCGATTACGCTGAAGGGAACTCGCGATTCTTATGGTGCTCTAGTTGATTCTAGGAATATGGCTACGGGTGCTGTCAAGGCTGTTAGCGAGGCGATGGATTCGCTTGTCGCTAGGAATGTTGATTTTACCCCTTATGATAGCGATGGCGACCGTGTTGTTGACTTTGTCTATATGATTTATGCCGGTGTCGGCTCGGCCGATACGGATGTCCAGTCGGCAATCTGGCCGCACTCGTATAACGTTTCAAAACGACTTACGCGTAATATGTCCATGAATCGCTATGCTTGTTCTCCGGAAATCGACGGACAGGCTTATATGTACCGTAAAAGTACAGATGCGCTGAATGGTATTGGAACTTTTTGCCATGAGTTTAGCCATGTGCTTGGCCTTATGGATCATTATGATGTGAACGTTAATAATTCAAAGACTCGAACTCGCTACACTCCAGGGCCGTGGGATTTGATGGATGCCGGTTCGTACAACTGCCCGCAGAACAGATACTATACAACGTCTTGTTCTCCTGCAAATATGTCTGCGTTTGAAAAGTTTAGCTTGGGCTGGCTTGAGCCGCGTCGGCTAGAAGTATCGGACACGACTGTTGTCTTGAAGGCTGTTCAGGAAAATGATGGACTTGTGCTGACATCCGACAATGACAATGAATATTACTTTGTTGAATTCCGTCAGAATACTGGTTTTGATAAAGGTCTGCCGAATAAGGGTATGCTCGTTTGGCATATAAATTATGACCGGTATTCTTGGATGTATAATGAAATCAATGTGTCTGACCCGATGCACGTTGATCTGATTGAAGCCGATGGCAGAGCCGATGCCTACACGGTAGCGGCAGATGCTTTCCCGACGAGCCGAGTCAATAGCTTTAACGGATTTAAAACATGGGCAGGCGATAGCCTTGGACTTGAAATCTATGATATCAAAATTGTAGATGACCATGCGGAATTTAAGACCCGTGGAAACCGAGTCTCGCCGGTGCCTGAAAGCTCCTCGAGCTCTGCTAAAGTTTCGTCGTCGAGTGTGGCTGAATCCTCTTCAAGTAAGGAAAGCTCTTCGAGTGTTGAAGTATCATCGTCTAGCGTGCGTTCTGCAGTGAAGGAGTCTAGTAGCTCTGCGAATCGCTCTAGTTCTTCTGTAGTGGCAAGCTCGTCAAGCCGAATGGAAATTTCTGCAATCAGTTCGTCTTCTGAGAATACGATGATTGCCCATAAGATGCGCGTCGCTTCTATGGTTAAATTCTCTGTGTCGGAAAATGTTTTGCTTGTTAACGCAAAGATGGCTGGGCTTAAGACTGTCAATCTCTTTGATGCCAACGGTACGCTCTTGAAGTCGCAATCGTTTAACGGAGAATCCTGTGAAATCCACATGGAGGCCTTGCGAGGAAAGACGTTTATCGTTGCAACGCTCGAGTCTGACGGGCGGTTGATAAAATCGTATAAGGTTCGAATGAACTAGAAACTGGGGCGAATGCCCCTTTTTTGCAATATGTCATCTCCGCTATGGCAAAATGTCATCCCCGCCTCGAGCGGGGATCTCCTTTTTATAGAAAATATCTAAATTGTTCAACATGAGAAAACTTTTCGCTAAAATTGCTATGAGCTGCGCTCTGGTGCCTGCGCTGTTGGCTGGAACGTCCGAGGCTGCAGTAAATTTGCCAGTGCACAAGGAAGTCCTTGATAACGGGCTGACCGTTCTTCTGTACCCGAACAAGCAAGCTCCGACAGTGAGCTTCCGTTTGTTTTACGTGACTGGCTCTGTCCACGAAGTTCCCGGCAAATCGGGGCTTGCTCACATCTTGGAACACGAACTTTTCAAGGGCACAAAGAAGGTCGGCATCTCCGATAGCATTGCTGATGTCAAGTTCATGGCAACCCAGGATTCTTTGCAGGCTTTGATCCGCTCGGCAAGACTTGCTGACGATACCGCTCTCGTGAAAAAGCTTTCCGCAGAACACGATTCTGTGCTGAACGAACACCGCAAAATCTTTGTCAAGGATGAATTGTGGGGCGCCTACCAGGCTGCTGGCGGAACAGGTCTTAACGCCTTTACGAGCGATTTGGTTACCGCTTATACCGTAACGCTTCCCAAGAATAAAACGGAACTCTTTATGTGGCTTGAATCCGACCGTATGCAAAATGCGGTGCTCCGCGAGTTCTATTCTGAACGCTCTGTGGTGCGTGAAGAACGCCGCATGCGCTATGACGACCGCCCGACAGGCCGATTCTACGAAACGCTCAATTCCATGATTTACGAAGCGTTCCCGTACCGAGTGCCGACCATTGGCTGGCCAAGCGATATCGAAAATTTGACTCGCGAACAAGCCGAAGAACATTACCGCAAGTATTACAAGCCGCGCAATGCAATCCTTGTGATGGCTGGTGATTTGGATACGCTTGAAACAATGAAAATCGTCAAGAAGTATTTTGCGCCAATTCCGGCTGGCGAAGCTTTCCCTCCGCTTACCGTGCGTGACCCCGAACAGGCCGGCGAAAAGCGTTTGACCGTCAAGCGTAAGGACGCTCCGAATCTTTATACGCTTGTGTTTAAGACCCCCGCAGTGGGCGATAGCACTCTCTACGCACTTGATATTGCTGAAGGCGTTTTGAATGGACGTTCTGGCCGCCTTTACAAGCGCCTAGTCGAAGAAGAAAAACTCGCTGTCGGCGTGAGCGCAAGCAATAGCCCGAACAAGTACATTTCCGAGTTCTCCGTCCGTGTGAACCTCCGCCCTGACGCAAACCGCGAAAAGGTCGAAAAAATCGTCTGGGAAGAACTTGAAAAGCTGAAGAAGGAACAAGTCAGTGAACGCGAATTCCAGAAAGTCAAGAACCGCGCTTACGCAGGACTCGTCCGCAGCTTGACCGACATGGAAAACGTCGCGACGATGCTCGGATGGTACGAAGTCTACGGTGACTACCGCATCTTCCTCAACTGGGCCGATAATTTGGACAAGGTAAATGTTGCCGACGTGCAGAGCGTCGCGAAGAAAACATTTGTCCGAGAAAAGTCCACCGCGGGCTTCCTCGTGAAAGAATAAAACGAGCTGATACTGTCATTCCCCTAACGGGGCTTGACTTGTTCGCCTCGGATATAGAAACATGCAAGCATGTTTCTGCATCGCTCGGCTCCATTGTCATTCCCCTAACGGGGCTTGACTGCTGCGGGTATCAAATGCGAGTTCACAAGTGACCTCTCGCTTGATACCCTTGCGTGTCATTCCCGCCTTGAGCGGAAATCCCCCTTACACCCCTTCGATAGCTTCAATCTGCTTGCCGAGTTCGCTTGCTTGCTGTGAATCTTCGTTGTAAATGGCGTTGATTCGCTTGCAGCTGAGTTCGAGCAGATTGCGGGCCTCGATGGAATCGCTTTGCTTGCGGAGTTCGCGCAGAGCTTTGTCGATTCTCTCGATGTCCTTCTGGTCGGGATAGCCCTTCATGAAGGCGTAGAAAAGCTGAATTTGTGTGTTGTATTCGCTGTCGGATTCGCAGGCGAGCAAGAACGGGATGACGCGTACGTTGAGGAGCTTCGAAAGGTCTCCCATGAACGTGTTGAGCGTGAGACCCTTTGGGAAGAGTTCTTCCGTATCCTTCTGGATGTCTTCGGTGTTCACGAAATCGCCCTCTTCAAACTGCAGGAGCATTTCGTTGAGCATGTCCATTTCGTTTCGCTTAGCTTGTTCGCGATACTTTGCCTGGTAATAAATCGGGAGCGTCGTGAGGCAGTAATGCGCCTGGTTTGCACCGATAAATTCACCGATGTAGTAGATGTCGGCGTCTTCCTTGAGAATATCTTCTTCGTTGTTGAAGTTCCCGATGCGGGCGGGTATGGGGATCACTTCCATGTTCGAAAGCTCATGGAGGCGTTCGCGCATGGCGTCAACGTCCAAATTCTCGGGGAGTTCCACGCCGTTTTCTTCCATCGTTTTGAGAAAGTTGTTGAACTTTGCATCGACGGCGCGGTTGACTTCTCTTCTGCTAGGCTTGTGTTCGAACTGACGAAAATCGCCTTCCAACGTCAAAAGTCCGTTTTTGATCATGTCGTCAAACGGCGTTTCGTTGGGTTCGGCGTCGGGGGAGGGCAAAATGCGCGCATAGGCAATCATTCTGCCGCACAGTTTTTCGTCATTTCCTTTTTTCTGTTCGATTCCAAGCATGGACTAAAATTAACAAAATCTAGCGGACTTGGACCATTTTTTGTTTGCTGTAACCTTGCGCAGAGGTCTTTACGACGTAGATTCCTGGGGCAAGGACGGTCAAATTAGCGTTCCCTTTCGTATAGCGCACAAGTTTTCCGTTCGTATCGTAGATGCGGCTTTCGCTAACAGTTGCGTTTGTGCGATTAATTTGGGCGATGCTTGTTGTGCCTTTGTCGACGTTCTTTTCTGTGAGCTTGATTTGGTCGAGGTTCGGGCCGTCATTGCCGTCAACGATGGAAAATGTGATGTAGCTTGCGCCTTTGGGGAGCGTAATGGTCGCTTCTTTTGTCTGGTATGTGGTCCACTTGTCGGTGGCTTCGAACGAAATGACTTCGGCGCCTTTGCATCCGTCAACGCCTGCGGAGCATGTGCCGGGGGGAGCGAAGGCGAGGTTGCGTGTTTTGCCGCTGCCATTTGCGTATGTCATTTCCATCGTGTATTCGCCGGGGTATTCTACATAAACGGGGACTTGGACGGTTGATTTCCCGGTGCCGAAGTTAATGTAGCCGGTGCCTGCAAAGCCTGCGTTTGTACTTTCGTTGATGGCGTTATCGATGATGCCGTCTTCGGCCTGGAACGTTGTTGTTCCCTTGGCTTCGAAGATGGCACCGAGTTCGATGTCCTTGGTCATCGTTGTTTTCCAAGTGCTTTCGCTGCCGGCGTCGCTTGCGCTTTTGCCTGTCCAACCTGCGAATTTCCAGCCGCTAGCGGGTTCTGCGATGAACGAGACTGCTGTGCCTTCGGCGATTTTTTCGCGATTCGGGGAGGCGATAACGGAGCCGCCAATAGAAGAGTTGATTGTTAAGTTGTAGTAGGTGACATTTGCTTCGAGAACGGTGATTTCGTTGGAGCTTGCGCCGAGACCGCCCATGGAATTTGCGGCGCGGACGGTGACTTTGGAACCTGCGGCAATACCTCCGATATCAATGGAATTTGTCGTGGTATTGCTGTGGTATTTGCCGTTCACAAAGACCGCCCAGCATATAGCGTTGTCGTCATCGTTCCAAATGATGTTGGCGCCTTCCTGAGAAATCTTAGGAGCGGAGACTTGCGCTGTGAGTTTGTTCGGTTCCCAGTTATCGCTACCGCCTAAGACGTTTTTCAATGTATATTTCGCGGCATCGTTTGCATTCCACACGGTCTTGAGTGTTGTTGCTGTCGATGCGTCTTTGCCTCCGTTAAAATACGTTTTACGTTGACTTGTGTTGATTGCGCCGCCGCTCCCGTTCTTGCTGTTGTATTCGCCGAAAATTACGGGGGCAGAATTCATGTCGGGACCCCAGCCTTCGGCTTTGGGCTCTGCACGCATGATGGTATTTAAGAAGACGACTTTTGCACGGCCCCAGGAGCGTCCGAGATAGAATGTCTTGTTGAATCCTGAATTGCTGACTTCGATGATCGCGTTGTTGAAAACGTAACCCCAGGTGTCTGGGTTTTGCGATGCCGTAATGTAGCCGCCGTTGCGCGTCATCACGAGCTTGGTGCCTTCGAAAAATACATCGCCGCCACCACAGATAAAGTCTACAGTTCCGTCAATTTCGCCACCTTCCCAATACGTGCGGCCTTTCTTGGTGTAGTATGTGTCTTGACCGCTCAAAAGACGCACGTTCTTGTAGATGAACTTGTCGCCTGCATTTTGCTGCAGAGCAACCTGGCGTGCAGCGCTGCCAGAGTTATAGGTGCCTCTGTTTTGCAGGGTGATGTCCTGCATGTACATGTTCTTGTTGCTGGGGAAGTACAGCGTTGCCGTTGTGCTGATGCCTTCGGTGTCGGTCGTGTTCCAGATAATCGTCTTGTCGACAGACTCCCCGATAATGGATATGTTCGAGCCGCTGAATGTCGATTTGCCGTGTTCGTCACCGGTGACCTTGGTGATGTTGTATTCACCATTTGGTACAAAGAGAATGAATCGCTTGGATTCGGTGGCGCCCGAAGAAGATGCCTTGGCGATAGCCGCCTTGAAATCACCATCGACGCCCAGGACAAAGTCAAAACCGTGCTTCGCGATTGCGGAAGCGTTCACCGCCATTGCAAGCGGCATACAAACTGCAAACCTGTAAACCCAACTATTCAACATATTACCTCAATTCTAATGCATGGATTGCTTCGCCTTCGGCTCGCAATGACGTTTTTTTGTTTGTCACCCCGGCTGTCACCCCGGACTTGTTCCGGGGTCGCCTATTTTGCATTCCTTCCGTTCACTCTGTACGTTTTTCCATTACTTCTCGTAAAGTAAGCGCCTGCGCTATTATTGTTGCGACCAAAGTCCACAAAATAGCGATTGCCTTGCTGCGCATTGTGTACCGTGCGCATTGCCTCAATGGAGGTAGGCGGAATCTCGACTTTGCCTGCTTTCAAATCATCGCTCATCCAGCCAATGTAATCGATGTTTGCCATGCCATCTTTTGAAAGGCTTGTGAACTTGAGTTCGCTATAGCCTTGTGGCAATTCAATTTCGATGGATTGCACTTTCCATGTCGTCCACGCTGCTGTGGATTCCATGCTGCCGTCGGCGAGCAAAGTCTTGTCGCCTGCAGAAACGCTGTAACCGCGCGCAGAACCGCCGCCGTTTGCAAAGCTGATGAACAAGGTGTATTTGCCGGATTTCAATGCGGTGACGCCGTAAGTCACGTAGCTTCCTGTGGAGTTGTCAACGTTTGCGTAACCTTCGCCAACGAATCCCGTGTTGGTTGTTTCCTTGACGCCTTGAATGTCGATAAAGTCTACACCGTCAATGTACGTTTTGCATGTGTCGTTTCCGCACATAGCTGGTGCTGGCGGAGGTGGAACATAGTTGTCGTCCATCTTGGCGAGTGCTTCGAGGTATGCATTTTCGGTGCCTAGAATTGCAGAGCCGTAATCGCCTGCCCACTGGTAGCCCTTGCGACGTTCTTCGCTGATTTTCATGAAGTCCTGCGTCTTGGTGCTAGCACCATCGCGGTCGCAGAAAAAGTAGTTGTCGTTGTTGACTTCGTAAAAGCGGAACCACAGCGATGAGCCCGCCTTGTCAACGACACCAGCGGTCTTGCTAAACGCCTTGTCTTTTAGTTTATTCTTTCTGTACCATGCAATCGCCCCCTTGACCGCTTTTTGAACGGCTTCGTTCTGGTCCGGCCAGTTCATCAAAAACCACACCACGCCCATGGATTCATTGCCGGACTTGCTGGCGAGTTCGTAAGCACGTGCGCCAACTGGGGCGAGGCTGTTGGTGTCGTGCTGGGCGCACCAAACCGTGAGTTTTCCGTCGTTCACGATTTGGGCCTTGAGCAAGTAATCGACCGCTTTGTCGAGAGCCGATTTCATTTTGCTGCGGGTGGCGTCGTCGATGATATCCGAATCAAATGGACTCGTCTTGTTGGCGATATCCATCATCGTGACCATTGCACGGATCATGGCGTTGTCATTTAGCGTGATTTGGTCGGAATAGTTGCCGCGTTTGGGCCAAACTTGTGGGAGTCCGCCTTTGGAGCGCTGCATGGTCAAAAGAAAATTGACGGCTTTATTGAAACTTGTCTTAAATGCGGATTTGTAATTGTTGTTCGTCGTTTCTTTGTAACGCACGGCGAGCAAACGTATTTCTTGAATGGTGGCGTTATTGTCAATCGTGCCGAGGTCGGCCCCGCCCTGTGCACGCCATTCGGATTTTTGACCGCCGCCATACGCGCTTTTATACTTGTCGGCCATGGCTTTGTAAAAACCGCCGTTTGCGATTTGCCAAGTGGTCATGTTGTAGGTGTACTGGTCGATATCCATGCCTGATGCAGCTGAAGTCAGCTCCGAATAGCCTCGATAGCTGTTGATTTTCGAAACTGCTGTTGACGGGGGAGCATAGGTTGCCGCAAACGAAAAAGACGCGACAGACATTGCCGCTACAAAAAACTTGTAGTTACCAAACCCAAAATTCTTCATAAAAGACCTATAGAAGAGTTTTTAAACCCACACCGCTTCTATAATTTACATTATAATAGGCCGATTTTTGTTAAGAATTTCTTTTAAGTGTTGTCTTTGGACAATGGGGCTGGTCGCGTTGTCACCCCGGTCTCTGCTTTTTGTCATGCCGGACTCCGTTCTCTTTGACCACTTAGAGCTTTAGCTCTTACGTGGTCATGATCCGCGTATGGGGACTGCATCGCCATCTCGAATTTATAATACACTCTGTATAATATTTTTCTAAAAATTTTTAAAAAAATTAAAAAATATCGAAATTTCTTTAAAAATCTTGATTTTGTATAGTAAAATCTATTGCGGGAACGTGCCGCAAAATCTAATTTATAGGTATGAAACCGATAACCGAATATCAAGACTACCGAGAATACATGCGCGACTTCTACGAAGAACGCAAACGCAGTTCTTTTTTCTCGTGGCGCGAATTCTCCAAACTGGCGGGGTTTACCTCACCAAACTACATTCAGCTCGTGTGCGAAGGCAAAAGCCGCTTGAGCAAGAATGGTGTTGAAAAAGTGGCCGAAGCCATGGGGCTTGCTGGTGCTGACCGCGATTATTTTCTCGCGATGGAGCGTTTTGGTGATGCCAAAAACGATGCAAGCAAAATCCAGGCGTTTAACGAAATGCAAAAAATCGCAAAGGAAAACCGTTTGCGAGTCGTTGATGCCGAGGCGTTCAAGTATTTCGAATCGTGGGTGAACCCGGTGTTGCGCGAACTTGCCCCGATTATGCCGGGCGCAAAACCGCTGGAACTTGCACACCATTGCTACCCGGTTGTGAGTGCCGCCGAAGTTCGCCATTCACTTGACTTTATGTGCCAAGCCGAATTCCTCAAGAAAATCGGCGAAGATACCTACGTGCAGACCGAGAAAGTCGTGACGGGATCTTCCGAGGCCATCCCGTTGGCACTGCGTTCCATGAACCGCCAAATGTCAAAGTTTGCAACTGAGGCAATTGACGAAGTGCCGCCCGAAAAGCGCCACATCGCAGGCGTGACGCTTGGAATGTCCGAAGCGACGTACCAGTGGCTTGTGCAAAAGCTTGAAACGCTTAGGCTGCAGGTGGTTGCCATGGCAGCTAAAGAAAAAGAATACGATAAAGTTTATCGATTGAATTTACAGCTATTCCCGCTCGCTAGTGGGGTGGAGGCCTAATATGAAAAACCTGAATAAAGTAATACTAGTAGGCTTGACTGCCTTTTGGGCTGCTTGTTCCAACGATGCGGGTGCTGAATCGGGGGTCTCTGGGGCGACGACTGAACCGAGTACTTCGCCAATGGCAAATTTGACGGATGAACAGAAGGTGATTCTGACAAAGTCTTTCAAGACTCTTGTTGATTCTGCAAAGTATGTTCTGTCTAATAGCGATGAGGTTGATGACGACGGAATTTGGGAACCTGATTCAAATTATTTGGAAATCCTTAGGTTGACATATCCGTTTGATTCAAAGCCAGAAGAGAATTTTGCTTATCCAAGCCAAAATGGCCGTCGAAAATGCAATGTTTCGACATATCCAGCGGATTTAGGTGTAGTGCTGAAACAGTCGTTTAACGCTAGTGCTAGTTTCAGTGGTCCGCAGAAAAAAACTTCAAGTGTTATATCCTCAAAACTTGTCGAAGTGGATGGTGTTCCTGTTATTGTAAAATCGGTCGGAACTGAGAGCTTTCAAAATGGATATTGGGGCTACGGCGTGTCCTGTTCCGAATATTTGAATCGGTTTAAACAATCTTGTAGCGAGTCTAATGGAATCTTCAAAGATTTTGGAGATGGATGCCGAAGTTTAAGGCTGACTATGGCTTGCTCGATGTTTGCTCTAGATGGATTGACTGAAGATGCCGTTATGGATTCATTTACGGAAGAATATAAGAATATGTGCCAAGATGATTCCGTAAAATATGCATCTGTTGAAAATGCAGATGACGTGATTCAAGCGTGTTCTGGTGGTGGATACGTAGACATGGAATCGTCTTTTTATAGCACTTGTCCTGAACCTGAAAATAATTATGATCCTGTGCTCGATAGTTTATCAGTTGCTTGGCGTATAGGCTTGAAACGTACATTTGATGCTTATAGGGAACAATTTAATGTATTTAAGGATACGGTTGATGGAACCTTACACACGTATCATTATCCAGAACTTGTTTTTGGGGATGGTGTTGCATACAATTCTTTCCCGAATGGAACAGATGTGGTAAGTGCATATCGTGAAGAGGGCGTGTATCATTTGCCTGATTCTCTGGTCGAAGTTTTTTTCCCAGAGGCGGCCCAAAGTCCGCAAGTGTTCGAAGTTCTTAAACGGAGGAACGAAACTTATTATATAATTGTTTTAAAGGATATTGGTGCTAAAGGTCATATTTTGAAAAGTATTGGTGCCGATGAAATTCGTATTTTGGATATTGTGAAAAGTGGGGAATCGTGCACGGAGAATAATGATGTTTATTATTCCGTGTATTTGATAAAAGGCTCGCCTGAATGGGATGTGAGCGGAAAGAAAATTGTGAGGGAGACTTATGTAAGCCCACTTTGGAAATGCGACGATCAAGAAAGTCTTGAACGGATTGAACCGTATGGCGAGTGGATTAATCAGTATGGATTTGTCTAATTGAATTCTTTTTATCCCAGCTACAGTGCTGGGATTTTCTATTTTTTGCACTGTATGAATACTAAAATCTATTACACCCTTACGGACGAGTCGCCGTTCTTGGCGACTCAGTCTTTGCTTCCTATCGTATCTGCTTTCGCAAAGACCGCAGATATCGATGTTGAAACTAAGAACATCTCCTTGCCGGGCCGCATTCTTGCCGCTTTCGCGGACACGCTCCCGGCAGGTACGACGTTTGCTGGTAAGCCGGTGACGGATGACCTCGCATTCCTCGGCAAGCTCACGCTTGAACCGGATGCAAACATCATCAAGCTCCCGAACATTTCTGCCTCGGTGCCGCAGCTCAAGGCCGCGATTGCCGAACTCCAGAAGAACGGCTACGCTCTCCCGGATTATCCGGATGCTCCTCTCAACGACGAAGAAAAATCTATCCGCGCCCGCTACGACAAGGTGAAGGGCTCCGCCGTGAACCCGGTGCTTCGTCAGGGCAACTCCGACCGCCGCGCTCCTAACGCTGTCAAGAACTATGCCCGCAACAATCCGCATAGCAACGGCGTGTGGAACGAATCCGTGAAGACTTATGTCGCGAGCATGCAGGCCGATGACTTCTACGGCAACGAAAAGTCCATTACGATGGCCGAAGCCGACACGTTCAAGATTGAATTTGTCGATGAAGCTGGTGCCGTGACGGAACTCCGTGCCGCAAAGCCGCTCCTCAAGGGCGAAATCATCGATGCGACCGTCATGCGCATGGCTTCTCTCGAAAAGTTCATCGCCAATGCGATGGCCGAAGCCAAGGCCAAGGGCCTCCTCTTCTCCGTGCACCTCAAGGCCACGATGATGAAGGTTTCTGACCCGGTGCTGTTCGGTGCGTTTGTCCGCGTGTTCTTCAAGGATGTGTTCACGAAGTACGCTGACCTCTTCAAGGAACTCGGAATCGATGCCAACAACGGTCTCGGTGACTTGTTTAAGCGCCTCGAAGGCAATGCCAAGGAAGCCGAAGTCAAGGCTGCTATTAACGCCGCCCTCGCCGCAGGCCCGGATCTCGCGATGGTCGATTCTGCCAAGGGCGTTACGAATCTGCATGTGCCGAGCGACGTGATTATTGACGCTTCTATGCCGGCCATGATCCGCAATTCTGGCTGCATGTGGAACAAGGAAGGCAAGCTGCAAGAAGTTGTGGCATGCATTCCGGACCGCTGCTACGCTGGTATCTACGACGAAACGATTGAATTCTGCAAGCAGAACGGCGCATTCGACCCGAAGACGATGGGTACTGTGCCGAACGTGGGCCTCATGGCTCAGGGTGCCGAAGAATACGGCAGCCACGACAAGACGTTTGTCGCAAAGGGCAAGGGCGTCATTCGCGCTGTGAACAGCAAGGGCGAAGTCCTCTTGCAGCAGGAAGTCGCTGCTGGCGATATCTTCCGTATGTGCCAGGCCAAGGACGCTCCGGTGCGTGACTGGGTGAAGCTCGCTGTGACGCGCGCTCGCCTCAGCAACACGCCGGCGATTTTCTGGCTTGATCCGGAACGCGCTCACGACCGCGAAATTCAGAAGAAGGTGGAAGCCTACTTGCCGGAACATGACCTCAAGGGGCTCGACATCAAGATTATGAGCCCGCGCAAGGCTATCGTCGAAACGATGAAGCGTGCCAAGGCTGGCCTCGATACTATCGGTGTGACGGGTAATGTGATGCGTGACTACCTCACGGATCTCTTCCCGATTCTCGAAGTCGGAACTTCTGCAAAGATGCTCTCCATCGTGCCGCTTATGGCTGGTGGTGGCCTTTATGAAACGGGTGCAGGTGGATCTGCTCCGAAGCAGGTGCAACAGTTCCTCGCCGAAAACTACCTCCGCTGGGATTCTCTCGGTGAATACTTCGCACTCGTGCCTGCATTCGAACAGGTCGCGCTCAAGGACGGCAACAAGAAGGCTAAGGTCTTGGCTGATACGCTCGATGCTGCCAACGGCAAGATTCTCGAATTCAACCGCACGCCGGCTCGTAAGATCGGTGAACTCGACAACCGTGGTTCCCACTTCTACCTCGCTCTCTACTGGGCTCAGGCTCTCGCCGCCCAGAAGGACGATGCGGAACTCGCCGGAAAGTTCGCTCCGATCGCTGCCGCTCTCTCCGCAAAGGAATCCGAGATTGTCGCCGCTCTCGCTGCCGAACAGGGTAAGCCTGCCGATATCGGTGGTTACTATGTTCCGAAGGCAGAACTTCTCAAGAAGTGGATGCGTCCTGTCGAAGCGTTCAACGCAATTATCGACAACATCTAGAATGTCATCCCGGCCTTGTGCCGGGATCGCCTTTTCAAAAAAGGAGTGTCGCAGAAATGCGCACTCCCTTTTTTTGCTTCGCTGTGAATTTTTTAGAATTGCCCGCGGCTCCCGTTGATAATCCATTGGCACAATGCCTCAATGCCATCGTAGTCGGGGAGCGTCTGCACAAAGTTCTTGGACTTGCTGCGTTCAATAAAATTGCGCCATACCATCTCGTTTTTGCCATTTAGCCCAAGGTGTTCTTCAATTGCGCCACGAGTCCAGACCCAAATGCCTTGCTCGCAAAGTTTATTGTGGATATTGCGGATGGGGCGTTCGGCTTCGGGCATGGATGCCATCATTGCGTATGCCGTGGATGCGCTGATATTGCTGTGCTTGTTGACGGGGAGGCCGTTTACCAATCGCAAATGGTTGTGGCAAGCGAGCTCGCGGAACAAGTTGCGGCATTCCGTAATGTCTGGGTCATTGGCGCTCAAAAATCCGTCGCGGGTTGCCGTGGTAAATGCGTAGTCCAAATCGACAATCGCACGCACGGGAATGTCCATTGCGCTTAAAACCTGCATACTCTTGCGTGTATTGCTCACGCCGCCTTGACGCACGAGTGCGCACTTGATCAGAGCAAAAGATTGCCCGGTGATGCGCTCGAAAAGGGCGGGCAGCACACGCCATTCCGTTTTACCTTCGGTGAGTAGCACGTAATCGGCGAACAAAAGTTCATTGCTATTAGACAAACTAAACAGCATTTGCAACTGGCTCGGAGCATCTTTCACGACCTGGCGAACGGCATCTTCCATTCGCTTGCGCATGAATGTGCCGCGTTCCCTGTTCTTGCGAATCAAGAGAGACGTGCTCACGTCTTCGCTCGTGACCATCTGCGCGGAATGCGTTGCAAAAACGACTTGATAGCCTTCGTTCGAAAGGTTCTTCAGCGCCACGCGCACGAGTTCCACTGCTTGCGGGTGCAAAAAGAGTTCCGGCGAATCAATCAATAAAAGCTTGCGGCTCAGGTAATGGTTATTGTGGTGCTTCTTGATTTCGGCGAGGTAGCGGATAAGTGCCATCTGGATGGCGCGCTGCGAACCTGCACCCATGCGCGAAATATCGCGTTCAAAACCGTCATCTTCGTCGACGACTTTAATCGTTGCGCTCTTGAGGAATGTTTCGAGAGTCGGCACGGGAATGTCGAGCTCCACGCGAACGCTCGGAAATAGCGGACGGAGTGCCGAGTTGACTTCTTTATCGAAAGCCTTGATTTCTTCGGCCTGGCAGTCGCTTCCGGGGGAGAGCAGTTCCGTAAACTGCTCGATGACCTGGCTCAATTCGCCACCAAACCTGCGTTCCAGTGGCTTGAAAATCTCGTGCATGAGCTTGGTGTAGGCTTGGTTCCCCTCAAAATCCCAAATAGCGATGGATTCCGGGAACATGCGATTAAAGGCTGCGGTAAACTTGTCATTGACGCGTACCCAGTCTTTGCCTTTGCGCTTGCCGTTTGGCGGGCAGAATGCCCAAAATTCAATATTGCCGGGGAGTTCACCCGGGATTCGCTGCACTTTCTTGACGCGGAGCGTTGTTCCCGAGAGGAACGGCTCTACTTCGGCTGCTTTTTCTTCTCCAAGACGGTTCAAAACCTGCTCGGTTATGCCCTCAAAAAGCCCTTCCGCTTCTACGGGGTGGTTCGGGTCATCAAAATACGAGATGTCCAGCGAGAAATTGGCAAGCAACCAGCGGATTCCCATCAAGATATTCGTTTTTCCGGCGTTGTTGTAGCCAATCAGGGCGGTAAAATCACTAAGCGGAAAAGTCTCGCGCTGGATAGAGCGGAGATTCGAAATTGTAATGCGGGACAATCTAAGTGCTTGCGGTTGCATAGCTTGAAACTATAAAAACTTTTCGGAAAAAGTTGTGTTTGGCGCAATTGCAAGCGAAAAAGTGCAATTATTGACCGTATAAATTGGAATGATTGTACGGGAATGACCTCCAAAAGTCTTTTTTGATGCTAAAAGTACTTCATGCGGGCGGGGCCCCAGCTCAGAGTTGACGCCTACGGCGTCAGCGGCTTCACTTGGTCATGTGCGCCTGCAAGCAGTCGCCCGCGACTCTCGTTTTGCACGCTACTGCGAAGACAATACCTTGGCCGACGCCTCCATTTTATTGACGATTTATCGTTATCCTTAAATTATGTAACCTCTTATCTCGCTTATTGTTATGCATAATATGCCAATGAAACCTTTTTGGAGCTATGGACAATTGCTAGTGTGCCGTGAATGTGGCTGAATGTCTTAAAAAACGAAAAAACACTTTAGCTGTTGGGGCTAAAGTGTTTCTTTTGGGGTTAGGAGGAGAACAAAGAGTTCTTGAACATAAAGGTATTTAAAGTTTGGCTCTATAATGTGTTTTTTGTCATATTCGTGTTGAAAAGTGTTGTGAACTTCTCAATGGGGTGTTGTAAATTTGCTACAATTATTATTAGGTATGTAAAAAAGAGGTTTTGTTCAGTGTCAAACTTTGATAACGAAAAGGGTTTTATTGCTAAATTTTCGGGCATGAAGAAATACGCTGCTCCAGTTGTTCTTTTTGTCTTGGCTTGCGCCTTAATTGTATACCTCAAGGTTGATTTTTCTGGTTCGTCCTCCTCTTTTGACGTTAGCCGGTACATGCAGACGCGCGCAAAAATTGATTCCTTGGAAGTGGCTCTTTGGAACGCCCAGGGCAATGTCGATACTCAGGTGAAAATCCGCGACGAACTTTCTAACGCATGGGAAGACCTTTCGGCGATGCGCACCAATACGGCTGATGAGGCTGATGCTCCGGAAGAAAATGTGGGAGGCTTCTCTGGTGGCGTTTGGCTTTGGATTATCGGCGGAACGCTTGCCGTGCTCCTTTGCTCCGTGGTTCTTGTGCTCGTGCTTATCCACCGTAAAAAGATTGTTGAAACGCGCATGATGGAAGCTCTTGCGAAATCGAGAGAAACTGGGGAGATGCCTTCTGTGGATGATACAGAAACGGTCCTTACTCCGCGTGTTCATGCTCCTAAAAAGTCAATTATCGATGAAGCCGAAGAATTTGCCGCAAAGCGCCGTGAAACGATGGCTCTTCAGACGAAGGCTGCCGCAGGTGCAAATCCAGTTGACCAGAGTGCAACGAATTTGAATGCCTCCAGCGCAAATGCATCAAGTTTGAATGCTTCGAACGTGAACGCCACGAAGGCTGCTTTCGAAGATGAACATGGCGTTCCTGAAAATCGAATTTTAACGTCTCCGTTTAACGGTAGAACGGTTCTCCGCCCGACGGCGAGAGAACGCATCACGTCTGCAATGCAGTCGCTTTCTGATGTGCTACATCATGACCGCACCAAGGTTAAGCCCGCTGCTCCGGCAGCTGCGCCAAAGCCCGAAGTTGTTGCAACAGCTGTTGCCCATCCGCTTGAAATGAACCGCTTTGATCGCGAATCTTCGGTGAACAGCAAGATTTTGCAGATGTCTCGCAGAGGTTTCCCGGCTTCGGCTATTGCTTCGAAGTTGAAGATTCCTCAGGCTAAGGTCGAGGCTGTTATCAAGGAAGCTGTAGAAGCAGGTAACTAATGCGTTACCGCTTTCGTTGTGAATATCTAGGCAGCGCCTTTTACGGCTGGCAAGAACAAAATTGTGGTGGCAAGCTCCGCTTTGTAACCGTGCAGTCAACGCTCGAAGAGGCGTTGTCTACGGCGTTACGTGCGCCCATCCGCGTGGTGGGGTCGGGCCGAACGGATACGGGAGTCCATGCCCGCGGCCAGTGTGTCCACTTTGATTTTGATGGCGAATTGGATCCGCAGAAGGTTGTACGTTCTGTGAATGGTCTTACTAAGCGCTTGATTCGCATCCGCGATTTGGAGCCTTGTGCTCCTGATTTCAATGCGCGTTACGATGCCGTTTTACGTTATTACCAGTACACGATATTTACGCGCCCGGTGGCGTTGATGCGTGACTTTGGCTGGGAGTGCGGTTCGCTGAATTTGGATATCGAGGCGATGGGCCGCGAGGCTCAGTCTTTCCTTGGCGAACACGATTTTATTGATTTTTGCATCCCGCGTAATGATGGAAAATCGACACTTTGCACGTTGAGCGAGTTCCGCTTGGAACGCTTGAACGACTGGAGCTGCATGTTCCATATCAAAGGGAACCGCTTCTTGCACCGTCAGGTGCGTGCGATGGTCGGGACGCTTTTTGATATTGGTCGAGGCCGCTATCCCGAAGGTACGGTCAACCAGATTTTCGAGAAAAAGTTCAAAGGCGAACGCACGTGGGCGCCCCCGCAGGGGCTTGTCCTCGAAAACGTGGAATATAGGGATTATTAACCCCTGATTGCTTCAATCATTTCTTTTACAGCGCGTTCCATGCCGACGAGTGTGGCGCGGCTTATGATGCTGTGACCGATGATGATTTCGTCAATGCCGTCAATCTGTGCAACGGCTTCTACGTTTCTGTAGTTGAGGCCGCGTCCTGCAAGCACGTTCAAGCCATACTTGTGGGCGAGCACCGTCATGTCCTGCAGTGCAGAAATTTCACGATCGACTTCTTCGCGGCTGCCGAGTTCAAATGCGGTTGCGTATTTGCCGGTGTTGAATTCCACATAGTTTGCGCCGACCTTCTTGGCTGCTTTGACCTGTTCTGTTTCGGCGTCGATGAACACGCTCACCTGGATGTCGTTGTTTCTGAGCGTCATGATGTACTTTGCAAGTTCGTCAATCTTTGCAGAAACGTTCAAGCCGTCTTCAGTAGAAAGTTCCGTGTGGACTTCTGGAACGAGCGTTACCATATCCGGCTGGCGGTTGATGGCGAACTGCACCATTGCCTGTGTCGGAGCCATTTCAAGGTTTAACTTTGTTGTGACTGTTCCGCGGAGGAGCCTGATGTCACGGTCCTGGATGTGGCGCTTGTCTTCACGGAGGTGGGCGGTAATTCCATTGCAACCGGCGAGTTCGGCAATCATGGCTGCTGCGACCGGATCAGGTTCCTTGCCTTTACGGGCTTCACGGATTGTTGCAATGTGATCTACGTTTACACCGAGTTTGATAGACATAGGCTCTCCTATTTGGAATTTAATAACGTTGAAAGTTCTACGAGGGTAGTGCCTTGCTTGGCTGCCTTCTTGGCGATATCCTCAATTTTAGACAAATTTTTTTCTGTCAGAGGCAAGATCATTATAGAAGTTCCGCTTTTGGGGGCTTCTCTAAGTTTTTGATGGACGTAGTCCTCAATGGAACTGTTATCCGGATTGTACGGAAATGCAATCTTGCAGGTGATGTCAAGGTCTTTACAGGTCTGCGGAACGACGGTTCGTTCTTCCATGGATAAATCCATAAACCACATGTTCCTTTTTTCTGTCGGTTTTAAAATGGCCTGTAAAAGTTGCTTATGCTTGACCGCCTGTTCGCCGTAGCGAGTTGCGATGCCTGCCGCATTGGGGAGGACCTGTTTTGCCGCATCGATTGTTTCTTCGATTTGCTCTGCGGTGTGGTGGATGCGGAGCGGACGCAATTTGTTATGGACTTTGTTCAACTTTGTTGATTCCATCGTTAACCATAGAACGATTTCTTTGTTCTTGATTTTGTCTAGGCTTTTATAGACTTCGTCATTGAGACCGAAGGGTGGAATCAGCAAGTCAAATGGAAAATCGAGTTTGTTGAGCTCTTCAATAATCTCTGGAGTTAAGTTTGTTGTCTGGAATGCAATCGACATCAGCGATGCGTTCTTCATGAAAATATTGTCTGAAACCTGGAATATCAGGTTTAACGAATCGCCTTTGGGCGTAAGAATATCGACTTTTGCGGATTGGTAGGCGTTGGGGTTTTCGTTTATTTCTTCCATCAGGAGAATTTTGCCGCCATGCTTTTGAATGAATTTTTGAGCCTGCAAAAGGTAAACGACAATAGTCTTTCCGCGTGCGAGAGTCCAGATGGTTCGCTTGGAACGCTTGGAGTACGAAGACGAAATAATCTTCATTTCATCTTGTAATTTTTGACTGAACGGAATGGTGTCCTGCTCGGTTGGGGCGGCCTCCGGTTCTCGTATGCCTGTGGTCTCCTCGAGCTTTTCAAGAACGTGCTGCGCCTTATCCTGGTTGTTCAATAAAAATGCTAAACCAGCAAAAATCCCCGACGCTAAAAAAAGTGCGACAATGTGTTTTAGTTTGATCATTTCATATATAAATATAACTACATTGAGTCCATGCCTATTCTATTTGCACTTGTTGGAGCTACCGGTGTTGGCAAGTCTCGCCTTTCACTGGAACTGGCGGAACGCTTTAATGCCGAAATTATCGGCGTGGATTCACGTCAAATCTACAAGGGCTTTGCCATTGGAACTGCCCAGCCGTCGTTAAAAGATATGGCTAGGGTAAAACACCATCTAGTTGATTTCCTGGATCCTCGTCAGGCATTTTCTGCGGGCGATTTTTGTGCAAATGTGAAAAAGCTTTTAGCCGATAACCCAGGTCAAAATTACATCTTGGTTGGGGGAACTGGCCTTTATCTCCAGTCCTTAATGCTTGGACTTCCACAGATTCCCAAAATCGAAGAATCCGTGCGCAAGTCTTTTGAAGACGATGCTGCTAAGTTTGGAAGTAAAACTTTATACGAAAAGGCAAAACAGGCAGACCCCGAAGCGATGGAAAAAGTTGAACTGAACAATGTCCAGCGCATTATACGCGTCTTGGAAGTGTTTCAGCTGACGAGGCGTAAGCTCTCGGATTGGCAAAAGGAACGTGAAGGTGGTATTGGTGAACTGCCTGTGTTCTGGTTGAACCGTAGTCGCGAAAACCTTTATGCGCGGATCGATGCTCGCGTGGACCAGATGATGACAGATGGTTGGCTTGATGAAATTCATGAACTTGCTAAAACCGTGCCGTTAGACGCTCCTGCATGGCAGAGTCTCGGCTATAAAGAACTTTTGTGTGCAAAAGACGGCAATCAAGTGCTATCTGTCCTCGAAGAAGTTAAGCGAAAAACGCGAAATTACGCAAAACGACAGTTGACGTGGTTCCGTTGGCAGGTGAAATCGACTGAAGTAGACTTGGATACTTGTACAAACCCTTTGGAATATATCCATAATAGGGTAGTTGCTCCTTAAAAGGGGCATTTTTAGGACTCTCAGAAAATTTTTTCTCCAAAAATTGGACTTGAAAAGGGCAAATTGCCCTTTTTCTTTTGGGGTGCCCTTAAAAAAGTGGTGAATAGAATGTGAATATCATGATGTAGAACCGGAAGACAACCCGTTTTTATCGAAAAAAGTGAAAAAAAGTTGATTTTTTTTACGCTGACCCCTTGTTTTTATTCCTGAAAATTCTATAATTGGTCTCACCCTCGAACGGGTCACCCAAAACGACCTGAACGAGAGACGAAAGCCCGCGAGACTTTCGGGAAGATTGAAGGAATCGGAGATGTGCTTAGTGACGGCCCAAGAAAATTTCTTGGAAGTCTATTTACGAAAAACAGGACAGACTATTTAGAAAATCAATGAAGAGTTTGATCCTGG